>JBAVPB010000259.1:0-6261 GCA_049692655.1 Chthoniobacteraceae bacterium | reverse complement strand
GGGATCGAGCAATTCCTTGGCACGATCCTCATTTCGGAGGAAGAGGGAATCCGAAAGCCGGAAACGGAGATATTCCAACGCGCATGCAAGCGGCTGGAGGTGCTTCCCGGGGAAACGATCTTCGTCGGGGATCACCCCGAGGCGGATATAGAAGGAGCTGCACGGGCCGGAATGAAGACGATATGGGTGAGAAATGCAGTGTGGGGGGCGCATGTAAAAACGGACGCGATCATCGGCACATTGCGTGAGTTGCCAGCGGCCATTCAATTTCTTGCCGACGGGGCCAAGGCGGGTCTTGCGCGTAAAAGGGCTTAGAAGCATTTATAAAATCATTTTGTCCGCAAATTACGCAGATTTTTCCAAGAGGTCTCTTTCTTTAATTTGTGTAAATCTGTGGAAAACTGGCTTACTTTTTAGATGTCCTTTTAAATGAAATGAATTCCTCAATTACTGATGCGCAGCGGACGGAATTGGATCGCAGGCTGGAGGATCACAAGAAAGATCCGAACGCCGGATCATCGTGGGAAGAAGTCAAAAAAAGAATTCTTGGGCGTGATCGGCTGGACATATCCGGCCACAGACTGCCAGTTTCATCTTTTCCAACATAAGTTTGCAATCCTGGCGCGCGATTTTTAGGATTGCGGGCGAATGAGCGATCTAAAATTGCAACTCGATGGCGCGGTGCAGTCCGGCAAATTGCTGGAGAGCAGCGCAAAAAACATCCTCCAATTGCTGGCGCACAGCAGTTCGCCGCTCTACGCGCAAAGCGTGGATGAGCTGGTGAAGGCTGCCGCTTGGGAGGAGCTGAACGACCGGTTTTTCCGCACGCTGGCATTTGGCACGGGCGGGTTGCGCGGGCGGACGATCGGCAAGGTGGTGACGGCTGCGGAGCGGGGAGGGAAGGCGGAGACGGACTGCCCGGAACATCCGTGCGTGGGGACGAACTCGATGAATTTTTTCAATATCAGCCGTGCGACGCAGGGGCTGGTGGCGTATGTGAAGGAGTGGACGGCGAAGAAGAATCTGCCGGGGCGGCCGAAGATCGTGATCGCGCATGATACGCGGCATTTCTCGCGGGATTTTGCGGAGTGCGCGGCGAAGGTGGCGGTGGAGAATGGGTGTGATGCCGCTCTTTTCGAGGCGCCGCGCTCGACGCCGGAGCTTTCGTTTGCGGTGCGGTATCTTGGCGCGAGCGCGGGTATCGTGATCACGGCGAGCCATAATCCGCCGCATGACAATGGCTACAAGGTTTACTTTTCCGACGGGGCGCAGGTGGTGGAGCCGCACGCGAACGGGATAATCACCAAGGTGAACGCGGTGGAATCGGACGTGTATGAGCCGCTGGAGGCTTCCAAACAGGGCGCATTGCAGGCGCTCGGCGCGGAGGTCGATGATGCCTATATGGAGCGGCTGCAAACGCTGGTGCTGCAACCGGAGATGGTGGCGAAGGAGAAAGGGCTGAAGATTGTCTATACATCGATCCATGGCACGGGGGGAGAGATCATCCGGCCGATGTTCAAGAAGCTCGGGTTCACCTTCAGCACGGTGGCGGAGCAGGATGTGAAGGACGGGAATTTCCCGACGGTAAAATCGCCGAACCCGGAGAATGCCGAGGCGCTGAAAATGGCGGTGGAGCAGGCCGACAGGGAGAAGGCGGACCTGGTGATCGCGACCGACCCGGACTGCGACCGCATGGGCGTGGCGGCACGGACCGCCGCTGGCGTGATGCAGCTTTTCACGGGGAACCAGATCGGCTCGCTGATGGCCTACTACCGGGCGAAAACGTTGTTTGACAATGGGGTGCTGACGCCTGCGAACGCGAGCCGGGGGGTGATCATCAAGACTTTTGTGACGACGGATCTGCAAAAGGCGATCGCGCTGAAATACGGGTTGCGCTGCGTGGAGACGCTGACCGGGTTCAAATACATCGGCGAAAAACTCGGCAAGTATGAGAATGCGCTGCAGGCGGATGTGAAGAAAAATTACCGCACGCTGCCGGAGGCGGAGACGCGCGCGTTGCGTCTTGAAAGCTCGAGCTACTATGTCTTTGGCGGTGAGGAAAGCTACGGCTACAGCGGGGCGGATTTCGTGCGCGACAAGGATGGGAACGGCGCGGCGGCGATGTTTGCCGAGGTGGCGGCGTATGCGAAGTCCCGGGGGCTGACGCTCGACGGGTTGCTGGACGAGATTTATTCGGAATTTGGATTTTACCTGGAGAAGAACGGCTCGCTCACTTTCGAGGGGGCGGAGGGGGCGGCGAAGATCAAGAAGCTGGCTGATTCCTATGCCTCGACGCCGCCGAAGGACGTGGAAGGCGTGGCGGTGACGGGGCTGAAGAATTTCGCCACGGAGACTTTCCATGACGTGGAGGGGGACAAGATTCCCTCCGAGCGGATGTTGATCCTGGAGCTGGCGGACGGGCGAAGGGTGGCGGTGCGCCCTTCCGGGACGGAGCCGAAGATCAAGTTCTACATGTTTGCCCACCAGGACCCGGAGGGGGGCAGGAAATTTTCCACGGAGGAGTTGGACGGCATTAAAAAAGAGGTGCAAAGTTCTCTTGACCAGCTCTGGAAGTGGTTGCAGCGTGATGCGGACGAACGGCTGTCCCGCTAGGATCGCCGGCGCAGTTTTTACGAATTAATTTTATATGAGTGAAATCCATCTCGATGGCGGTGAGGTGACGGTATTGAAGGCGATGGGCCTCGGCGGCACCGCAATAGACGGGGAAACGCTGGTAGAACGCATCCGCGGGCTGGAGGAGGCGGAGTTACTGGATACGCTGCGCGGGCTGATCATGCTCGGCTATGTGAACGCCGACAAACGCGCGCTGCATTGCCTGGACGACGTAAAAATCGCGAACTTCCATGTGAACTCGGGCTATTCGCGCGAGTTGAAGGATGCGATCGACCCGCGTCGCAAACAAGTCAAACGCAGCCGCCGCGTACGCCGCGAATGACCGGGCGCGGGCTGGTGCGGAAAATTTCCCCGTGGGTCGCGGCGATGTCGAGCGGGGTGCTGATTGCGCTCTGCTTTCCACGTTTCGACCAGAGCTGGCTTTGCTGGGTGGCGCTGACGCCGCTGCTATGGGCGCTCTGGTTTTCGCCTGACGATGGCGCGACGGAAAGGCGTGTGTGGTTGAAGAAAGCGGGGCTTGGTTTTTGCACGGGCGTGACTTTTTTCTGCATCACGTTTTTCTGGCTCACGACGGTGACGGGGCTCATGGAGCCGCGCGTGCTGGGCTTCCTGGCGTGGTTCGGGTTGATGTGCTACCTGGCGCTCTACTTCGGGCTGTGGGGCTGGTTCGCAGGTTGCGTGGCGTTTCCCGCTGGGAGCGAACCGGCGAAATTCCTGAGCTCGCGGCATAATCTGCGGCTCGGCGTGATCTGCGCGGCAGCGTGGGTGGGACAGGAATGGCTGCGCGGGACGGTGTTCAGCGGGTTTGGCTGGAATAACATCGGCGTGGCGCTGCATGCGAACATCCTGCTCATCCAGATAGCGGATATTACGGGCGTGGACGGGATGTCGTTCATGGTGGTGATGTGCAATGTAATCGCCGCTTTGACGGTGCGGCGGTTTGTGCAGGAAGTGCGCTCCGGCAAGGTGCGGCCGCATTATGATTTCACGCTCACAGTGGCGATGGTAGGCGTCATTTTTGCCTACGGCGTGCATGCGGTGATGCAACGTGAGGAAACGATCCCGCTGCGCGTGGCGGCGGTGCAGGCGAATGTGCCGGAGAACGAGAAATTCAACTACGAGTTTGAGGACAAGATCCTGCAACGCTACCAGGGGCTCACCGATACGGCGATCGCAATGAATCCGCAGTTGCTCCTATGGCCGGAGGCGGCGACTCCGCGCGGGATGTTTGCGGACCAGGAGAACTATGATTTTGTCGAGAACCTGGCGGCGAAGGGGGACTTCAGCTTCCTGCTCGGCACGCTCGATTCCGACAAGGATGGGGATTACAACGTGGCGGTGCTGCTGACCGAGCACGGCAAAAAGCCGCAGACGCATCGCAAGATGCACCTCGTGCCATTCGGCGAATACATCCCGGCGCGCCATGAGTTCCCGCTTTTTGCAAAGCTCGCTGGCGATCTCGTTCCCGGCGATTTCCGCCCCGGGACCGAATATAATGTGCTGCAAATGCAAAATCCGCCTGTCAAACTCGGCGCCTTGATCTGCTTTGAAGACACGCTCGGGGATTTGACACGCCATTTCGTGCTGAATGGCGCGCAGGCGCTCGTGAACATCACAAACGACGGCTGGTTCCTGAAA
Source organism: Chthoniobacteraceae bacterium (assembly GCA_049692655.1). GTDB lineage: Bacteria > Verrucomicrobiota > Verrucomicrobiia > Chthoniobacterales > Chthoniobacteraceae > DASZPK01. The sequence goes on along the minus strand of JBAVPB010000259.1, from coordinate 1,989 downwards.
TCAGCGGCGGCAGAGCAGCAACTCGCCCACGCTGTTTTCCGCACAGTCGAGACGCGCAGGCCGCTGATACGCTGCGCAAATACGGGCGTAACGTGCTTCATTGACACTTCAGGCAGGGTCGGGCAGACATTGCGCTCCGAAAAGGGGGACTCGTTTGTGGAGGGGATCCTGTTCGGCAGCGTGAATGTGCCGGTGAACGGCCCGCTGACATTTTATGTGCGGCACGGCCAGTGGCTGGCCTACGCGTCGCTTGCCATGTCCGCGCTCTTGATCGCGATGCATTTTCTCAAACGCCGCGCCTGAACGATGCAAGCCACTTTGCCATCACGCTCGCTGGTCGTCTCCATCCACGACGTCTCGCCGCTTACGTTTGAGGCGTCGCGCACCATTCTCAGCGCGCTCGAGAAATGGGGAGTCAGGCATTGTTCGCTGCTCGTGATACCGAATCACCATTTGCGGGGACATTTTCTCGATGACAGGAAATTTTGCGACTGGCTTGTCACCCAAGGTCAGGCCGGGCACGAGATCATCATCCACGGCTACACACATCAGCGCGAACGCAGACAGGCGGAGAGTCCGTGGCAAAAAATGATGACGCGCACCTACACCGCCGATGAGGGGGAGTTCTACGACATCGATGAAAAGCGCGCGACAGAATTGCTCACCAGGGCCCACGAGGAATTTGCGACTATCGGCTTTCATCCCCCCGGCTTCATCGCTCCCGCGTGGCTTTTAAGTGATGCAGGCGAGCAGGCGCTTCGCAAGGCGGAGATCGCCTATACCACGCGCCTCGGCAACGTTCTCCACCTCCCTACTGGAACAAAACACGACGCCATCTCCATGGTTTACAGCGTGCGCTCCGCCTGGCGCCGTGCGGCAAGCCTTGTATGGAACGCCTCACTTTTTCGCAGGCTCAAAACCAATCCCCTGCTGCGTGTGAGTATTCATCCGCCCGACCTCGACCACACCGCGATCTGGCGGCAGATTAACAAATATATCACGCTCGCTCTTGAAGATCGCGAGCCAATGACCTATTGGGAGTGGGTCTCCTCGCATTCAGGTTTCCATTCCGATCCAATACACGGCCATGTCCAAGGTTGATCTTCATATTCACTCAAAATTCAGCGATCGTTCGGCGGAATGGATCGCCCGGCGATTCGATTTTCCAGATAGCTATTCCGAACCGCTAGCCGTTTACAATACGCTCAGGGCGCGCGGCATGGATTTTGTCACCATCACCGATCACAATAGGATCGAAGGGTGCCTCGAGATTGCGGACAAACCCGGCGTTTTCATCAGCGAGCAGGTATCGACGTGGTTTCCTGAGGACCGCTGCCAGGTGCATCTTCTGGTATGGGGAATCACCGAGGCGCAGTACGCTGAAATCCAGTCGCTCCGCGAAAACATCTACAATCTTCAAAAATATCTCGCGCAACAAGATATCGCGCACTCCGTCGCCCACCCTTTCTATAGGGTCGATGAAAAACTGAGCCTCGCTCATTTTGAAAAGCTCGTGCTCCTGTTCAAGACTTTCGAGGGCATCAATGGCCTGCGCGATGCGCTTTTCAGTGAAACGCTGCAATTCGTTCTTTCAGGCCTTACGCCGCAGAAAATTTCTGAATTTGCAGGGCGCCAGGGCATGGAACCCACGCATCCCGAACCTTGGAAAAAAATCCTCACTGCCGGTTCGGACGATCACGGCGGCATCTTCCCTGCATCTGCATTCACAGAAACAAAAGGCAGCGGATCAATCGCGGAGTTTTTAAACAAAGTAAAACTTGGCGAATGCGTGATGCATGGCAGCGGCGGCACTCCCCTTGCCCTCTCCCACGGCCTCTACAATACCATGTACGCATTCGTGCGGGACAAGTTCCTGCGTGGCAACCGCCAGAGCTACGGCCTGCTTGAAAAGGTCTTCTCCCGTTTCATGGAAGGCAAGGACCCTACGGAATTTTCGCTGATGGAAAAAATGGGGTTCCTGGCCCAGGG
>JBAVPB010000258.1:0-2396 GCA_049692655.1 Chthoniobacteraceae bacterium | reverse complement strand
GGGGTTGCTTCTTGCGGTGCATTTCGGGGCGGTGAGGAATGGGAAGCGGTAGCAGATTTTTAACCGCGAAGGACGCGAAGGGCGCAAAGAGAAGAGGATTTTTAGACGGGATTAACAGGATGAAGAGAGGGTGAATGTCCAACTGTCGTAGTGGGCGCAATCCCTGTGGAATTGAGGGAGAGGGATGCGGGTGGGAGATTTCGGTGAAATGGCGAGTTTGTGTTTGTGGTCGCGGTTAAGACGTCCCACAGGGACGTGGCTACAACGATGGGCTTTTGAATGCCACGCTGGGATGTTGTGGAGAAGCTGGCTTCAATCCCTTCAGGATCGGGTTTTATTTTTTCTTGTTTCCGGGGATGTCGCTCGCGCCTCGCTCAATCCCCGGCTGCTGTGGCTGTGATGGCGTTGCCATCGGGGGAGCAATCGGATCGATCCGGGTGCTTGTGTTAAACATCGATTGATCCGGTGTTGAATGTGCATGACATGCTTGGATTATTTGCCAGAATGGGAGGGTTGCCCCTATTATGATGAAGCCGTCTATGCACGCAATAGCCTGGATAGCATCCGCAGTGTTGTGGGGATTTGTTGCGAGCCCGGGGAAGCTTTTTGCAGCTGGCGATGATGCGCTGGAGAAGTATCTTGCGACAGCGGGCCCCATGAAGATGGAGTGGAATGTGAGCCAGGATTTTTACCCCGAAAAAGCGACGATCGAGAAGTCGATTGCAAAGTTGAAGAACGACATCAGCAAACTCAAGGAGGGGACGCGCGAGCGGGAAGAGATTACCAATATCTTGAATTCCACGATTGCCTCGGCCACCACCGGGACGCATTCGGATGTCGTTTTCATCCTCTCATATGTTTCGCCTAAAAAGTATATATGCGAACAGGGATTTCTTGGCCGGGACAAGAATTTGGAGGTGGACTATTTTGCGGCTGGGGATGGATCGCGAGCCATGGTGGAAGTGGAGCGGCGCACCGTTCAAATCGACGACGAGTCGGCGGAGGATACTTTAGGACGCATAATGAAGGGGGATCCCGCGCTGGCGCTGCGGGAATTGTCACCATCACCCAAGCCTGTTAAAGTGAGTGAAAACGACAATGTGTTACAAGTTACCTTTGAATCAACCGACCGCGACAGGGTCGATGTTTATCTGAATAAACCTGCATTAACTCCGGGCTACATCAAAGTCACCGGCACGTGGAGCGCGGCCGGACGCACCGATCCGGCTGGAATAACTTCGGAGCTGACTGCGAGCAAAGAGACTTTTGGTAATTCCAACCTGCCGAAGACAGTCACTTATTACGAATACGCCGCAGGCACGCACCAAGTAACGCTCAAGCAGGTATGGACATTGACGGACGTCTCGCCATTGCCGGATCCGCTCAAGTTCGATACCACTTATAAATTTGTACCGGGATACAGGGTGTCTTATTTCACGAAAGAAAAGACCGGTGAATTCAAGTCTGACGATCTTTTGAAGTAAACGAAGCAACCACGAAATCGAATTATGGATATCATCAAAGCTACGCGGCAGTACGAGAAATGGCTGGGGCAGAGGATGCCGCTGATCCCGGCGGACCTGAGGCTGAAGCATGAACGGATGAAGGAGTCGGCGTTTATGTTTTTGCGGGCTACGTTTTACCGGTGGTGCCAGGTGTGGCCGGAGATTTGTCCCGAGGCGGCGAGGGTGATGAAGGTGCTGGCGGTGGGGGATCTGCATGTGGAGAATTTCGGGACGTGGCGCGATGCGGAGGGGCGGCTGGTGTGGGGGATCAATGACTTTGACGAAGTGGCACACATGCCTTTCACGATGGACCTGGTGCGGCTGGCTGTGAGCGCGCATTTTGCGACTGAGGAGGGGCATTTGAAGATAACGGCGGCGCAGGCGTGCGATGCGATCCTGGAAGGATACCGGGAGGGGTTGAAGGCGGGGGGGAAGCCGTTTGTGCTGGGGGAGATGCATCACTGGCTGCGTGAGCTGGCGATGAGCGATCTGCGTGACCCGGCGATTTTTTGGACGAAAATTGAGGCTTTGCCGGCGTGCAGGAATGAGCCGCCGAAGGGGGCGACGAAGGCGCTGGAGCTGCTGCTGCCTCGGACGTGCATGGAGTATTCCCTATGTCACCGGATCGCGGGGCTGGGGAGTCTGGGGAGACAGCGGTATGTGGCGGTGGCGGATTGGGATGGGGGTAAGATCGCGCGGGAGGCGAAGCGGCTGACGGTGTCGGCCTACACCTGGGCGCGTGATCCTAAGGGGAAGATGAAGGAGATTTTTTACCAGGATGCGCTGGACCATACGGTGCGGGCGAAGGATCCGTATGTGCGGCTGGAGGGGCGCTGGATCGTGAGGCGGCTGGCGCCGGATTGCTCGCGGGTGCCGCTGGCTTCGCTGCCG
>JBAVPB010000257.1:0-8788 GCA_049692655.1 Chthoniobacteraceae bacterium | reverse complement strand
GTAACCTCAACACGATACGTGAACTCCGATCCTCCCCTTTTGATCTGGTCCGTCACGGAAATGCAATATTCCCCGTCCGCAGGAATCTTGAAACGCAGGTAGCTGTCCGGGCCGCCGGCATCATCGTTACTGGCAAGCTGGTTTCCGTTTCCATCGTAAATGGCAAGCACGGAATCGATCGGCGAACGCAGGATCCTCGCATACACACGGAAATCAAACGTTTCATTCTTCTTGGCCTTGAACCTGAAAAATCCCGCAGCCCCTTTTTCAGCGATAATACCGTTGAATGCCAAGGGAAGCGGAAGATCAGTCTTCGTCGCATGCGCGATGTCGTTGTTGGGTTTGACTTCCAGCACATTGGGGAACGGCGACACACGAAATGGGTTACCGGCCGGCGCGTTCAGACCATCCTGCTCTGCAAACAGGGATTCGGTCTTCGAAAGTCCGTTTTCCAACGCCGGCATAGTGATCTTCTTTTCAATCGGCCCGGACACATCGCCAAGAAAATGGAGTGTCAATTCCTGCCCGGCGGGACCACCGGGTGGATAAACCACAGTCGGCTGTGGAAAAGTGCCTATGTGCAGACGGTATTTGCATTTGTCGCTGCCTCCATAAGTGCTGTCGCGCAACTGGATGACATATGTCCCATCCTCCGGCGCGATAATTGAGACGATGGGGTCCTGCAACAGGAGGGATGAATCGTCGCAGGAAGCGAGCATGGTGCCGTCCTTCTTCAATATCCCGAGCCACGGATCAAAAAGCATGATGCCGAGACGAATACCTTCCACCTCGGCGGTGATGCGCTGGCCTTTCTTCACGTCCACGGAAAAACAATCCACATCCTCGTTTGTAATCGTGCCGGAAACCGTTACATTCAGCGGAACCGGCTGTGCATGCGCCGGGTCGTCATTCGGTTCCACCTCGGTCACATTCGGAAACGGGCCGATGTAAAACATGTGCAATTCCGAGATGCCGCTCGCCGTCCATACACGCAGTTGGTTCTCGCCCAGAGGACAGTCGGGGGCGATTTTCAGTTTTGCCCTGGCGTGCTGGTCATCCACCACCTGAAAACTGGTGACTTCCACACCCTTCCCATAAAACAGGATTCCCTTTGCATCCTGCAACCGGTCACCGGTGAATGAGACCTCCATCTCCGACCCCCGCTGACCTCCCTGCGGCTCGATACTGGAAACGGCAGGTGACGCCGCACGCACGAATGGAACAAAGACTAAAAGCCAGATGGACAAAAGCACACCGGCATGGATGAGCTTGGCTTTCACAACCGTGGCACAAATCAGGCGATGAGGTCGGAAACTGCCTGGCCTCCGCGCACAATGTCGATGGGGCGATTGCCCGGCGACATCAGTTTCTTAGCCCCATCGATACCAAGCTGCTTGTAAATCGTCATCGCAAAATCCTCGACGGAGAGCGGGTTCTCATCGGGCTCGCCACCAGTCGCGTCGGATGATCCGTAAACAGAGCCGCGCTTGATGCCGCCGCCGGCCAGGGCAATGGAAAATACGCGCGGCCAATGGTCACGCCCCGCATCCTTGTTCACCTTTGGCGTGCGACCGAACTCGGTCGTCACCATTACGAGCGTGGAATCGAGCATGCCACGCCTGTCGAGGTCGCGGATGAGGGAGGCGTAGGCTTTGTCGAACTGCGGCAGCTCTTTTTCAATGCCTCCCTTGACGTTTGTGTGGTGATCCCAGCCCCCGTAAACCGTGGAAACAAAACGTACGCCGGATTCCACCAGGCGCCTTGCCATCAGCATCCGCATACCGGCGCCGTTACGGCCATATTCATCCTTCAGGGCCTCCGGCTCGGCCTTCAAATTAAACGCCTCACGCGCCTTTTGCGAACTCACCAGGCCATAGGCGTGCTGGTAGAAACTGTCCATCGCATCGATCTCGTCCGATTTTTCCAATTGCTTGAAATGCGAATCCACCGCAGCCAGCATGCTCTGCCGCTGGGCAAAGCGCTCGTGATCGATATCCGCGGGCAGATTAAGGTCGCGCACGTTGAATTTTCCATTGGCAGGATCGCCTCCCAAGCTGAACGGCCCGTAAGCAGTGCTCAAGTACCCCGTGCCTGCGTATGGATTCGGCACCGAGGGGACACAGACGTAAGGCGGAAGATCGTTGCGGATGCCAAGCTCGTGCGAAACCACGCTGCCAATACTCGGATATTGAATCGCGGGGCTCGGCCGGTAGCCGGTGAACATATTGCTCGTGCCGCGCTCGTGGGCCGCCTCGCCATGCGTCATGGAACGCACCACCGTGATTTTATCGGCGATCTTCGCGGTATCCTTGAGCAGTTCATTGAAATAAACGCCATCCACATTAGTTGGAATCGCGCCAAATGGCCCGCGATATTCCACGGGAGCCAGTGGTTTTGGATCGAAGGATTCGTGCGATGATATGCCGCCCGGCAGGAATATCTGGATGACGGCTTTCGCTTTTGCCTCCTGCGCCGCCTCGGCTGCGCGGAGCTTGAAGAAGTCGCCGAGAGTCAATCCAAGGCCGCCGACAAGGCCGACATAAAGGAAGTCACGCCGGGTGACCCGTTTGAAGTGCGATGGATCGTCGTACCAAGTGATTGGTTTTTCGTCGCTCATGGGAGTTTGGGCTTTCGTGATTATAATCACCGATATTACTAAGGTCAAATACGATTAACATCACACCTATTAGAATTTCTAATAAATCTAAGGCCTATGTCTAGTTATCAATGGTATCCAGAATTGATAGTGCGGGGAAAGGAGACTGATCAGCGCCGCGGCTGGATCACCAGCGCGCAAGTCGTCACGGGCCATGACTTTGATTGAAAAAAGAATCTGCCTCAAATAATTCCAGGCACTCATCCGCCCATGCGGAGCCGTATTCCAACGCCAGTACCGTTCGAGCACTTTGAAAACTGTATTTGCCTCGCTGGATACAACGATGAGTTTAGGATCGCAGATCACATCATAACCTGACGCAAGCAGCCGGACGCCTAAATCCTGATCCTCCCCTTCCCTCAACTGCTCCGAAAAATTCCCCACGTCCTTCATCGCCGATACGCGCAGCAGGCTTCCCGCAGTCACCAGGGCAGCGTCATGCAGGATGATGTCTGTCCACGCCTTGAACAGATGACGCCCACGCCACCGCTCGACGGCATTCACCGGAGACGGCTGGATCACAGGACCAAAGACCGCCGGGACGCGCATATCCTCGAACCACGGCAGTGCATTCTTCACAAATTCAGGACCGATCTCCTTTCCGGCATCACAACAAAGGAGAAGATCATGAGCCGCCTCCGCCACAGCGCGAGCCCGCACCGCGCCACGTCCCATGTTCCGGGGCATCTGTACCACTCTCACACCCAATGATGAACTGATCTTTACCGAATCGTCAGCGGAATGATCGTCCACGACAAAAAATTCATCCACCGGCACGCTCTGATTGCGGATGGAGGCAATCGTGCGCTCGATTCCCAAGCCATTATTATAACATGGAATGAAGGCGCTAATTTTCATCGATCACCTTGCGATAAAGCTCCAGATATTCATCAACCATCCGGTGTTCTGGAAAATTTTGAATTACACTTTGACGCGCGGCATGTCCAAGACTGGAGCGCAATTCCCCGCTTGCGAGCGCATTTTGTAACGGAAGCGCAAGGCTTTGCCCGCTGATCTCCCCGGCAAGCAAACCGGAGCGCCCGTGATCAATCTGCTCAACCACTCCGCCGCTGGGTGTGGCCACCACGCAACACCCTGAAGCCATTGCCTCAAGAATCACGCACGGAAAATTTTCCGCGGGGGAAGCGAACAGAAAAATATCCGCCATTGCGTACAACTCAGCGAGCTTCGCACGGTCCTTTACAAAACCGGCATCCATCACTTCGAACTGAGAGGGAATCCGCGATGCAGCCCAGCCGCTATTCTGGCCGGCCAGGATGATTTTAATGCCTGAACCAGACACACGACCCAGCGCTTCCAATGCAATCCCGAACCCTTTCTGCTCATCGGAAAAATTGCGATTTACAATCATCACGGTTACCACTCCGCCCGGCTCCCGAAAGCGAGGTTGAAATCCCGCGAGATCGGCCCCGTTGGCAATATGATGCACGTTCCAGCGGCAGCCGATTTTACTTTTTCGCACGATCCCCGCGAGCCATTCCGATGGCGCAACCACATGGATTGGTTTATTGGCAAGCAACGCCAATTTTTCTTCCAATTGGGTGGCCGTCCCATCCAATTCGCCCACCGGCCATGTTCCCACCTGGGGGCAGTCGCCACATTTTTCCAGATATCGAAGGCATGCACGCGGATGATCACACCCTCCCGTCACGCCCCACAAAGCGTGAAAAGTCCAAACCAGCTTTTTATGTGAAGCGACATGCGCGAGCGACGCAATAGTGGCATAGTCGCCATGAAAATTGTGCAAGTGAATGATATCGGCATCACTTTTTGAGAGCCGCCGGAAGGCCGCATCCATCCACTCGAAGCGGGGCGCCACTTTTTCCGCAATGCCATTGAAACGCGAATGGTAGAGGCGGATCAACAGTCTCGGATAAAGCGGGTGGACATCCGGCGGACACCCCTTCCCATGTGCAACATGAAGTTCAACAGCATGCCCCCTGGCAACCAGCCCACTTCTCAACTGGCCTACCACTGTTTCAGCCCCACCAAGCTGGAATTGATTGTTTACGAGGGCGATTTTCATGATCCCGGGTTGCGGGCGAGCAACAGTTTCATCCCCCTTCGGACACCTCTCGCAAGACGCCGCCACGGGGCGTGACTACGGCGAAGGCTTTCCATGGCTTCCACGAAATCCGCCCATCTCCCGGAAACAACCTCCTCCAATGCCGTGGAATCGTAAACCAGAAGCCTGGCATTTGCCTCGCGAATTTCGCCGAGCCATGCCTCTGCCCGCGAAAGCGACCGGGGAGTGGCGGAAAAATTGCGGGAGAAATCCCGATGAATCTTAAGCTGGTCTCCCGAGGGCGATATTCCCAATCGTCCAAGTTGCTCACTCGCGATCCTGACAACGGAGTCTTCCATACGCATTTCCTTGCGTCTGCTTATCCCTTCCGGATGACTCCGGTAATGAACAAGCACATCTTCAAGAACGACCATGCGGGCGGTCTGCGAAAGCGTTGCCCATAAATCGTAGTCCTCAGCCGGCTCACATTCGCTGCGGAACGTCATCCCGGTCAGACAGCTACTACGGAGCATGACACTGGATTGCGCGATGGGATTGTAAAAAAGAAGCTTTGCACAGAGACGCGAGGACGACATTTCTTCAAAAAGAAACCTACCATGCAAAGCACCTTCCGCATCGATCACCTCCACGCAGCTTGCGACCAGGGAAACATCCGGATGCGTGCCAAGGAATGAGCATTGGGCTTCAAAGCGGTGAGGCAACGCGACGTCGTCCGCGTCGAGAAACGCGATGAATTCACCGCGCGCTTTTTCCAGAGCAAGATTCTTTGCAGCGGCGGCTCCGAGGTTTTCACCGTTGTAAAAAATGCGGATTCGTCCGTCATCAATACCTTGTGCAATCTCCCTGCTTTCATCAGTGGAGCCATCATCCACGATGATTAATTCAAAATCGCGGAATGTCTGGTCCAGCACGCTTTGAACCGCTTCCCGGAGGTAGGGCGCGGCGTTGAAGACAGGCATGATCACGCTAAGACGCGGCATATTCATGTCTTCGAGGGCAACCCTATTTGTGAAAAAACAGCCTCGAAGCGCCGTTGCCATGTATGATCGCGACGGGCGCGCTCATAGCCCGCGCGACGTATCGCTTCCCTTGCAGTTTCGTTTTTCAAATAAAAGCGAATTTTATCCACGAGTTCATCGCGACTGCCATAGCATACGATCTCGCGGTCGATCTCGAAAAATTCGGCGAGTTCATCCATCTGCTCAACGAGATAAAATCCTCCGCTCATGGGGACTTCGAAATCACGCAGACGGATTTGCAGTATGCGCTCCGTGCCACGGTGCGTATCCCCGCACGAGGAAAAGCCAAGATTGATCTTTGACCGGCTGAAAACGGCGATCATTTCCTCATCGGAAAGCACTCCTCCCACAACATCAACAGGCAGAATAACGCCTTCGGGGGGTGATGGAAGAATCGCACGCATGGCTTTCCCCAAGACCCGTCGAACGGGGTTGGACGAGTGCGGCGGCTGCCGGCGGTATTCCCAGCGCGCTCCCCAAACATGCACATTAATACCATGATCGAGGAGGTGCCTCACATTTTCGGGACGATCCCCATAGCATTGCCCGACAAAGGAGACATCGAGATCCCGGGGGACATCGCAGGGTTTATAAACCGCCGGATTTGCAGCCTCCTGGCAGTAAACCGGTGTGGCCCCGATGGCCTTGTAATCGCTGAGCCTGAATTTTTCCGGCACGAGGCACCAATCATAATGCGGAGAAATTTCCCGCACGAGGTGAAACTGGTAAGAGGCGTTGCAAAACCAATTCATTGTCACGATGCCGAGGGATTTAATTTCCTCTATGGCCGCCGGCTCAACGCAGGCGTCGTAGAAGTAACTGAAAAAAAGCGACACGGGTTTCACTGCATGAGCGGCACGGAGCTGGCGGACAAGCTCCATGCTCAAGCGGGGGCGGTTCTTTTCAATAAATGAACGATCCTGCGGTCGCGAAAAATCGAGATGCCGGAATGTGCCCGCGATGTCGTAGTCGAATTCCACGACCTCATGGCCCATCGTCACAAACGAGTCGCGCAAATTTGCCCGCCAGAGCAGCGAAGCGAATTCTGGATTCGGAGAACTATCGACTGCGTAAAAGATGCGCATTTTCAGCGGATATCACGAGGAGAGACGGCGACCGAGACGCATCCCGGGAACTTCGATAAAGCAATGCATGGCGCATGAGACGAAATAAATAACAGGAACGGAAGTAATGAAAAGAAGACAAAGCATACAGGCGGGACTTACTCCGGGTAGCACCAGGAAAATGAGCCATTGCAACAACCAGATGCAACAGATATGGCCAAGGTAGGTGGAATAGGAAACGCGCCCGAGTTTCTGCATGAAAGGAGCAAGCAAGACGGCAGCGGCCCGGCGGCCCGCCGCACCCTTGTGCAACATCGCCACCGCCATGATGACAGACCAAATAGTGAGCGGTATGGAGAGTGTAAAAAAGAGAATCAGCGGACAAATACCCACGAGGAACATGGCGGGGGCATCCCCTCCCCCCCGGCATTCACGCCAAAAATAGAACGAGATAATGCCGATCCAGAAAAAAACGATTCTTTGCGGCAGAAATGCATTCATGAAAAACTGCGCCTCGAGTTGATTGTGCAGGAGCCATGACCCCACAAAAACACAAACACCAAACACCAGCCAGCCGCCAAGACCATTCCTGCGCAGGAACCAGAATAACAGTGGAGCGATGAGATAAAACTGCCATTCCAGTGAGATGCTCCATGCTGGTGCGAGCAACGCCGACGCGCTCTTGTGGAGCAAAAAATCGGGGATTGCCCCGTGAAGCAATATGAGATGTGTAGCCAAGTATGGCCAGAAATGCGCGCCATCATCGATCCAGTTTCTTTGGCCGAGCAATACGACACGGTTCCCTGTCCAGTGCGAGAGATTGCTCCATATGAGTGGGCGCAGTGCAGCCGCCACCAGCAGGCAGACAAGAAAAACAGGATACAGCCTGAAAAAGCGTCTCACCAAAAATACGCGATATGTTTCCTGCGCATCGGTGAGCAGTTTGAAAATCACAAAGCCACTCAAAATTATAAACACATCCACGGCGTAATCACCACGGGCAAGCAGACGGATACCCACAGGAAGAGTTTCCGCGTTAAAGCCGCACGCAAGCAGCAGATGATCAAGAACCACCCACCAGCTCAAAAAACCACGCAATCCCTCGAACTCCAGAACGCGATTTGTCTCGATGTTACTCATGGCCTGCGGAAACGAAAGCAACCGCATGCATAGTTTTGTCCGTCAGCAAGTTCCAAAGGAGCATTCCGAACAAGCTCGCAACGGGGAAAATCCGGCTGCAGCGCAAACTCTTCCAGCTTGAGATCCGGAAAACTCTCAACAATCTGCCGGCTGGAATAGATACGATGGGCATTGAATTTAATTTTCGGTTTTCCAACGGGAACGACAAAAAGCAGCGTGCCTCCGGGAGCAAGCACGCGCCTGAGTTCCGCCATTGCTTTTAAATCGCCCCCCGGATCGATGGGATCGCCGTAGCGGCCTAGCCCGATGTGTTCCACCACATGCATGCATGAAAGAGATAAAATGCTGCCATCCTCAAAGGGTAACGCCATTAAATCTGCACGCTTGCTTTGCAGATTATTCAAGGCGAGGTCGGCGGGGCGGTAATCATAAAAATCCACGGGCACGAATGCGCTCACAATGGAACAAAAATAAAGGGTCGACGAAATATCGACATGCAGAGCGGGCTTTGTCTCGGCAACCATGCGTGCCGCCCAAGCCGTGTGGAAAACATAATGCCAGTCAAACGCCGTGAATCCGGTATTGTCATCGAGGCATGGCTGGCGGTCTTTCCACATTAACGAGAACCGCCCGGGCTGTGCGAGGGATTGGCTTTGAAATTGCCGAAAATCCCGCCTGAATTCCCGAATACGGGCGACATGGCGCAACCTCTGCACGAGCCAACGCACCGAAGGGACTTTGTTAAGCAGAACTTCCCTTATGACGTCCATTTTGAAAAACGGCGTTTTATACGAAGTGCAAGTTCCCTGACCAATTCCTTCCCCGGAGTCGGCGGTGGCTTGAACGGATTTGATGGGAAAAC
>JBAVPB010000256.1:0-2334 GCA_049692655.1 Chthoniobacteraceae bacterium | reverse complement strand
AACATGCAGAACGCCTTCTTCTTTTCCTCGTTGAAAGGAAACTCCGAGCGGACGCCGTTTTCGTTGATGATCACCACTTCGCCCGGCTCGATTTCGCGGACGAACTCGGCATGGATGAGATCGAAGGCGCAGGTCTCGCTCGATAAAATGTAGGCCCCCTCGAGCTTGCCGAGCGAGAGCGGGCGGAAGCCGAACGGATCGCGCACGCCGATGATCTCCTTCTCGCTCATCATCACCAGCGAAAACGCCCCCTGGATCCGGCGCAACGCCGCCAGCACGCCGCTGGTCTCCATGGGCTGTGCAAGCAGATGCAGGATGATCTCGCTATCCACCGTCGTCTGGAAAATAGAGCCGCGCTGTTCGAGTTCGTCGCGCAGGATCGCAGCATTGATCAGGTTGCCATTGTGCCCGATCGCGATCTGTCCCCTGCCCGTGTTGTAGCAGAGGGGCTGCGCGTTGGTCACATTGCTGGAGCCTGTCGTCGAATAACGCACATGGCCGATCGCGCGGGTGCCCTTGAGGCGCTCGAGGTCCTGCGGTGAGAAAACCTGGGACACCAATCCCATGTCCTTGCGGGTGATGAACGGGCTGTCCGGCCCGTTGGCCGTCACGATGCCCGCGCTCTCCTGGCCCCTGTGCTGGAGCGCAAACATCCCGTAATAGGTGAGCACCGCCGCATTCGGGTGTCCATAAACGGCAAATACACCGCACTCGTGCTTCGGTTTACAGGCTTCGTCGTCGTTCAAGTTCACGTTCAAATCAGCTTTGGGACATTGCATTGTGGATGGATGAATACCACGCATTGTGGAGTTCGCCTAATTGCCAGTTTAATTCCTCGCTATCGGCGCGTATGACCAGCGCCTTGCCGCCCACCTTCCCGATGCGCTTTGCCGGCACCCCGCGCCACTCCAGCAGCGAGAGAACGGCAGCCGCGTTGTTAGCGGTGGTGGAAATGATGATGCGCGATTGCGTTTCATTGAAAAGCAACTGGTCGAGCCGGAGGCCGGGTGAACCAAAGTCGATCTCGGCGCCGATTTGCTCCGTGCCGGAGAGGCACGATTCCGCCAGCGCCACGGCCAGGCCGCCTTCGCTGCAATCGTGCGCGCTCTTCACGAGACGCGACTTGATGAGCGAGCGCACTGCATCCTGCAACGCGATCTCCTTCGCAAAATCGAGCTTCGGCACGCGGCCCGCTTTTTTGCCATGCACCACTTTCAGGAAATGCGAGGCGCCGAGTTCGTCGCCGAGTCCGCCGAGGAGAAGGATTGCATCCCCTTCCTTCTCGAAGTTTGAACGGGTGATATATTTTGCATCGTCGATCAATCCCACCATACCGACTGTCGGCGTCGGATCGATGGCCCCGGCAGGGCTCTGGTTGTAGAGCGAGACATTGCCGCCGGTGACCGGCGTGTTGAACGCGCGGCAGGCTTCCGCCAGACCATCCACGCACTCCACGAGCTGCCAGAAATTCTCCGGATTGTGCGGGTTGCCGAAATTCAAGTTGTCCGTCACCGCAATCGGTGTTGCGCCGCTGCATGCCAGATTTCGGGCGGCTTCCGCCACGGCGATACGCGCTCCTTCGCGCGGCTCCAGCGAGCAGTAGAGGGAATTGCAATCGCTGGTCGCGGCCACGATCTTGTTTGCCTCGCGAATGAAGAACACCGCGGAGTCGGAGCCGGGCAGCACGCACGTTCCGGCGCGCACCATGTGATCGTATTGACGGTAAACCCAGTTCTTCGAGGCGATGCTCGGATGCGCCAGTAACTTCAGCAGGGCCTCCTGATTGTTCACCACGGGAAGCGATGCGGGATCGATTGCCTCCGGCACTGGGCGCGCTTTCGTTTCCCTCGAATAAACCGGGGCGTCGTCCGCCAGCTTGCTTGCAGGGATTTCCGCCACGACCTTGCCGTGGTCGAGCACGCGCATCATGCCATCGTCCTTCACCACGCCGACCTCGGCGTATGGGAGGTCCCATTTCTCAAAAATATCGCAGACCGTCTGTTCCTGGCCCTTCTTCACAATGATCAGCATCCGCTCCTGGGATTCGCTCAACATCGTCTCGTAGGGAGTCATCCCGGTTTCACGCTTCGGCACCTTGGCCAGATCGATTTCCACGCCTGTACCGCCACGGCTTGCGGTCTCGCAAGTCGAGCAGGTCAGGCCCGCTGCGCCCATGTCCTGAATACCGGCGACCGCATCGGTTGCCAGCAGCTCCAGACAGGCCTCGAGCAATAATTTTTCACGGAACGGATCGCCCACCTGCACGGCAGGACGGTCTTCCTTCGATTCCTCGGTCAAATCGCGCGAGGCGAATGCCGCACCGGCAAGGCCGTC
>JBAVPB010000255.1:0-13314 GCA_049692655.1 Chthoniobacteraceae bacterium | reverse complement strand
ATTTCAAAGCTGCGGATTTCACGAAAGAAGTAGGTCTCGCCAACCGTCAGTTCACTGGCAAGAATTTCAATCTGGGCTTTGCTCAAGGGTGTTGATAGCAACCATTCTGCATAAGCCTCGGCGCTTGTCGCGGCGGATTCACGCGCGGCCGACCGGATGCCTCTCTCCAAATCGCGCCAGCGCTCCTGTGGAAAATACAGACCCACTTTACCGGCGATAAACTCGCTCAACTGCGCTAGTAATGTGGGCGGAAGATCTTGAGGCATTCGATCTTGGATTCCTAATTTGACCCGATTGCCTGTTCCAACATGATCTCCTCTTCAAGAGAGAGAAACATTTCGAGGTTGTGAATCAATATCAACCCGTCCTCAAGTTTCATCACTCCTTGCACGTATTCAAGCCCGGGAAGAATTTTGTCGGGAATGATTATTTCCTCTTCCGGGCGGTCAACCACACCGGAGACCGCATCGACCACCAGCACCACAGTTCGCCTGGTGGTATTTGCAATAATCAAATGATCGCTCAGTGTGATCTCGCGCTCTGGAAGGTTGAACCGTTTCCGGACATTGATGACAGGAATAATGCGCCCCTGGATATTGATAACTCCGAGAACGATTTGCGGAGCCTTTGGCAACGGTGTTATCTCCGCAACCATTACAATCCGCTCCACGGTGGGAAGATGTAACGCGTATCGCCGTTCATCCAGATTAAATATAACTAACTGACGTGGGGAATCCATGAGGCATGTATCAATCCCTTTTGCCCTTGCAGCATTTAGTCGGGAGATTCCCTCCAAGCTAGTTCACCGGCCAGAAGTGACAAGCAGTTTTCCAAGCCGAAATGGTATTTCGGATAGGTGGAAACCACTACTGCGGTGAAATATTTTCTTGGGCAGCATTCTCCGTTAAAATATCGTCGCCTGCGGACGACTTTTCGCCGGTGATCAATTGTTCATTAAGACGTGAAAGTTCTGTTTCAAGATTGTAGATTCTTGCAAGGATCAACTTCAAAGGATCCTCAAGCTGTGCTTCCGGATCATGCTTCCTGGCACCGCCCTGCAAATTCTTTTTAGAATTCGATACCCGTGCGCGATCCAGTGCGGCGACAGACATCACGATTCCAAGGAGTGTTCCTGCTCCGACCCCGATGAGAAGCAACCTGAGCAAAAATATCTCAGAGGAGAGCCGTTCTATTTGTGTGCCGAGTTCGCGATGAAGAGCGGGATAATTGTCGTCCAGCGTCTGCGCCTGGAGTTTGATTGCGTCGAGAGTTTGCTTTTGCGCGGCAAGCCTTGAGGCGAGTTCGTCCAGGGTGAGTTTTACAGGCTCGGGCGCTGGAGTGGCGGAGGGCGCAGGGGAAGCGGTCGATGGTGGAGCAGGCTGTGACACGACCGGCGCTGTGGGAGGGGGGACAGCGGGTTGTAGTTTGGATTCCGCTACAGTCACGTATTTCTGAAAATTCGCGTCAAAATCGGCGGCAGGGATGGGGCCTGTGATCGCGGCAAGCGCCTGGCGCAGATCCCTGTGCTCCTGTGCGAGGACTGCGAGTCGCGTATCGAAATCAGTCGTGATTTGCGCCGCATCGTGGGAAAATCCATTCGCGGCGATACTCTTGTATTTTTCCCACTCATCGCGTGCGTCGTTTTGGATTCTTATGACTGCGGCACGATCCGTGGTGGGATCCGTGAGGATTGGCGCGATTTTTTTGGTCATGTAAATCGACGATTCCACCGGGGCATCTGCGATCAATTTCCGCCAGGCATCCGCGTAAAGACTCCCGTCGGTGAGATTGGCAAGCTCGTCCTCGGGAACGGCATTGGTGGAGCCGGGGATGGCAGTATTGAAGGCTTGCTGGTAGAGGGGCGCGATGACTGCGCGCCTGGCATTGTTGACCGTAGCCACGCCTTGCAGGATCGCGTCGGAATTTGCCTTGAAGAAGTGTTTGTAATTCCGGCTCAGGTCATCCAGTTCTTTGTGTATGTCACTGATAACATCCCAAGTCGTGGGGACTTTGGGATGGGATGCTAAAACAACCGGAGGGGCGCAAATGCACGCGACTAATGCGGTCAATAGGCAATATTTGAGAATGCGGGAATGCAAGTGTATCATGCAGATACCCACTACTATAGCAAACCTGTAGATGGATTCCAGAATTACAACAGGCATGAAGATGCCGTTGTCTCCGATTGGAAAATTAAGAGCTAGGAATGACGGTTTTTCTAAATACCGCCGGTGAAAAGCAGGTAAACGGCGCAGATGAAAAAGGCCAGCACGCCCAGAAAAGTGAGGATGGTCAGAAAGCGTAGGAGCGATGTACTGAGGGTGCGTGAGCCGAGGGTGTGTCCGCACTTTGGACAGGAAGTCTCCCCGGGTAGAGATTCATTGCCGCATGACGAGCAAACTCTCACAAAAATGGCTGGGGCTGAGCCGGTCATATAGGTAATTTCACCTATAAGAGCATTTGGGGTCTGGTCAACTGAATTATGGCCATTGTGGAGATAATTATTTTTGCGAAATTACGGAAGAAAACGACATGCCTTGTGGCCGGTAAAACGGTTCCGTAA
This sequence comes from Chthoniobacteraceae bacterium, assembly GCA_049692655.1. GTDB lineage: Bacteria > Verrucomicrobiota > Verrucomicrobiia > Chthoniobacterales > Chthoniobacteraceae > DASZPK01. The sequence continues at coordinate 10,751 of JBAVPB010000255.1, read as the reverse complement.
TTTCGTGCCATCGGCAGCACGCTCAGGCAGTATGACATAATGCGGGGTTTGAAATTTTACACGAGCAACCAGCTTGAAACACTGGCGCAATCCCTTGCGGAGACTGTGGCATCGCTGCAGGGGACGGCTCTTGCCGGGGAGGTGATCGTGCTGCAAAGCCGGGGAATGTCGCGCTGGGTGTCGCAGCAGATCGCGCAGCAGACGGGTATTTGCATGAATTTTGAATTTCCGTTTCCGCGAGCGTTTGTGGACCGGACGTTGCGCGTGTTTTTTCCGGAAATGGCGGATGATGTGCAATTCTCCGCGGATGTGCTGGCATGGAAAATCGATGCCCTCCTGCCGGTGCTGACAAAGGAAAGGGAGTTCTCGCTGGTGAGGAATTATCTCGAGGGAGGCGACGGATTGAAGGTGTTTCAGCTCGCGGAAAAAATTGCGCACTTGTTCGACCAATACATGGTCTATCGCCCGGAGATGATCCTGCGATGGGAGCGCGGCGCGGCGGAGAGGGAGTGGCAGGCGATCCTGTGGCGTGAGTTGGCCGGTAAAAAGCCGTCGATGCATCTCGCGGCTGTTAGTGAGCTGATCGGGAAGCGCATGGCTGCGGCATTGAGCGAGGCCGTGATTGCGGAACTGCCGGGGCGCGTGTCGATATTTGGCATTTCTTCGCTGCCGCCGCTTTACATGCAGGTGTTTTTCGAACTGGCGCGGTATTGTGAGGTGAATCTGTTTTCGCTGCACCCTTCGCAGGAATATTACGGGCAGGATTTGCCGCCAAAAGTGAGGGCAAAAATGGCAGCCAGGCTTGCCGGCCGTGGTATCAAGATTTCGGAAGAGGGGCTTTCGTCCGGCAATCCGTTGCTGACTTCGCTGGGCAGGCTGAACCGGGATTTTGTCGAACTGCAATTGGAGACGGATGAGCGGGCGGGGTTTGTGATGGAGGAGCAGCCGGAGCGGTTTGTCGAACCACGCGGGAATAGCATGCTGGCAGTAGTGCAGGGTGACATTCTGCATGCGCGCTGCCGCGGCGACGCGGAGAATCCCAAAATGAAAGTGGTGCCGGGGGATTGTTCGATCCAAGTGCATGCGTGCCACTCACCCATGCGCGAGGTGGAGGGGCTGTATGACCAGCTTCTCGATCTTTTCAACAGCGACCCGTCTTTGAAACCGCGGGATGTGATCGTGATGATGCCGGATATCGAGAAATATGCGCCATTCATCCAGTCGGTATTCGCATTTCCCGAGGAACGATCCAGATACATTCCGCATAGCGTGACGGACCGGAGGCCACGCAGCGACAGCCCGGCCGTGGAGACATTTCTCTCGCTGCTGACGTTGCCGGGGAGTCGCTGCACAGCAACGGAAATTTTTTCACTGCTGGATCGCGCGCCGGTGCAGGCCAGATTCAAATTCACGGACGATGACATGGCGCTGATGAGGCGATGGATCGTGGAGACGGGTATTCGCTGGGGGGTTGATGCCAAGCACCGCGCGGAATTCGGATTGCCGAAGATGGATGCGAATACGTGGCGCGCGGGGTTCCGGAGGTTGCTGCTCGGTTTTGCGATGACGGGGAATGATCGCACGATGTGGGAGGGGATGATGCCGTATGAAGGCGTGGAGGGGAGCGATGCGGAGACGCTAGGGAGATTTATCACGGCGGTGGAGGCGATGTTTGCAGTCGTGGAGGAACTTCCCCGGGCGCGAACGCTTGCGGAATGGGCGGAGGCGCTGGGCGAGGTGGCGGAGACTTTTTTCCTCGCGGAGACGCCGCAGGAAGCAGGGGAATTACGACTGATCCAGGGGGCGCTTGATAAGATGCGCGAGGTGGCGCGGGTGAGTGGTGAAAAGCGGGAAGTGGAATTTCGTGCGGTGCGACATTACCTGACACAATTGCTCGGCGACACGGAGCAGCGGGGCGGGTTTCTCACGGGAGGCGTGACGTTCTGCGCGCTGAAGCCGATGCGTAGTATTCCTGCGCGGGTGATCTGCCTCATCGGGATGGATGACCAGGCTTTTCCGAGGCAGCCGGTGGCGCCGGGGTTTGACCTGATGGCGAAGGAGAGGCGGTGCGGGGACAGGTCTGTACGGGATGATGACCGGTATAGTTTCCTCGAGGCGATTGTGTCGGCGCGGGAGTGTTTGTATGTGAGCTACCTGGGGCACTCGGCGATTGATAACAAGGAGGTTCCGCCGTCGGTGGTGGTGAGCGAGTTGATGGATTATCTCGGGGAGGCTTTTGAGTTTCCTGAGGGGAGGAGCGCGCGGAAATTTGTGATGAGGGAGCACCGGTTGCATGCATTCAGTGCGCAATATTTTGATGGAAAGCATCCGGGGCTTTTCAGCTACTCGGAGGCCGGGATGGCTGCGAGCAGAGGGTTGGTAAGGGTTGGCAAGGGTTGGATATCCCTGCCACCTGAACGATTGCCGGAGCCGGGGGTGGAGATGCGCGAGGTGGAGTTGGGCGGGCTGATACAGTTCTTTGCGAATCCCTGCAAATATCTGGTCAGGAAGCGGCTGGGTATCAATCTCGATCTGGATGAGGGGATGCTGGAAGACAGCGAACCGTTTGTGCTGGAGGGGCTGGGTAAATACCAGTTGAAGCAGGAACTTGTGACGGGTGCGCTGGAGAAATATTCGGCGACTGTGGAGCAATTTGCGGCGCGGGGAGTGCTGCCTCAGGGGGAACTGGGGGCGGCGCATTTTAATACGGTGAGCCGGGCTGCCACGGCATTTTCCAAGCGGCTGATGCCGGAGCTTCGCGGCGAGGAGCCGGGCGATCCGCTGGCGGTCGATCTGCAGCTGGGGGTGTTTTCACTGACCGGACGGATCGAGTCGATCTATGGGGAGCGCGTGGTGCATTTTCGTTGCGCGACGCTGAAGCCGAAGGACCGGTTGCGGGCGTGGATCAGCCATCTGGCGCGGTGCGCGGTGCAGCCCGGGGTGGCGCATGAAATGGTGCTGGTGGGTGAGGATGAGGGCGTGAAGTTTTCGCGCGTGGCGAATGCGGCGGAGTTGCTCGGCGGATTGCTGGAAATCTACTGGCAGGGGTTGATGCAGTCTGCGCCGTTTTTTCCGGAGATTTCCCATGCTTATGCGGATGGGGTGGTGAATCCATCGACGAGAGCGAGGACGTCGCCGATGCAGAAAGCGCGCAATGCATGGAATGGGGGGGACTCATGGGGCGCTGTAGAAAAGGATGCCTACGAGGAGTTTTGTTTCGGTGGGAGTGATCCGATCGATGAAGAGTTTGCGAGGCTGGCGATGGCGGTTTTCGAGCCGATGTTGCGGAATGGAGCCCCGCTGCCATGAACATGCTTGTCCCATTTGAATCCGCGGCGACGCCTTTGTGCAAGGGGACGACGCTGATCGAGGCGAGCGCGGGGACGGGGAAGACGTTCACGATTGCGGGGTTGATCCTGCGGTTGGTGCTTGAGGAGGGGATGGGGATCGGGGAGATCCTGGCGGTGACTTACACGGTGGCGGCGACGGAAGAGTTGCGCGACCGGGTGCGGAGGCGGCTGCGCGGGGCGCTGGATGATCTGCGCCGGGGGAAGTCGGAGGATGAGACGGTGAGGAAGTGTATCGAGGGCGGGAAGGCGGAGGCGGGGATTCATGCGCTGAACATGGCGGTGCAGAATTTCGACGAGGCGCAGATTTTTACGATCCACGGGTTCTGCCAGCGCGTGCTGCGGGAAAATGCGTTTGAGAGCGGGGCGTTGTTTGACATGGAGCTGCTGGCCGATTCGTCGCCGATCCTCGATGAAGTGGCGCGGGATTTCTGGCGACAGAAATTTTACGAGGCGCCGACGCTGCTTTCGCGGCTGGCGCTGGCGCGCGGGGAATCGCACGGGAAATGGGCGGGATTGCTGAACCGGTTGCGGAACCATCCGCGCATCCGCATCCTGCCGGAACCGGGGGAGCGCAATTGCGCGGTGCTTGCGGGAGAACTGGAGCGGAAGTTTGGCGAGGTCATTGCGGAGTGGGAAAAGAGCCGCGCGGAGGTGGTGGAAATTCTGGAAAACGACAAGAGCCTGTCGCGCGCGAAGGATTTTTACCACCCGGCTGCGGTGGTGGAAATGGTGGAAGCCCTTGACCAAATGGCGCGTGATTTTGCATCCACGTCGCCGGATGCGCTGAATGTGATCGGGCAGCTTAAGACATCCCGGATTTCGGAGAAGCCGTTGAGAGGCAGGACGCCGCCGGGGCATGCGCTCTTTGACTTGTGCGAGGAGTTTTCCGTGCTGGCGCATCATTATTTCAACGAGCTGATGCATGAGTTTCTCGCATTTGCGCGGGCGGAGATGCCGTTGCGCAAGGGGCGGCTGAATGTGGTGACGTATGACGATCTGCTCACGCGGTTGCATGAGGCGTTGACCGGGGGCGGCGGCGTGGATTTCGCGGCGATGCTGGGCGGGGAGTATCGCGCGGCGTTGATCGATGAATTCCAGGACACCGATCCGATGCAGTATGAGATTTTTCACCGGATTTTTGCGGATGGGGAGCATCACCTTTATTTTATCGGCGATCCGAAGCAGGCGATTTACGGGTTTCGGGGGGCGGATGTCTTTACTTATATCCGCGCGGCGAAAGCGGCCTCGGAGAAGTTCACACTCGTCACGAACTGGCGCTCGGAGAAGCGGCTGCTGGGGGCGATGAATCTGCTTTTTGAAAGTCATCCGTCGCTTGGAAAAGACATCGATTACCGTGTGGTGAATGCGCCGGAGAAGCCGCGCGTGGGATTTGAGGAAATCACGAGTGATGAAGCAGCGCGGTTGCGGTTTCGCTTTTTGCGGAATGACGATCCGGGGGCGAAGGGGATCAGCCAGGCGAATGCGGAGCACGATATCAGCCGCGCGGTGGTGGCGGACATTGCGCGGTTGAAGGCTGGCGGGGCGCGGCTTGGTACACGCGAGTTGAAATACGGCGACATGGCGGTGCTGGTGCGGACGAACGCACAGGCGACGGCCATGCAGGAATTGCTGAGGGCGCGGGGGATCAAGAGCGTGCTGAAGACGGACAAGAGCGTGTTCAAAAGCGACGAGGCGCGAGAGACGCTGATGCTGCTTGAGGGATTGCTGGAGCCGGGGCACGGACATTTTTTGAACACGGCGTTGGTCACGAGTTTGCTTGGGGTGCAACCGGTGGAGCTTGTGGGATTGGAGGAGGATGAGCCGGAGCGGCAGAAGAAGCTTGAGCAATTTTTGAAGTATCGTGATCTCTGGAGGGAATCGTGTTTCATGGCGATGTTCCGGTCGCTGCTGCTTGAGCAGAAGGTGCGGGAGCGGCTCGTGCAAATGGCCGGTGGAGAGCGGAAGCTGACGAATTTTTTGCATCTCTCGGAGTTGTTGCATCGCGAGGAGACGGCGCGGCAATTGACGCCGGATGCGCTACGGCTCTGGTTGCGGAAACAGATTCTGGGCGATGAGATTGTCGAGGAGCATCAACTGCGGCTCGAGAGCGATGAGGACGGGGTGTTGATCGCCACGATCCACAAGTGCAAGGGGCTGGAATATCCGGTGGTGTTCTGCCCGTTCTTCTTCAAGCCGGCGGATAACCAGGCGCGCAGGGAAGTGTTGTTTCATGATCCAGATGCGGATTTGATGCTCACGTTGGATCTGCGGGAAACGGCAGAGGCGGAGGCGCACGAGGTGCTTGCGAGCGAGGAGAGAGTGGGGGAGGCGCTGCGCATGCTGTATGTCGCGCTCACGCGGGCGCAGAATCTTTGTCATGTTTATCTGGGCGATATTTCGAAATTTGAGGAATCGACGCTGGCGCGCATTCTTGGAGGAGTGCCGCCGATGCCGGCGTTGCAATTACTGGCGGAGAAATCGCAGGGGGCGATCGATGTCACGGTGATCGAGCCTGAGGCGGATGCGGCGGTGAAGGCGGTTGCGCTGCAACAGAACACCGGGGAGGAATTGCAGGCGCGGCATTTTGACAGGGAGCTTCCGCAGACGCGGATGATTGCGAGTTTCACGTCGTTGATATCCGGCAGCACTGACATGGAGGCGGACCGGGATGCGGGTGAGACTGTGGTCGCGGCGGTGGAGACGGAGATTGCGTCGGATGCGCTGCCGGATTTTGAGCGCGGGGTGCGCGCGGGGCTTTTCTGGCATGATGTGCTGGAGCATCTTGATTTTCAGAAGCCGGTTGAGATCGACGGGCTGGTGGCGGACACGCTGGTGTCGCACGGTATGCACGCGGCACACGGGGATGCGATTTGCGCGCGGGTGCGGCAGTTGCTGAAGGCGGAGTTGCAGCCAGGGCTTTCGCTGGAGCGGATTTCCGCGAAGGAGCGGCTGGCGGAGGTGGAGTTTTCGTATCCGGTGCCGTCGCTCACGCCGGAGCGGATTCGCGCGATTTTTGCGAAGCATGGCAGTGATCCGAATGCGGCGGATTATTTGCAGAGCCTCGGGCGGTTGAAATTCCAGCCGGTGGAGGGGTTTATGCGCGGGTTTATTGACCTGCTGTTTGAGTTTGAGGGGCGGTATTATCTTGTGGATTGGAAATCGAACTGGTTGGGGAAGAGACCGGAGGATTATGCCCCGGCTTCTTTGCGCTCCACGATGCTGAGCAGCTTTTATTTTCTGCAATATCATCTCTACACGGTTGCGGCGGATTTGTTTTTGAGCCGGCGGGTGGCGGGGTATGACTATGAGAGTCACTTTGGCGGGGTGTTTTACATCTTTTTACGCGGAATGGATGCGGCAAGGCCGGGACAGGGGGTTTATTTTGATAGGCCGGATGGTGGATTGATCGGGGAATTGAGGGGATTTTAACAGGAGGGATCCGGCGTCGCCGAGCTATGCCGAGACAAGACGGAGGGAGGCGCGCGGTGGGATCCAGAAGGGGAAAATCGTCCACAGATTACACGGATTGACACAGATTAAAGAGAAGAGGGGAATTTTGAGACAGGATGAACAGGATTATGCCCCTCCTCCGCCCACGGCATTGTCTTCAGCTTACAGGATGGAAGAGAAGCCAAGAGCTTTTCAATTATGAATTTTTGATGATCCGTTGCTCAATTTCTTTCCAGGAATTGCCTATTTTCTGCGCATATTTAGGTGCCATTCCAATCATAGGGAGCATGAACACGGCTCCACTTGCATCGAAGGCAAGTAGTTCGCCGCCGCCATCGCTTCCAAAACCAAGAAATCCGGGTGCGTATGTCTGGATTTTCAATGATGTATTATTTGATTCAATTTCGTCGGGATGCCAGAGGATGAAATAACCGGGCATACCATCGGTCAAGCCCTCAGAGATTCCATCAGTCTCGATGTAAGAAATATATTCGAGTGGGAGGTTGAGGTTCATAGGGGAAGGAATTCCGTCACTGCGTTATCGAGAATAATGTTGAAGCAATGAGGTGTAGTCGGGTGATGATGAGCAGGCTGACGGATGTTGGACTGCGAAGCCCGGCCACTCGCTCGGTTGCTGGTCGTCGAGGAAGAGATAAGGTTTTGAGAGGAAGGCTGTAAAGCAATGGGCGACACCGAGATTTTCGGCTGTCTGTTTCGCGTAGTCCGCGCCGCCTGCGCTCCAGCAGTAAAGTTCTGCGCCGTTTTCGTGGAGATGTCTGACGTGTGCGATGACGCTGGGAATGGGAATGACTGTTCCGCTGGTTGTGCGGACCAGTGTGTCATCGACGTCAACGTAAACGGTGAATAGCATGGTGTATTAATTGAATTTCGTTACGAAATTGGTGCAAAGCTCGACCCCTCAAGTTCAAAGTGAATGTCTGATGTTGACTGCATGCAGGCTATTACACAATCCCACACCTCATCGAGAACGGCTTGTCCGCAAAGCTTTATGTCACGGCCTTCGTAATCAATAGTAATAGAGATGCAATTACGGGTGGCATCCCAAACTGTACCCGGACGAAAAAGCCACGGTCGTTGCTGAAATTCATCCAACAGATCAGGCAAACCATTCCGAGCTTCTGCTTCGGTAAAGCCCCGGACGGCAATGGTAACGCGAATAAAAGCCATAAAAGTTCTGGAACTTGAGGAGGATGCGTCTGCGTTTGCGAAAATTATTCAGGCCATGCCGGAGAGGTTGGGCCGGACCAAGGCTGGAGGTTCAGGCAATAGCGGATGATGAGTTTGTCCGGCATGGGTTCCACGAGGTGTTTGATGGAATGGATGGTGTAGCGGATGGGCTGCGACGGACTGGCGATAATGCCGACCCCGTCAAGACGAGGCCAGCCTGTGTCGTCAAAGCGATCGCCGACATGGACTGCGGTAAATGGGGTTGCGGAATGAAAGCGGGCGATGGGTTTGTGAGCGCCCGATGTGTCGCAAAGCTCCAGGATGTATTCGGTGGGAGGCATGGTGATATACCAGCTTTATGTCGCTGGTTTTATCTGAGGATTCGTCGAAGCCGTTATGATGTGCCGGGTTCGTGCCAGGTGATGTGTTGAATATCTGAAGATGATTTAAGAGCGGTATCGATCGACTGAATGGCCTCTGGCAGGATGCCGCGCTCGCGGCCACCCGATAGTGAGCCCAAAAAACCGACATCACGTTCAAGCCAGCCGATCCATTGATCTCCTGCGGCAGGATCGTTGGGTTGGAAACCGATGATAAAGCAGTAATCGATACCTTTTACGCTGAATGTGATATACCAGCCGAAATCTTCCTGAGACGGTTCGACAGCCGTTTTGATATCCTGCAATCGTAGCTGTTCGATGAGCCGCTTCGCAACATCATCGCCGAAGCAACAGTCGTTGATGAAATAGTCTTTTGGTTCGGTACAGTTGAAAGCGGTACTGCGAAAGTGAACTTCAGTTTTCATTCCGGTCTTATAATGTTGGATCGTCATCGTCGGGTAACGAGTCCAAAGCGCCTATTCCGAAAATATCTTGTACAGGCCAACCGCTTAGCTTCGCGGCGGCTGCGATGTGATTGGGGGCATGCAAGGTGAAAAGTTCGATGCCGTCGCGAATCTGCTCTTCGGTAAAGCGTTCTGGAAAGAGTATCAATGCGATGAGGAACGCACCATCTGAGGCCCAATCGGTGAGATGAAACGCAATATCATGGGCAGTCGTGTCATTGAACTGAGCGAGTAATGCCTGTTGGATGATTTTTTGTGCGGCGGGAACAGTGACCTCAAGCTGCTTGGTGCGATTTTCGGCTAGTTCGTGAAATAGCTTTAATGAAATTTGTTTGGCGTCGTTCATTTTAAATCAGGTGAGTGGCAAACGGTGAGGTGGATTGCGTTTTGCCTTGTCGATCCAATCGAGACTTACTGGCTTCATGGAAATGCGGGAACGAAGATTGCGAATGCCTTCGAGGAGTTTTTGAGGGTCACGGTTTTCTCGTCCGAGCGCTTGTTTGAGGCAAATGATCGCTTCCTGATTGAGCGAGTGGTTATGGCGTTTGGCTCTTTGCTGAAGCGCGATATGCACATCCATCGGGACATTTTTCAGGGTAATGGTCGGCATGAAGCGATGATAATGGGATGCGAGCTGGATTTCAATTCAAACAGTCGCGGGAACTGTAGCGCGCTTGTTTTTAACGCAGGGATTCGCTCATACTCTTTTCCGTGCATAACTGCTGCCGTATCCCATGAGCCTGCGTTTGAAACTTTGCTGTGTTACGGGTATTTGTGTGCTGGTGGCGCTGGCGGTGTGGCGGGACCGGCAGGATGCTCGCGGGCCGTTTCCGGAGTGGCGGACTTCGCCTTATGTGCTGCCGTATCCGGTGGGGACCGGTTATTATTTGAACCAGGGGAATTGCTCCACCGGCGGGCATCATGGGCCTTATCGATATGCGTATGACTTTGCGATGCCGATCGGGACGACTGTGACTGCGGCACGGGCGGGTGTGGTGGCGGAGATGCGTATGAAGTTTCGCAATGGACAGGCGGGGGAGGGGGAGGTGAGAAGAGAAGTATAAAGTATGAAGGCTAAAGGATAAAGTAGATGCGGGGTGACGGTTTTTCTGGGGTTGGGGCGTAGTGGGTGAAGTGAAGAGGTTTGGGTTTTTTGGCGTTGTGTTGCGATAGGCGTCGTCGGATAGCAGGCGGGGGTTGGGGGGAAGTTCGATGAGGCGGGACATCGCAACCGCGACGCGGGACGCGTAGGCTCCCCGGAGGAAGGCGGTCTTGCGTGGGGCGGCCATGTGGGAGATGGCGCGTCTCTCGAGGGCTTTTCGGCGGGCCACCGAAAAGGGCACCCGGGCCGGGCGCGCTACCCGGAGCATGCATGGTGCGTGTTGCGTTGTATTGTGTCCACTGACTGTCTTAGCTTTGCGTCGTTTTTCTTTGGCGAGAGTATTCAAACGGGTGCGTTTGAAGAGTAAAAGTTCGTTGCGGCGAGGACTCCGCAACCAGCACGCGGGACGCATGCGCTCCAAGGAGTAAGAGAGCAACGCTGGCGCGTTGGAGGGCGTTTTGTCAGGCTGTGATGTATGGGTGTGCGATGTCGTTGTTGTTGATGGTCACGGTTGCGATGCTCTTGGGCTGGCATTCGGCGATGTAGAGTTTCTGGCCTTCTACGTAGCGGCGGTTTGATTCGGCTTGGGGGTCGGGTGAGCCCTGGCCGCGTGAGGCGCCGCGGGGGATGGAGATGGAGAAATCGACGTGGAGGAATATGGAGAAGTCCCAATACTGGCGGAGGATGTGGCGGTGGAGGAAGAGGCCGTCGAAAAGCAGGATGGAATGCGGGGGTGCGTGTTCCTCCGGGGAGGTGACCGGGGAGTCTGTGGTGTGGTCGAAGGCTGCGCGTTTGTAATGCTGGGTTCCGCCAGGGC
>JBAVPB010000254.1:0-7098 GCA_049692655.1 Chthoniobacteraceae bacterium | reverse complement strand
GATTATCGACCGGCAGCAGGATCACCTCGGTGGGGCAGGGGGTGCGGCAGGAAAATATATTGCAGGGAATCCCCGCGAGCAGATTGATATCCCCGAGGAAACTCCCCCGGCTGTTATGGATCGTGATAAGCCGGTCCTCGTCCCCCGAGGTATCCAGCACTTCCAGCTTCCCCTCGAGGAGCACGATGTAATCCGCCCGCACATGCCCCACTTCGAAAATCATCTGTCCCGCTTCATAGCGCGCGCGGCGGCCAAAGCTTGCCACGTCACGGATCTCATCTTCCGTGAGCAGCGGAAACGCCACCTGGTCGTTGCGCATTTCTTCCGTGGAGAGTAGGGGGATGTACGGAGGCATTGGTGAATACAATACCACCACCCGGGGCAAGTCCGCAAAAATAATTCGCAGGCGATCCCGGATTATTTGCGCTTCTCCGCAAGGAACCCGGGCCCCGCCATTTTTCTTGACAATACGTCGCGTTCTTCCATGGATGGGCGGGATTTATGAAATGGATCGGGATTGCACTCATTGCCGTTCTCCTGGTGTGTGCCGTGCCGGGCTACCAGTACTTGCGTTCGTCGAAGGCGGCGAAGGCGACGCTGGGCGATGAGGCGCTGGAAAAGACCATCGTCGAGCGGCGGGATATCGAAAAAGTGGTGCATGCGCGGGGCGAGATCAAGGCGCCGCTCACCACGGAGGTGAAGTCGGAGGTGAATGGGATGGTGGTGCGCGTTTACGTGGCGGCGGGGGATTCGGTGAAGAAGGGTGATTTATTGCTGGAACTGGACAAGTCGGAGCTGGAGAGCCAGTTGAACGAGGCGGAGCACCAGATCCAGGCGTCACGGCTGAAGGTGGAGCAGGTGAAGCTCGACCTCGGGCGCGAGCAGCAGCTCATCGATGCAAAGCTCGTTTCGCAAAAGGAATTTGACCAGGCGCGCATTGATTCGGAACTGGCGGCGAACCAGCTCGACATTGACACGGCGCGGGCGGAAACGCTGCGGCGACAGCTTGCTAAGACGACGATCGTCGCGCCGCGCGCCGGCACGGTGCTGAAGATCGATGTGCTGGAGGGCATGGTGATCATCGGTGCAGGCTCTGTTTCGAGCGGCACGAGCCTGATGACTGTCGCCGACCTTTCGAAGATGGAGGTGACCGCCGAGCTGGACGAAATCGACGTGGCGCAGCTCCAGGTGGGAATGCCGGTGCATCTCTCGCTCGACTCGAACCCCGACTTGAAGCTCGAGGGCACGATCAAGTTCGTGTCGCCGCTCGCGGTCGCTAAGGAGACGGACAAGGCGGTCCACGTTTTCCCCATCGTGGTCAGTTTGCAGACCGCCGACCCGCGGCTGAAAGTGGGGTTGACGGCAAATTTTTCCATCCCCGTGTCGCATGTGGACAAGACGCTCTCGCTGCCGATCTCCATGGTGTTTGAGGATGACGAGACGAGCTATGTTTACGTGAAGGGGCAGGGCAAGTTCACGCGCAGGAACATCAAGGTGGGTCTCAACGGCGCCGAATACGTCGAGATCAAGTCGGGCTTGCAGGAGGGCGAGGCCGTTTTCCTGAACCCCGTCCCTGAAAAGAGCGGCGACAAAAAATTATGACGCCTGTGCTGGAGATGAAGCAGGTGAAAAAGCACTACCGCATGGGCGGCAGCACCGTGCATGCGCTGGATGGCGTGGACCTCACGGTGCCGCCGGGCGATTTCATGGCGATCGTCGGCCCCTCGGGCTCGGGAAAATCGACGATGATGCATCTGCTCGGTTTCCTCGACCAGCCCACCGGCGGCACGATCTTGTTCGAGGGGGAGGATGTGTCGCGCATCGGCTCCAGCGAGAGGGCGCGTATCCGCTCGGAGAAGATCGGGTTTGTTTTCCAGTCGTTCAACCTGTTGCCGCGCCTGAATGTAAAACAGAATGTGCTGCTGCCGCATTACTACCGCAAGAGCCCCGATCCCGGCGCGCAGGAGCGGGCGCGGGAAGCCCTCGCCACGGTGGGGATGACCGATCGTGGGCATCACAGGCCCAGCCAGCTCTCCGGCGGCCAGCGCCAGCGCGTGGCAATTGCGCGCGCGCTGACAAACAGCCCGAGCCTCATCCTCGCGGATGAGCCCACGGGCAATCTCGACAGCGTCACCGCTGCGGCGATCCTCGATCTTTTCACCGAGCTGAACCGGCAGGGGCGCACGGTGATCCTAGTCACGCACGATGCGCATGTGGCCTCGCGCACGAAACGCCAGGTGCATGTCGCCGATGGGAAAATCCTCAGCGATGAAACCGCATGATGTATCTTCTCCGAGCCATCTGGCACGGCCTGGGGCAGATCAGGGCGCATAAACTGCGCTCGCTGCTGAGCCTTTCGAGCGTATTCCTCGGCGTGGCTTCGCTCATCGCGATCCTGGGGTTTATCAACGGCCTTTTCACGGGATGGCAGGTCGGCATTTACGAGTCGGGCGGCATTGAAAAAATCTCCATCGTGGAGGATTTTCTGCCGAAAAAGCAGGCCTACCTGAAATCGCTCAGCAAGGGCCGCTCGCTGGAGGATGCCCGCGCGATCAGCAAGCTCTGTCACAATCTCAGCGCGATTTCCCCCGAGATCGACCTCGATACCACGGTGATCGCAAATGCGAAAACCTACGCCGTCCGCACCCAGGGCATAGGGCCGGGCACGTTCATCACGAACCGCTACGAGGTGGCGCAGGGCCGCGAGATCACGGACAGCGATCTCCATGGCCGCGTGCAGGTGGCGGTGATCGGGAACACGGTTTACGAGACGGTGTTCCGCAAGGGGGAAAATCCGCTCGGGAAAACGATCAGCATCAACGGTGTGAGCTTCACGGTGGTGGGTCTGCTGAAAAAATACTCGATGATGCAGGGCGACTGGGACGAACTGGAGGGGAAGAACCGGATCGTGTTCATCCCGCTCACCACCATGGAGGACCGCTTTGTGCCGTCGAAGAAACTCACGTGGCTGAACGCGGAGGTGAAGGACACCGCACTCATCGACCAGACGGCGCAGGAGATTTCCAATGTGCTGATCCACACGCACCGGGGCATGAAGGATTTCCGCATCGAGACGCGCGGGAGCGAGCTGGCGGATTTTAAATCCACGAAGGCGGGCTTTGATTTCACGGGCCAGGCGATCGGGTTTGTGACGCTGCTCATCGGTGGTGTGGGCATCGCGAATCTCATGCTCGCCTCGGTGAGCGAGCGGATGCGCGAGATCGGCCTTTGCAAGGCGGTGGGCGCGAGCAACGGCGACATCTTTGTCCAGATCCTGGCGGAGGCGGTCTGCCTGAGCGCCATCGGCGGCATGATGGGCGTGGGAGTGGGGGCGGCCACGATCCGCGTTCTTCAATCCGTGCTGGCGACGTCCATGTTCAGGCCGCTTTTTTCCGTCACGGCGGGAATCGTGGGGTTCAGCTTCAGCCTTTTCATCGGGGTGGTGGCTGGATTGTATCCCGCATTCCAGGCTTCCAGGCTCGATCCCATAGAAGCGCTGCGGTACGAATGAGGCTTTCGGTATGAATAACCCCACCACCCGGTTTCACTGGCTGCGCTCTGCCGGCGGCCTGGCATTTACTCTTCTTTCGTTGTGGGGGCTGTGCCTGTCGTCCGTAACTGCGGGAACGCCTTCCGCACCGCCTGCGAAACCGGACAAAGCCGCGCAGGATATCTCACTCTCCATCACCGATTGCATCACGGGCGCGCTCACCAGAAATCTCGATATTTCGATCGATCGCATCGCCCCGCGACTGGCCCAGGCGCAGACGCTCTCGGCGCGCGGCATTTTCGATCCCGCGCTCCAGTTGCAACTCCAGTACGGCGCGGCCATTTACCAGCTCAGTTCCACTTCCACCCAGGGGTACAGCACGCAGACGAGCAACTACTCGCTGGGCCTCACGCAACTCACCCCGCTCGGCACGCAGTTCAGCCTGAACGTCAACTCCTCCAGTTCGCAGGAAAGCCTCGGCATCCTCTTCGCGGAATATTCGTCGCTGGCGAACCTGAATGTTTCACAGCCGCTGTTGCGCGGTTTCGGCACGGACATCACGCAGGCGCAGATCCGCATCGCACGGCTGGGCGAGCAGGTGGCGGACGCCGCATTCCTGAGCCAGCTTGAGCAGGTCGTCTCAAACGTGGTCACGGCTTATTACGAGCTGATCTACGCGCAGGATAACCTTGTCTCGCAGCAGACCTCCCTCGATCTCGCGCAGAATCTCCTCGATGACAACAAAATGCGCGTGAAGATCGGCGTGATGACTCCGCTCGATATCTCGCAGGCCACCTCCGAGGTCGCCAGCCGCCGCGACGCCGTGCTCCAGGCGCGCCAGAGCCTGAGCGAGCAGGAGAACGCGCTCAAGACCCTCATCACCGATGACTTCGCCTCCATGGTCGGTCAAAGGCTGGTGCCCATCGACCGGCCCGTGGAGGATCTGTCGGCGAAGCCCCCCTTCGCCAGCATGGGCGCCGCATTGAAAAACCGGCCCGATTACCGCGAGGCGATCAAGGTGGCGGAGCAGAGCAAAATCCAGCTCGTGTTCAGCAAAAACCAGATTCTCCCGCAGCTCAATCTTAATGCCAGTTACGGCTTCGGCGGCCTCGGCTCCAACCTGGAAAACAGTTTCAACCGCGTCGCGAGCGCGAGTTATCCCCAGTGGTATGTGGGGGTCAATGTTCAGTTCCCCTTCGGCAACCACGAGGCGCGCGGCCAGCGCGACGTCGCGCAATTGCAAAAGGCGCAGCGCCTGCTGGAGTTGAAAAAGCTGGAGCAAACCATCCTTGTGCAGGTCAACAATGCCGCAAACCGCGTGAAGACCAACCAGGAGCGGATCACTGTCTCCCGCACCGCCACGGCCTATGCCAGGGACGCTCTCAAGGCCGAGCAGAAAAAGCTGGGTGCAGGTTCCACCACCACCTACACCGTGCTCCAGATGCAGCGCGACGTCGCCCAGGCCGAGACCAACGAATTAAGAGCGATTGCTGATTTGCACGAATCCGAGGTGGAACTCTACCGCGTGGAGGGGACGACGCTGGATGAGTACCACATCGCGCTGGAACATTCGCCGGTGAAGGCGGAAGTGATCCGGTAATCCTCAATGGTAACCCCATTTTCGGGCTCTGAATTCCTGTAAAAATGCCATTCAGAAAAAGTTTGTGAAAAATTTCACAAATAGGGCTTGTCAACTATCTATCGCTCTGCTTTTTTGTCTCCCGCGCAGCAGGAAAGGTGTTTTCGCATTGTTTTTCACCCCCGGATTGTTCATTAGGATTTGAGTGGTAAAATGCAAAATCGTCCTCATACTGTCTGCCCCCTTTGACCCATGTTGATTCTTTTACCCATAGCAGAAGGTGTATCGATGAAGGCCGAGCCGTTCATCGATTCCGTCCCGTGGTTGACCAGTTCCATTTTCGTGACCGTTATCGTCACGGTGGCGCTTGTCATCCTGTGTCGTCGTGCAACAAAAACGATGCAACTCGTGCCGCGCGGCGGGCAGAATCTGTTTGAGGCGCTCATCTCCGGCCTTTACGACATGTTCGAAGGCATCGTGGGCAAGCACATGATCCGCCATGTGTTTCCGATTCTGGCGACCCTGTTTATTTTCATTCTCGCAGCAAACTGGTTCGGTCTGCTGCCCGGCGTGGGAACCATCGGCTTCGGTGAAATCACCGGCCCTGCGCATAGCATCGAGCACCTCGATCACCCATTGCTCCGTCCTGCCAGTGCCGATTTGAACATGACGCTCGCGATGGCCGCATTGTTCATGGTGTTGTGGCTCTTCTGGACTTTCCGTGAGTTGGGCGTGGGAGGATTTCTTTTTCACGTTTTTGGTCCCAAGGGAGGATTGAAAGGCGCTCTCGCGATTTGTCTGCTCCCGATCTTTATCTTCGTGGGTGCCATCGAGATCGTCTCGATTGCATTTCGCCCCGTGTCGCTTTCGCTGCGGCTTTACGGGAATATCTTTGCGGGTGAGAGCCTCTTGCATGCGATGAGCTCATTGGGAGACAAGCTGCCTGCGCCCTTCTCGCATCTGCTCTCGGTTGCGCTTCCGCTGCCGTTCTATTTTCTGGAGTTGCTGGTCGGTGTCCTTCAGGCGCTGGTCTTCTCACTCCTTTGCGCGGTCTATATCCAGTTGTCCACGTCGCACGACGAGGAGGAGGGACACGGCCACTAAACAAACAATTTTTCCACCGGGACCATACGCAACGCGTGGACGGTGGAAGATGAAAGAAGAAGAAAACACAATACTATGATCGATATATTACCTGTAATTGCGGATGCAGCCGTCAACGCCACTGGCGTCAGCGGAAGTATCACGCTCGGTTTGGCTGGTATGGGTGCTGCGATCGGCATCGGTTTGACCGGGGCGAAAGCCGCGGAAGCCGTGGGTCGTAATCCAGGCGCATTCGGCAAGGTGCTGACCATTGGCATCATTGCGATGGCGCTCTCGGAAGCAGTAGCTATTTACGCGCTCATCATGGCGTTCCAGAAATACTAAAAAACTCAAGGGGCTGCGCGGCTTTAAAATCGCGCGGCCCTTTTCTTCTCTCCTATGGATGTCATACATCAAATTCTTGCTCAGTTCGGCGTCGAGTGGCCCAAGTTCATCGCGCAGCTGATCCTTTTCATCATTGTTTATCTCGTTTTAAGCAAATTCGCCTTCGGCCCGATCATTGCCATGCTCGAGGAGCGTCGCAAGAAGATCGAGGAGGGGATGCTGAATGCTGAAAAAATCAAACAGCAGCTTGCAGACGCTGAAAAGCACTACCAGGAAATCCTCACAAAGGCGAATGCAGACGCCCAGAAGCTCATCGACGAAGCTCGTGCAAGCAGCGCTACTCTTGCTGATCGCCGTCAGCAGCAGGCAATCGCGGAAGCCGAGCAGATCATTGCCAAGGCCCGCGAAGCCACGTCCCTCGAGCACGATCGCATTTTGAGCGAGCTCAAGCGTGAAGTCGGCCGTCTCGTGGTCGATACCACAGTCAAGGTCACCGGCAAGGTTCTGACTTCGGATGACCAGAAGCGCCTCTCCGAGGACGCCGCCCGCCAGGTTACTGCCTGATTTTTTTTATGAGATTGAACAAAGAAGCGAGGAAAGT
>JBAVPB010000253.1:0-2901 GCA_049692655.1 Chthoniobacteraceae bacterium | reverse complement strand
CCCTCCCCCTCTTTTAATACCCCCGGAACACCTAAAGTGAATTTTCTTTCACCGATTCCGTCTTCTTCCTGTCTGTGTTAAACAAAAGATCATCAATCTACCCTCCCGGCGTCACAAACGTGAACTGGTTCACGGCCTTCAACGCCCTGGCTGTCCAGTTCACGCTCGGCTCACCGGTCCTCCTCTACGCAAAGAGCCTCGGCGCGACCGCGACCGTGCTGGGGGTGATCGCCTCCCTCGCGCCGCTGCTGACGGTCTGCCAGATCCCCGCCGCCCATTTCATGGCGCGGGTCGGCTACCGCCGTTTCATCTTCTACGGCTGGGGCCTGCGCACGGTCTGCATCTTCCTGCTCGCGGTGGTCCCGCTCATGGACTTCATCGGCGCCGCCGGAAAGCTGCTCATCATGCTGCTGGCGCTCTTTGTCTTCAACCTCCTCCGCAGCATCTCGCTGGGTGCGTGGCTCCCATGGCTCACCGACCTAATCCCTGAAGAAGTGCGCGGCCGGTTCCTCTCCCGGGACCAGATATTCCTCCATGCCGGCTTTCTGGTTTCGCTGGGGTTGGGCGCGGTGATGCTGTACGGGCAGGCGACAAAGGTTCAATTCACCCTGCTCTTCTTTGTCGGCGCCGTGGCCACCGTGGCGAGCCTGCTTTTCCTCCGGACAATCCCGGATGCCGGGGCGGGCGAGGCGGTAAAGCGGTCCGGCAAGAGCGTGCCATGGCGCGAGATCGTGTTTTACCCCCCATTTTTCCGCCTGGTGGTGTTCACGGTGCTGGTCGCAACCTCCTACTCCACGGGCGGGATATTCGGGGTGCCCTTCATGAAATCGCGCCTCGGCTTCAGCGACAGCCGGATCATGCTTTATGGCGTATTCTATTTTGCCGGGGCGCTGGCAAGCCTGCCATTCCTCGGCCGTGTGCTGGAACGCACCGGCAGCAAGCTCGTGCTCCAGGTCACCATGGGCATCTTCTGCCTGCTGCAAGCCGCCTGGTGGCTCATTTCCGCGGATATGCTGGCCCCCTCGGTCACCTTGATCGTGTCGCTCCATTTCATGGCAGGGATCGCCGGCGCAAACTTCGGCCTCGCCCTCACACGGTTGATGATGAACACCATGCCCTCCATGGGCCGGAGCCATTTTTTCGCATTTTTCTCTGTAATCACCAGCCTCGGCGCTGGCCTCGCCCCCATCCTCTGGGGCATCATGATCGACGCCCTCAACCACCTCGACAGCGCCGCCGGCCCCTTGAACTGGAACAAATACAGCATCTATTATCTCGCCGTGCTCGTCATCACCATCCTCACATGGGCATACGCATTTTTCCTCCACGAAAAGGAAAGCCCCGCCGGCCGTCTCTCAATCCGCGATTTGCTGCTCACCATGAAACTAAAACGCCTCTCCCGCTTCTGGATGCGATGAAAGGAACACCTCATTTGTCAGGGCTAATCAACCCTTGCCAACCCTTACCAACCGTCAGCTATTCCCGATCCCTGCAAAAGCGCCGCATTCCTGCTTCCCAATCCCCGCCCGATCCTTCACCCTCCCCGCAATGAGATCGTTCAGCCTTTTCCTAGCGCTTCGCTACCTGCAACCCAAGCGCACATTCATCTCGATCATCACCCTCATCTCCGTCCTGGGCGTAACCCTGGGCATCACCGTCCTCATCCTCGTCATTTCTGTGATGACCGGCTTCGACCGCGAACTCCAAAACAAAGTCCTCGGCTTCGAACCCCACATCGTAATTTCAAACGACGGTCTCCTCCAGGGCTGGCGCGAGATCAGCAAGGAAATCGCCAAGGAGCCGGGCGTCGTCGCCGTGGCCCCCTTCGTCCAGGGCCCCGTGATCGTCGAGATGGAAGGCCGTGTGATCACCCCCGTGATGCGTGGTATCGATCCCGCCTCCGAGGAAAAAATCAACGACCTGAAAAAGCTGGTCAAGCAAGGCACCTTCGACCTCAGCGGCGACACCACCGTGATGGGAAGCCTCCTGGCGGCCCAGCTCGGCGTTAACGTCGGCGACAAGATCACGGTCTATGCTCCGAATAACATCCGCGGCATCATCGAGGAATTACGCCGCGAGGAAGCCGACCCGAAAGCCAAGGCGAAGACGCTCGCCGACCTGAAAGGCGACGTGGTGCTGCCCGCGGAGTTGACCGTCACCGGCATCTTCGAATCGGGCCGCTACGAGTATGATTCCAACATCCTCCTCGTACCGCTCTACGTTGGCCAGGAACTTTACGGCCTTGGCGATGCTGTCCACGGGCTCTCTGTGCGCACCACGGACCCATATCTTGCGGTGAGCGTGAAAAAACAGATTTCCGCCAAGCTGCACGACGGCGTGTATGCACAGACTTGGATCGATCGTAATTCCGACCGCTTCGACGCCGTCCGCCTCGAGCGCAACATGATGTTTTTCATCCTGTTCTTCATCGTGATTGTCGCCGCATTCTCAATCATGAACACTCTCATCACCGTGACCGTGCAGAAGCGGCGCGAGATCGGCATCCTCAAGGCTCTCGGGGCAAATGTCTGGCAGATCGTATGGGTGTTTCTCGCGCAGGGGATGGTCGTCGGATTTTTCGGAAATATCATCGGCCTCGGGCTGGGAATGACGCTGATCCGTTTCCGCAATGAATTCAAAGACTGGCTGGCAAGTGTGCTACATATTGAGATTTTCCCCGCTAGTATTTATGAGTTCAGCAAAATTCCTGCTGTCGTCGAGCCCCGGGACGTGGCGATCATTTGCATCGGCGCCTTCATCATTTGCTCGGGGGCGGCGCTCATTCCCGCTTACTTCGCCGCGAGGCTTGATCCCGTGAAAGCGCTGCGCTATGAATAGGGTATGCCCTCCTTTGATATCGTCTCGGAAGTAGATAACCAGGAACTCGACAACGCGCTGAAC
>JBAVPB010000252.1:0-2902 GCA_049692655.1 Chthoniobacteraceae bacterium | reverse complement strand
CAACCAGGATATCGTTATCGGAAATGATTTCAATCTCGGTCAGAATTTTATGTGGACTTCAGGAAGCATCAGATATTTGAGGGATATGATGCCGGACGGAGTGGCCGACCAGTTTGCCCCATTCATTGCTCCAATCGGGCTGACCAACCAGGATGCGGTTACCGGCAACACGCTGATGCCGTTTACAGGTACTCAAATCGTGGGCGGCACCACCCAAAGCGGCACTTTTATCATGAGCGGATCGGGAACCACCCACCGCTGGTCTATTGTGCAGAGCGGAAGCGTTGCTCCTAAACAAATGAATTCCAGCGGGATTATTGCGACTATTACCAGCAGCGGGAGTGCGGCTCTACTTGTCCCATTCCAAGTAACGAGCGTAAGTTTTTCCGGGACTAGTTATTGGCAATTGGAGTCGGATGACGGAACGACACAATATGCAGCGCCGCAGTGGACTGGAACTATGCGTACATCTGGCATGGGAGACCAGAATTACGCGGTTGCATATACCCGGAACACCACACCTAAAATCGGAGCCACGTTTAAAATGCTATTAGCTTCCGCTGCAAAAAGCATTAAGATTCAAGCAACAGGCCCCGACCAGTTCGGGATTCCTGTGACGACGGGAAGCATTAGTCCGGACGGCGTGACAGTGACGCTGCCAATAACCTCCAGCACTTGTGCGCTGCCGAACACCATTAAATACTACAACAAGACAGACAGCACTTCATTCACTCTCAATTGGAAAATTAGCACGGATGGAGGAAATACATGGCAATCCATCACCAAGACCCAACACACGATGTATGTGACGCTGGCTGATCCATTAACGCCTGCCAATGAGAGGCAGTTAACCCTTTTTGATACTGCTTGCCGGAAAGCAACGGGCTTAACAGACACAACCGCGATAGTGAACGCGGTCTATTCTGTTTTCACTCATAAGGACAGCAAGGGCATACCTGATGTAGAGCGTATCAATCCTGCAACTTCACAGCCTGATGGGGTAGAGTTGACATACTGGAGTACCACAAATCCCGCGCCTCCGCCGCAATGCTGGAGGACTGCAGGTCTGCTTTCGATCGGCGATGGAAGGTGCGGTGCTTGGGCCAGCTTCTTGTACGACGCCTTGCGGGTAGATGGCATTGCATTAACTGTTGAGACTGTTAATCCACCAGAAAACAATGTCCCTGGAGCGCCTGGATCAACGGGGCCACCCAGTTTTTATGCGGTAGCTCAAACCAAGCTTCACAATGACATTAACACGTTTTTGCCAAGTGGAACCTATAAGGTGATTCCAATTTTTTATGTCAAGCACTGGGATCTTTCGACCAGCATCACTGCACCCTTTAGTCCTGTAAGGCAAACCGGCGTTGCTGGACAAGGCAATCCCAACCCGCGAGCGGAGTTTGATAACCACGCTGTCGTTCAAGACAGTAGTGGAAACATCTACGATCCATCCTATGGATCACCCGTTTTTCCTTCGCGCGTGAGTTGGGAAGACTCGAGTTTGGACGGTTACGGAGCTTACATCATCAACCTCACAACCGGAGCTCAGTACAAGTGGATTTGGGAAGCTGATCCCAAGGGAACTCAAGAAACCATATTTCAACCCTAATTATGAATATACGCATCTTCTGCCTCCTCTTCTTTGCCGCTATAATATCGCCATTGGCTGCCGGTAATCCCATCGTTGTGGGCGAGACGAAAAACACTCAGGGAACCTTTACGCTTGTTCGAACCAAGATTAACGGACAGACAACCTTGGATGCTGAGTTCAATCATGGAACGCCTCCAATATGGACGAAAACATGGCCTGATGGGCCTGATGGTACCAGTCTGTTGGATTACTGGCAGATCATTGACGGATGTAACCAGGGTAAGAACGTGGCATTTTTGATTGGAATGCACCGGGGACTTTTGTGGGTCAAAGCCACGAATACCAATGGCCTTTGGAATATCGACTTTGCCCAGGAGCTGTATGGAGTAGCATCTCTCGGCTTGAAAACGTGGAAGATCGCGTTGAACGGAACTGATAGAGTGGTCGTCACCAATGACCAAGGTGTGGCTACGACGTTTATCAGGAATGCTACCGGCTCGGTGCTGAAGGATGGAGCTCCTTTTAACAATACTCCGCCATACAGTACCATAACCAAGCCTTGATTTAACAGGAATAGTACGCGGGTATGAACCGGGAAACTAGCATCACGTAACATTATCTATTTCGCATAATAGTACGCTTGAAATGAGTGGGGGATAGAAAGCAAGCGCATACCATAGGACGAGCGCCATTCGGGTCAGTTCCAAGTATTTACAATAAGATGATAGCCGAAGAAATCATCGCTGAAATGCTGGCGGCGGAGGGGTTGAGGGAAGCTGATTTGCAGAACCTTTGCAAAGGTTCGCCCGGGAAAGTGAGGATCGCGCGAAGATTGCGGGAGGAAACAATACTGACATTGAAATAAATAGCTGAACGGTTGAAGGTGGGCGTGGGGATGCATGTGGCCCACTTGCTCTATCACAAGAAGGATGAATGATTATAAATACTTGGAACTGACCCCTATCTTCCTACTAAGCAACCGTAAACCTGCGATGAACAGATTTCGATACTTTTCTGATTTCGTCAACTCCGTGGCGGCGTTCTCAATCGGCATTACGCTGGCGTTCTTTCTCCACAACAAGTGGTATTATGGGGGCTGGATGGCAATTTTTGGCGACCCACCGAATATTAATCCGGCTTATGGTCGTTTAGCATGTTTGTTTGAGATGGCCCCCTATGTAGCTGGAGGATTGGCAACTGGGTTAGTTGCTGGATTTGGTTATCCAGAGTTTATGCGTATTTTTATCCGATTTGGGAGTGTCGTTCTCCTGGCATTCTTATCGCTGACTCGTAACTGGCACCTTGGAG
>JBAVPB010000251.1:0-7388 GCA_049692655.1 Chthoniobacteraceae bacterium | reverse complement strand
AAACCACCGCCACAAGTTCAGAAACCGATGACCGAAAACCCGGTCATTTCCATTTCTACCCCGGATGCAGCTCCTTCCGAGGGAGTGCAGACCGATCCCTGGAGCCAGCCAATCGCGCTGCAAGCATATCCCTACACGAGCAGCGATCTCCAGAAACAGGCGGATGCATGGTTTGACCGCACTTTCGCACAGCCATTTCTCAAGCGGGTCACGGATGACAAACCGTGGAAAGCCGCCGCACAGGACTATATCAAGAAAGCCATTTTTGCATTTCAGGCGCAGCGTGGATTCGGTGGCGCGGCTGAAAACGGAAAAAAGCTCATCGCGCTTGGGTGCGATGATCCGTTGATTTCCATATTCACGCAATATTTCCGCTGCTACACGCCGGATAATGCGGATGTCGCTGACCTAGCCAAAGAGGCATTCAAGCGGCTGGACCAGGAAAAATACTATTCCCCCGCCGTCCTGCGCATAGGCGCTCTCCTTGCGAATAATGTGATACAGGTGAAGACCTCATCGCGATTGCCGGAGATCGATCAACGCGTGATCGAATTGACAAAGGACACGGCGCTGGCCGGGGATTATCCAGGGGATGATATCTACCTGTTCATGCACCATACGATGGCGTGGTCGTGGGGGTGGAATCATTTCGTCAACAACTACGACGCCCTTGCAGCAGCGCTTGTGGAGGCAAAAGTTCCGGAATGGGTCCAGCGCACGATGAAGGGATATATCGAGGTCAAGCGGGCGTGGGACCACCGCGGCGGAGGATATGCCAACACCGTGAGCAAAGAGGGCTGGCAAGCATTCAAGGAACAGTATGACCTCGCCCGCGACGATTACACGACTGCTTGGAAACTCAATCCCAAGCGGCCGGATGCAGCCAGCGAAATGATCGGGATCACCATGGCAGGCAACGGCAACCCCGGTGACACCATGCGGCTCTGGTTTGACCGGGCGGTGGCGGCGCAGTTTGATTACATCCAGGCATATGATGCTGTGCAATGGGGGCTTCGTCCGCGGTGGGGTGGAAGCGTGCAAAAGATGATGCAATTCGCGCGATTGTGCGCGGAGACACGGCAGTACGAAACCGAGGTGCCGCAGCAGTTTTTCCGGATCCTCGATAATGCGTCGGAGGAAACAGACTGGCGAAAGGTTTACCGGAGCCCGCTCGTCTCCAGCCTGGTGGTGCCTACCGCGACCGGTCTGGCCGAAGCTGCCTCCCGCAAGGAAAAATGGAAAAGCCAATATACCCTGCTGGCGGTGCAGGCTTATCTTGTGGGTGACGGAGCGGCGGCGGCGGACGCCTTGAACAAGGCCGGCGGCGGCGATCTTCCGACACCGGCCCGGCAATTACTTTTCATGCGCACCGGGGATTTCGATAAAATGAAGCAGGAGATCGTCGTGTTGCAATCCGCTTCCGGCAAGGATTTCTGGAGCGCGGAAGAACTCTATGACCAAGGGAAGCTGGATGATGCCATTGCCGCTTTCGACAAGTGCGAAGCGGATATGAAAGCACTCTCCAATCCCCTCTCCCAAGTCCCGGCAGACCGGGCGCGGGCATTGCGGTTGGAAAAGGCATTCGCCGGAGGTGACTGGGTAAAGATCCCTCTGGATGCCGGAATGTGGAGGTTTCAAGACGGGGCGTGGAAAGCCACCCCGGATGGATGCCTTGAGATCACCTCTGAACGGGGCGGCTATGCGACCGCATTTGCCTCTCCCATCATCGGCAATCACTACGAACTACGATGCGATATCGAAGTGGAATCTCAAAACAAAGGACCGTCGTTTCCGGGGGTATTGCTCGGGGAACATGGAACAGGTTACTACGTGGTGTGCGGCGCAAAACAAAACCAAGGGGTCGATACCTTTGAGGCATCCGCCACTGACCGCTGGGACACCAATACCGGGCATGACGTGGGTGTCGCGATGCAACAAACGAATACGTTCCTGATCGAGGTCGCAGACGATCATGCGACCTATCATCTCAACGGCATCCCTGTTGCTGCCAATTACCGGGAGGGCGCATCGCCCCTGGACAAGACCTATAGCAGAATCGGTCTCGGTGCGCGCCTCGTCCGCCAAGGGACGACCATACGCATCCGAAGCGTGGAAGTGCGGAAGGATTTTCCGGTGGCAACCCGCGGGGTTAATAATTCAGATTAGGCCCGAGCCATTTTTCGACGTACTCGACGGATTCGCCTTTGCGCGCGGCATAATCGACCACCTGGTCGCGGTCGATTTTGCCGAGGCCGAAATAGCGGGCCTGAGGGTGGGCGAAATAGAGGCCGCTGACACTTGACCCGGGCCACATGGCGTAGGACTCGGTGATCTTGATGCCGGTATTTTTTTCCACGTCGAGCAGGTTCCAGATGGTGCCTTTTTCGGTATGATCGGGACAGGCGGGATAGCCTGCGGCAGGACGGATGCCGCGGTATTGCTCTTCGAGCAGTTGGCCAGTGCTGAGATTTTCGTCCTTTCCAAAACCCCATTCGTCGCGCACTTTTTTGTGGAGGCATTCCGCGAAGGCTTCGGCGAGACGGTCTGCAAGGGCCTCGGCCATGATCGCGTTGTAGTCGTCGTGATCGGCGCGGAATTTTTCGATGATATCCTTCAGGCCAAATCCGGCACTGACCGCAAACACACCGATGTGGTCATGCAATCGCGGAGCGCCGTTTTTCGGTGAGATGAAATCGGAAAGCGAACGGTGGGGCTCACCATCCTTTTTCTCCATCTGCTGGCGCATGAAGAAAAATTTTGTGAGCAATTCCGAGCGCGATTCATCGGTGTACAGCTCTACATCGTCACCGACCGCGTTTGCCGGGAATATCCCGTAAACCGCACGGGCGGCGAGAAGTTTTCCTGCGATGATTTTGTCGAGCAATGCGTTGCCTTCCTCGAAAACCTTGCGGGCTTGCTCGCCGTATTTTTCATGCTCGAGGATGGAGGGATAGCGTCCCCGCAATTCCCATGCGTGGAAGAATGGCGACCAGTCGATGAACTCCCGCAGCGTGGCCAGCGGGAAATCGTTCAGCACGCGCATACCGGTGAACTCCGGCTGCGGGATGTCTTCGGCACGCCACTCGATCGACGTGCGGTTTTTGCGTGATTCCTCCAGCGTGATGAGTTTCTGCGCGGAACCGGCGTGCATGGTGCGCAGCTTCTCCTGGTCCTCGCTGTTCTTCGCGGAAAAGGCGGGCTTTTGCTCGTCGCTCAACAATGCGCCGACGACTGGCACGGCACGTGAAGCGTCGAGCACATGGACGACTGGGTGCTTGTAATTCTGCGCGATCTTCACTGCGGTGTGGGCCTTGCTCGTGGTCGCTCCGCCGATAAGCAGCGGGATGGTGAAGTTTTGACGTTCCATCTCCTTCGCGACATGCGCCATTTCATCGAGCGATGGCGTGATGAGGCCGCTGAGGCCGATGATATCGACATTCATCTCGCGGGCAGTCGAGAGGATTTTTTCGCACGGAACCATGACGCCGAGATCGATGACCTCGTAGTTATTACAGCCGAGCACGACGCCGACGATGTTCTTGCCGATATCGTGGACATCGCCTTTCACCGTGGCCATGAGCACCCTGCCCTGCGCCTTTACCTCGCCGCCTGCGGCAAGCGTGGCGGCTTTTTCTTCCTCCATGAATGGGAAGAGATAGGCGACCGCTTTTTTCATGACGCGCGCCGATTTCACGACCTGCGGCAGAAACATTTGCCCCGAGCCGAACAGGTCGCCGACGACGTTCATGCCAGCCATGAGCGGACCTTCGATAACCAAGAGCGGGCGGCCATATTTTACACGGGCCTCCTCGGTATCCGTATCGATGAAATCGACGATGCCCCGCACCAATGCGTGGGAGAGCCTGTCCTCGACGGTGCCGTTTCTCCATTCGTCCACAACCACCTCGGCCTTGTCTTTTTTCTTCACTGTCTCGGCGAATGTGATGAGACGCTCAGTGGCATCGGGGCGGCGGTTCAGCAACACGTCCTCAACGAGTTCCAGAAGATCGGGCGAGATGTCCTGATATACTTCGAGCATGCCCGCATTCACGATGCCCATGTCGAGCCCGGCCTTGATGGCGTGGTAAAGGAACGCGGAGTGCATCGCCTCGCGCACGGCATTGTTGCCGCGGAAGGAGAAGGAGATATTCGAGACACCGCCGCTCACTTTTGCGAGCGGGAGATTCTCCTTGATCCAGCGCACGGTGTTGATGAAATCGACTGCGTAATTGTTATGCTCCTCCATGCCCGTGGCGACGGTGAGGATATTCGGATCGAAGATTATGTCCTGCGGCGGGAAGCCGACTTTTTGCGTGAGCAGATCGTAGGCGCGCTTGCAGATTTCGATCTTGCGCTGGAAGGTGTCAGCTTGCCCGGTCTCGTCGAAGGCCATGACCACGGTGGCCGCGCCGTACCTGCGCACGAGACGGGCGTGCTGGAGGAATTTCTCCTCGCCTTCCTTGAGCGAAATGGAGTTCACAATCCCCTTCCCCTGAATGCACTTGAGGCCGGCCTTGATGACCTCCCACTTTGACGAATCGACCATCACCGGCACCCTGGCTATCTCGGGCTCGGTCATGATGTAATTCAGGAATTTTGTCATCGCGGCGGCGCCGTCGAGCATCCCCTCGTCCATGTTGATATCGATGATCTGCGCGCCGTTCTCCACCTGCTGGCGTGCGATCCGCACGGCCTCCTCGTAGTTTCCGGCCAGGATGAGCTTCGAGAATTTCGGGGAGCCGGTGATGTTCGCACGCTCACCGATATTGATGAAATTTGTCTGCGGCGTGAGGCTGAGCGCATCGATGCCGCTGAGGCGCAGCCATGGCTCGACTATCGGCGGAACTCGGGTGGGAAGACCGCGGACAGCCTGCGCGATTTTTTCGATGTGCGGCGGTGTGGTGCCGCAGCAGCCGCCAACGATATTGAACATGCCGTTGCGCGCCCACTCCGCGAGCTGGGGTGCGAGAGACTCCGGCGTCTCGGGGAAGCCGGTGGGAAGCAGCGGATTTGGCAGGCCTGCATTTGGATAGACGCTGACGTAGATCGGCGCGAGGGCGGAGAGTTCCTCGATGAGCGGGCGCATTTCCTCGGGGCCGAGGGCGCAGTTCATGCCGACACTGAGCAACGGGACGTGAGAGATGGAATTCCAGAACGCCTCTACGGTCTGGCCGGTGACGCCGCGGGTTCCGCCTTTCTGGATGAATGTGACGGAGGCCATGATGGGCACGACTTTTTTGCCGGGATCGGGCTCCTGGCCGAATGGAAGAGCGGAGAGGTTGCGCTCGTCGAAGATTTCCTGAATGGCGAAGAAGGCTGCCTTGGCGTTCAGCGTGTCGAAGATTGTCTCCACGAGGAGGATGTCGCAGCCGCCATCGAGCAAGGCGCGGACCTGCTCGCCGTAGGCGCGGACGAGCTCGTCCCATGTGGTGCCACGGGATGAGGCGTCGTTGACATCGGTGGAGATCGAGGAGGTTTTCGTCGTGGGGCCAATGGCTCCGGCAACCCAGCAGGTGCGGCCGGGCTGGGCAGCCATGACGGAATCGGCGGCGCGGCGGGCGCACTGGGCGCCGGCGAAGGAGAGCTCGTAGGCGAGTGATTCCATACCGTAATCGGAGAGGGAGATGAACTGGCCGTTGAAGGTATTTGTCTCGGCGATGTCGGCGCCGGCCTCGAAGTAGCGGCGGTGGATCTCCTCGATGATGTGGGGCTGGGTGAGGTTGAGGAGTTCGTTGTTGCCGCGGAGATCCTTGCCCTGCCAGTCCTTGAAACGGTCGCCGCGGAATTGCTCCTCGGTCAATTTGTACTGCTGGATGGTCGTGCCCATGGCGCCGTCGATGATGACGATACGCTCGCGGAGCAGACTTAGCAGAGGGTTGGTAAGGGTTGGCAAGGGTTGATTATCCATGGCAAATGTCCCATTCAAGGGTTTACCAATAGAGCCTATTTCCAGAACACGATCAATAACAAATTATCATATCATGATAAATAGATATGTTATTGAGGGCTTGTTTTGGCGGGGGTCGGAGAGGGAGACGGGGTGGGTGTGGAAGCTGGGGCGGTTTCCTTGCCTTTCTGGACCCATTTGAAGGTGGAGCCGGGCTGGGCGAGTTCGATCCACTCGCCGTTGAAGGCGCGGTTTGCGGCGAGTTTGGCCTGCTCGGCCTGGACCTTGTCGATGGGGAGAGCGTCGTTCTTGGAGATGTCCTGCATGATTTCCATGCGGTCCTTGTTCTCGGCATCGACGGTGCGTTTTACGTAGTCGCCGTAATCGCCCGCGGGCATGACTCGGACTTCGAGGAGACCGAGATGGTTTTCGCCGACGGTGCGGGAATTTTTCAGGACGTTTATCTCGCCGAGCCTGTTTTTGCGGCGGATGCGGACATCAACGGGGAGACTGCCGCTGGTGCTGGCTGCGGCGACTTTCTTTTGCACGGCGGCGTCGGCGTGCTGGTAGATATCGACCTTCATGTTAATATCGACGGCGAGCGGCTTCTCGGTGCCGAGGTTCACGCCGATGCCGGTGCAGCCCGCCATGGCGCAAAGGAGCGCGCCGCTAATCGCCGTGCAGCGTAAAATCGAAGTTCCGCGATCCATCCCGGCCACCCATTTTGAGGCCGAAATGCCCTTTGTCCCCAACGAACCAAAAATTGCCATCGCCCGTGGTGTAATCGAAATCGCGCAATGTCTCAAGCCCGATGCGCGTGGCGCTCTGTTTCAGCACGGTCCATGTTTTGGGCAGATTTTTGATGAGCTCGTCGAACTTCGCGATTTTCAACTTGCCGGGGGCGGTCGTCTTGAACTTGCCTGCGACGCGCTCGATCTCGTGGTTGGTGCCGTTCACCTCCATGCTGAAATCGGCAGGGCCGTCCATCTGGAAATTTTGCGGCGCGAGGATGTTGGTGACTTTTTTCAGATCGACGGCCGAACCACTCACCCAGCCGACCCACGGACTGTTCTGGCTCATGTAGAAAGTGAACGCGCCGGTGAGATATCCCTCGTAAGCCCTGCCGCCGAAGCGTCCGTAGATGCCATTCACATCGTAGGTCACGGCGAACCAGACCTTGTCCGCGGAGAATTGTTTCCATTTTACCCCGGCGGCGTCGAATTTTTGCACGACGTTTTTTGCCTGGCTACCAAGAGGGAGGCCGAAGTTGAGCTTGCCCTCGAGTTGTTTGAAGAGGAGCTGGTAGGAAGGAAAATTGTAATCGTTCAGCGGCACCTTGAGGTTCAGCTTGAGCTGCAGATCGCTGAGTTTGTTGAAATGGAGATCCTCGGCCTCGGTGCTGAAGTAGAATGGCATCTCGACGTCGGCCTGGTTGTTGCTGGCGATGACGAGTTCGCCGCGCTCCACGCTGAACTGGTTGATGCGCCAGCCGGGTTGCGCG
>JBAVPB010000250.1:0-10284 GCA_049692655.1 Chthoniobacteraceae bacterium | reverse complement strand
GCGCAGAAGCGCGGCGGTCTCGCAGCCTTCATCGACGTGGAACACGCGCTCGATCCCCAGTACGCACAGAAACTCGGCGTGAATCTCGACGATCTCCTCGTCTCGCAGCCCAGCTCCGGCGAGGAAGCGCTCCGCATTGTGGAAACACTCGTCCGCTCAAACGCGCTCGACGTCATCGTACTCGACTCCGTCGCCGCACTCGTCACCAAGCAGGAGCTCGAGGGCGAAATCGGCGATTCCACCGTCGGCGCCCAGGCCCGTCTCATGAGCGCCGCCATGCGCAAGCTCACCGCCCTCATTTCCAAGGCGCGCACCACCTGCATCTTCACCAACCAGATCCGCGAAAAAATCGGCGTCATGTTCGGCAACCCCGAGACGACCCCCGGCGGCAAGGCCCTCAAATTCTACGCCAGCGTCCGCGTTGATATCCGCCGCATCGGCGCAATCAAGCAGGCCGATGGCACAGTCACCGGCAACCGCACCAAGGTAAAGATCGTCAAAAACAAAGTCGCTCCTCCCTTCACCGAAGCCGAGTTCGACATCATGTATAACGAAGGCATCTCCGCCACCGGATCGCTCCTCGACCTTGCCCTCGAGAAAAACATCGTCGAAAAACGCGGTTCATGGCTCAGCTACAAGGGCACCCAGCTCGCCCAGGGCCGCGACGCCGCCAAGGACATACTCAAGACCGACCGCGCCCTCTACGAGGAAATCGAAGCCGCCGTAAAAGCCGCCCTCGACGCCGACAAAAAGTAATCCATTCTTGTCTGGCCTCCGAGCAGACCAAACGCCCGCATAAAACAAAAAATGCACCCGCCGAGGACGTCATGGAGGGACACGCTCTGTCGTGTCCCAGTCCCAACTTCGCCCTGCATTACACGTTCGCTATTTGATCAAGCGCATCCGGTTCCAACCCGCGCGCAGCGCCAATCTTCGTACTTCCGCCCTCATCCCTCCGCCCTCCGCCCTTTTCTGCTTCAACTCTTCCTTGCAACGCTGACATTGTCATTTCTCTGCGCGCCCGCGCACGCCGGCGCCCCCCTCACCCGCGCCGAAACTCTCCGCATCGCCGTGGGCTACTCCAGCTACGCCTGGCAAGCCACCGCCAAAAACGCCCTCCAGGGCCGCGACATCGACGGCGTCGAAGTCCACACTCCGAACAACCCCGCCACCCCGGACGCAAATACCGCCTCCGACCCGAATCTCTGGACCATCGACACTGTCAACACAGGCATGCCCTACAAATGGGGCGGATTCGACAGCCTCGAAACCTTCGAAGTCGGCCTGAAAAAAGGCAAAGTCGCCGGCGACATCTATTCTCCCGAGAAACGCCGTCTCGGAGGCGCAGCCGTCAGCAGCAACGCAGTCGGCATCGACTGTTCCGGCTTCATCTCCCGCTGCTGGAAGCTGACCACCAAGCAATCTACCAACTCCCTCCCGTCGATCTGCACAAAACTCTCCTCCCCCGTCGACCTGAAACCCGGTGACATCATGGACGGCGTCGGAGGCCACGTCATCCTCTTCGCCAGATGGCTCGACGACCAGAAAACGCGCGCCCAGTTCTACGAATCCTCCCCCTTCAGCAAAGTCATCGCCAGCACCTACGACATCACCACCCTCACCGGCCGCGGCTTACTCCCCTACCGCTACAAAAGCATCCACGACTGATACTTAGCCCCAAAAACATTCTGAACAAAAACGTGTACTCCTTTCGCATCGTCTCGTTCTTTTTCGCTGATTTTCTCCACTGCTTTAGCATTTAGCCTTCATCCTTTAGCCTTTCATTTGCCCGGGCTAATCAACCGTTGCCAACCCTTACCAACCATCAGCTATCCCGCATCCCTGCCATTATCGGCCCAGTCTTTCCGCCAGCCGTTTCGCCAATCTTTCCAAAGCCGGCGACCTGTCATTCGGATCAATATGCAAATCGATGATGCTGAAACTTTCCGTATTCGCCGTGGCCTCCCCCAGCGCAACCTCGAGTTCCCCCTCGGTCTCAACCACAAAACCTTTCCCCGCCCCCAGCACCTCCGGGATGCGGCTATAGTTCCATCGTAAAACATCATTGTAGGGCCCATCCTGCATCTGCCGCTCAGTCCCATACCCGCCATTGTTGAGCACGATCACGATCGGCCTCAGCCCATGCCGCACCGCCGTGGAAAGCTCCATCCCCGTCATCTGAAAAGCCCCGTCACCCACCAGCACCAGCGGCCTGAGATGCGGATTCGCAATCTCCGCCCCTATCGCCGCCGGCACAGCAAACCCCATCGACGCGTAGTAAGCCGGCCCGAGAAATTCCGTCTTGCGATGAATGGAAAGATCCGCCGCCCCAAAAAGCGCATCGCCCACATCGGCCACGACAATTGTGTTGTCCGAGAGAAATAAATTCAGTCGCTTGAAGAAGCGTTTGATCGTGATTTTACTTCCGCGCTCAATCTGAAAATCCTCCCCATTCTCCCTCTGCGGGAGCGCAGTATCTGCACGAGGCGGAATTTTCGCATCGATCAATCCCCGGACAAAATCCTTGAAGCGCACGTCCTCAAAATTATGGGAACGGATCGACAGTTTTTCGCTCGTGGCATTGATCGCCCGGCGCGGATCAAGTTGCGCAGTATAAATGCCGAGGTTGATATCGGTCATGAAGGTGCCAAGCATGAGAACACAGTCGCTGGACTCCACATATTCACGCACAGCCTCTCGTCCCATCGCCCCTTCGTAAACGCCAAGATAAAGCGGGTGCTGCTCATCGATCACCGATTTGCCAAGAATCGTCGTGGCGAAGGGAATGCATGTCTGCTCGATGAGCCTCACGAGTTCCTCCTGCAACCCGAAACGATGCACCTCCACATCCACCAGGATCACCGGTTGCCGTGCCGCACAGATCATCTCCACTGCCTCCTGCAAGGCTTCGCCCAGCGTTTCGGAATCACTCTCTGCATGGATATCCGCAGGCGTGTGGTGCGCCACACCCGCGACATCCACCATGTCGCGCGGAAGCTCGATATAAACTGGCCGCTTGTAGCGCAAAGCCGCATGGAGTACGCGATCGATTTCTTGAAACGCTGTCTGCGGATCACCAAGCACGGTGGATGCGACCGTAAGCTGTTCAAAGACTTTCTTCTGCGTGTCAAATTCGCGGACCTTGTGATGGAGGAGTGGATTTTTTTCCCGTTCCTTCATGCCGGGAGCGCCGCTGATCACGACGACAGGAGACTTTTCAGCAAAAGCACCCGCAGTGGTATTTGCGATTTTCAAACCGCCGACGCAATAAGTGACACACACCGCTCCGAGCCCGCGCAACCGGGCATAGGCGTCCGCCGCGAATCCGGCGCCCTGCTCGTCGCAGGTGGTGATGAGTTTTAATTCGCTATGCAAAAGCAGATCGTAAAAACCCAGCACGTAATCGCCAGGAATGCCAAACACATGCCCCACGCCGTGGGCGTGAAGACGATCGATGAGATATTCCCCGATGGTAATCGCGCTCTTCACAACTGGAAAAAGGAATAAAGCCTCTCGAGGAAATTTGCAGCATACTCCTCCTGTTTCGCGCCAGCAGCATTTCCACCTACGGTCGAAGCGAGGATGCCTTCGGTTTCGAGACGTCTCTGGGCAAGCATCTCACTGAGCTTTTGGAACAATTCCTTATTGGATTGCAACACCTCGGCCAGGGATTCTTTCTCTATTTCAAGTAATTCGCAGTCGCTCTTTGCTATTACAGTCGCGGTACGTTTTTCACCCGTAAGAAGCGACATTTCGCCGAAATAATCGCCGGCTTTCAATGAGGCCACGTAGGTCAATTCCCCATTGCGATCGACATGGACATCCGCCGCCCCTTTCACGAGCACAAACATGGAATGGCCTTCCCCTCCCTGAATGATGATCTTTTCGCTCCTGCCGTAGCGAAGCATCTTTGCCGTCGAGAGAAGTCTTTCACTGCCTGCATCGTCGAGGCACTGGAAGAATTGCTGTTTCCGGAGCGTGGGCAGGAGCGTGGATGGAATATTTTTAGCGGCGGCCTGGTGCCGCTCGATCTGAAGCGTGCGTATGGGGAATGGTATTTTGATACCGTGCCGGTTCAGTTCATACCAGACGTTGGTGTGAACCGAATCCATGACATCATTATAAAGATCATCTCTCTCCATCCAGAATTTGATTTCGTAGATGATTGCCGAATCACCAAAGTCCTTCAGAAAAACTTTTGGCGGAGGATTTGGGAGCACATTAAATCCATCGCAAGCGGCCCGCTTTAGAATTTCTTTCACCTGGTTCGGGGGGACATTGTAATCGATACCTATGGTGAATCGCTCGGCATGGCGCTTGGTGGGATATGAAAGATTTACCACTGTGTGCCGCACAATCTGGCTGTTTGGGACATCGAGATAAGTGTGATCATTCGTGCATAAGCGCGTGGAGCGCCAGTTGACTTCAATCACCTCGGCGCGGTGGGTTTCGTAAACCAGCCAGTCGCCGCGCTTGAATGGTTTTCCGATTTCCAGCGCGATGCCGGAGATGATATTCCCGAGCAAATCCTGCATAGCAAATCCAAGAATGACGGCTACGATTCCGGAGCCAGCAATCAAGCCTCCCAGCGCCCTTCCCTCCCCGTAGATTCCGTTTAACACCAGCATCACTGCGATCAGAAAAATAACCAACGCAGCCAACTGCTGCAGGAATTTCGGGATTTCCGTTTTCTGCTTCTCGCGGAAATGCCCTTCCCAGACGTAGCGGCGTATCAGTGCGATCGCGAAAACAGCTCCTAACAAAATTGATATGGCGGAGAGCTCGCGTTGCAGATCGAAGGCTTGCGGCGCCCCGGAGGAACTCGAAACAGGATAGTCGAGGTGCAGAATTTTAAGCGGCAGCCAGAGCGAAATCGCGATGCAGAAAAGGCGATACATGACGCCGAGCTTTACGCCGACCTGTCTTTTGAGGAACCGGCCAAGAGCGACGGTGAGCCAGTAAACACCGATGACGCCGACTGCGAGCGTGAGAATCGTTTCGGTCAGCGTTGCGAGGGCGATCATCTTGAGCGGATGCTACACACTGTGGAGCGCGGCTTCAATAGCTAAGGGATGGCTTTGGCTTTCGCAATTCTGACAGCCGGGCAGTAAATTATTGCAGGAAAATTTTGCCGGCTCTTCTGCGCGCATGCAAATCGCCAGGGAGATTAATTTTCGCTGCTTTTGCAGAGGGCGGCAGGAGCGAGCGGACGGATTCCACCTCGACGAAACCGGGGATGCTTACGCGCATTAATTTCAGCCAGGAGTGTATGACGCGACGCTGCTGCGCCACGGGCATTTTGCGAAGGGCGGCGACGGAGAGTTCACTCGAAGGAGGGGCGACGAGACTTTCGAGCCAGTTGTTTTCCTCGGCGAGGATTTCTGCGGTGCGGCGGACTGATTTCCGGATCTCGCGACCGAACCATTTTTCGAGGGCAGGGATGATTTCGTGACGCATCTTATTGCGGAGGGGAATGGTGCCGGCGTTGGTCGAGTCCTCGCGGAATTTCAGGCGATGCGTAGCGATGTAGGCGTCGATCTCGCTGCGCCAGATGGAGAGGAGAGGACGGATGATGCGCAGGGGCTGGCCGTCGATTTTGCGGAGGGATTCGGGGCGCATTGCGCCCAGGCCAGAAGTGCCGGAGCCACGGAAGAGGTTGAACAGAAATGTTTCCACCTGATCATCGGCGTGGTGGGCGAGGAAGAGGGCTGGGCATTTTCTTTTTTTTGCGGTCTGCGCGAAGAATTTATAGCGGGCTTCGCGGGCGGCGGTCTCGATGGAGAGACGCTTCTCTTTTGCTAGGGAGGAGACATCGATGCGGGTGGTTACGAAGGGGAGCTTGTAGTGCTTTGCGAGACGGCTGACGAAGGTGGCGTCGGCCCGGCTGGAGCGACCGCGGAGGGAATGGTCGAGGTAGCAGACGATGAGTTTGCGGTAGCCTTGGGAGACGAGGAGGTGGAGGAGGGTGACGGAATCTTTTCCGCCGGAGACGCCGATGAGGTAGCGCGACTTTGGATCGTACGGGGTGAGATCCGGATTCATTGTGGGGGGCTAAAAAAACGGGGCGTTTTGGCAGGGATGCGGGATAGCTGATGGTTGGTAAGGGTTGGCAAGGGTTGATTAGCCCGGGCTGAAGAGAAGTATAAAGGATGAAGGTTAAAGGCTAAAATTGAGGAGAAAATCGGCGGAAAAAAGAGAGGAAATGTGAAAGGGGTACACGCGGAGTGGGTCATTTCAGGAGGTCGATGCCGCCGAGGTAGGGCTGGAGGGGGGCTGGGATTTTGACGGTGCCGTCGGGTTGCTGCCAGGTTTCCAGGAGTGCGACATAAAGTCGCGGCATGGCGGTGCCGGAGCCGTTCAGGGTGTGGCAGAAACGGTTTTTGCCTTCGGCGTCCTTGAATTTTAGGTTCATGCGGCGGGCCTGGAAGTCGCCGAAGTTGGAACAGCTGGAGACTTCGAGGTAGGCGTTCTGGCCGGGGGCCCAGACTTCGATGTCGTAGGTCTTTACGGAGCCGAAGCCGATGTCGCCGGTGCAGAGCTCGATGACGCGGTAATGGAGGCCGAGGAGTTGCAGGATTTTCTCGGCATCGGCGGTGAGGGCTTCGAGTTCGGTGAAGGAATTTTCGGGCGTTGTGATTTTTACGAGCTCGACCTTGTCGAATTGGTGGACGCGGATGATGCCGCGGGTGCCGAGTCCGGCGGCACCGGCTTCGCTGCGGAAGCAGGGGGTGCAGGCGACGTATTTTTTCGGCAGTTCAGTCAGCGGGAGGATTTCCTCGCGGTGGAAATTGGTGACGGGGACCTCGGCGGTGGGGATGAGGAATAGATCCTCGCCCTCGACCTTGTAGAGCTGGTCGCGGAATTTCGGGAGCTGTGTGGTGCCGATGAGCATGTCGGCGCGTACGACATAGGGAGTGCTCATCTCGGTGTAGCCGTGGTTGCCGGTGTGGTTATCGAGGCAGAAATTGATGAGGGCGCGCTG
This sequence comes from Chthoniobacteraceae bacterium, assembly GCA_049692655.1. Classification (GTDB taxonomy): domain Bacteria; phylum Verrucomicrobiota; class Verrucomicrobiia; order Chthoniobacterales; family Chthoniobacteraceae; genus DASZPK01. The sequence goes on along the minus strand of JBAVPB010000250.1, from coordinate 3,302 downwards.
GAGGCGCGCGCCGATGCCTGTGAAACAGACGAAACCGCTGCCGCTGAGTTTCGCGGCGCGTTCGAGGTCGAAGAGACCGAGTTTTTCGCCGAGCTTGATGTGGTCGAGCGAGGCGGTGATGGCGGGTTTTTCACCCCAGGTGCGGACCTCGGGGTTGTCGGCGGCGTCCTTGCCGACGGGGGCGTTCTCGTGCGGGAGGTTTGGGAGATTGAGGAGCATGTCGCGCTGGCGTTCGTCGGCTGCGGCGGTCTGGCGGTTCAGCTCGGCGATCTGGTCGCCGATGCCGCGCACGGTGGCCTCGATTTCGGTAGTGTCACCCCCGGCGGCTTTCTTCGCGCCGATCTCCTTGCTGATGCGTTTGCGGTCGGCATTGCATTGCTGGAGGGCGGTCTCGAGTTTGCGGCGGTCGGCATCGAGCCCCAGTATGGAATCGATCTGCAAATGAGCGTCGCCGCCGCGCGTGGCGAGGCGGGTTTTTACAAATTCCGGGTTTTCACGGATCAGGCGGATGTCGAGCATTGGACAACGCTAGCGAAAAGGGCGGCGAAGCGAAAATGAAATTTTAGAGGGGAATTTTCACCACCAAGACACAAAGGCACCAAGGGGGATGGGAAATGACAGGGTTGGATTTTAACCGCTAAGGGCGCGAAGAGCGCAAAGGGGGAGGAGAAAGCTTTAAGGGTTAAGTTTTAAGAGGGGAACTTCGCGCACGATTGCAGAACCGGAAACTGTGCGTGCGCGCAAGATGTCGAGTATGTGCAGCTTTTCCGCCAATGGGCGCGCGGCAAGGCTGCTGCGCAGGGTGCGCTTGCTTTCGAGAATTTTTTACGTCTGATCGTTATTGTAATCAAAAACCTCTCCAGTGCCAGATGGCTGATGTGAGGAAGAATGAAATCACGCACGCCGGCAAAGAGCCGCTTCTGATAAACATCAAGTCGAGCTTTGTGGGTGACTGCGAACGTCGAAGGATGATGAGAATAACGCAGGCACAAAATCCTGCGGATGCGTAGAGGCACATCTGAAAAAGGATTCCTCCATCGAGACAGCAGCCTGCGATTACGAGAATGACTACTTGCTGGAGGATTGCCGAGTAGATGGCTTTCTGCATGGCTGGGGCTATGGCGGGCTGTGCTGTCATTCGCGTTACAATATGGCAGTTATTGTTTGCGTTCGGTTGTCCAATTACCCGCATCCATCTGATAGTGAAGCTCTCCATGCTTGAAATCAGAAATTGTAAAAGTAAGGGGGTGATGATCCACAAGCATGTCGGTAGACTCGGTCTCGTAGTATGAATACTGCAAACCCCATATCGACCAGTAGCCCTTGCTTTTCACGATATACGGAGCGGTAACAACACGATTCAAAAATTTTGTAAAAGTTCCGTCCGGGTTTCGATCGATGTTGTAGGTTTCCCCGTCGCTTTCCTCTCCATACCATGTTCCGACGAGATCCTCGGTTTTCAACGGCCGTTTTAGCTTGGGTTCAATCTGTTCCTGCACCTTAAGCCTTGGGTAAGTTTTCTCATGCATGTGCCATGCAAAATAAAGCGACACAAAGATGAAACCAAAGACTGCGCCGATCGCGACATAAAATGCTCTGGGCAAGAGGCTCATAGGAAGGTGGATTAGCCCTTCATTTCGGAAAGTGTCGTAACGAAAGCTTCGAGCGCCTGCCGCTCCACATCAGAAAGGGAGGAGATGGATTCAGATCTCGCCGCAAATAGGATGGCCTCTTCCCGTAAATGCGGAGTCCGGCTTACAGCCAGCCCCGCTAATTCCAGAAGCGGGCGCGAAGGCACTCCGAAAACTCCCGCCAGCTTGAGAACGGCATCCGGCTCAGGCTCACAATACGGATCGTATTCTATCTGGAGAACTTCCTCAGGATCGATTCCCGCTGCTGCTGCCAGTTTCTCGGCATTCCATCCCTTATTACGCCGCCAGAGCCCGACGAATTGACCAAAGGCAATGCGCGTATCGAGAACCCTGATATTCGGTTGGGCAGCAGGCTCGGTAATGCCATGAAACGTTGGGAGACCGGCTCCCACTTCCACTTTGCCTTCAGTTTCGACATGCTGCTCGAACCATTTTTTTGGATAGTTCAATTTCATATTTTTAGTGGTTTTGGCGGAATATTTCCGCCTGGGTTTCTGTCATTTCAAAGTAAACTAGATTTTGATGGGAGGAATCGGGCCCAAGCCGAGTAAGTCCACATTTTTCTTCATAAAATGGTTCCGCCCTGGGCAATGCATGAAGACCGATCCTGCCTTTGAAGCCGGCATCCCGGCTGGATTCAATTGCAGCCAGGACAAAGGTGTTTCCTACGCCACGAAACCGGGGAGTATCTTCCACCTCGGGACGGTTCCAAGGAGCCGTTGCGAGGAACTGTATATAAACCAGCGGCTTGCCAAACTGCCCAGGGAGACGCGCCGAGGTGATGTCGTTGATTACCATCAAGCCTTGCAATTCGTTTTGACAGAGAAGCGCAAAGGAATGGTATCCAAGAAGTCCCATCAAAGCTTGCGATTTTCGTCGCCAGTCCCAGTGTGAATCCTCGGGATTCTGGCCCTGCGACCGGTCCGCGCAGAAAGCCTGCATGGCCGGCACCCACCCTTCATCCCAGAGTGCAAGATGCGCCTCGGTTACTTCATCGTAAAGACTTGCTTCGACGAGCTTTCCGCTTTTTCCAGCGCGGAGATATACTTGAGATTCGGTCACAGTATCACCAGTTCACTTTTCTCGTTGGTTGCTTCATCTTCGATGAGAAGCTTTTTTCCGGGTTCCACGCGGACATCCAAAGTCTGAAGCAATCGAAGCGCGAGCTTCATTACCCCTGTTTTGGTCAGCTCTTTCTTTTGAGCCAACTCCTCCAAAACACGCATCTCCTGATCAGTCAGGTTTAGAGTCATCGTTCGTTTATTCACGAAGCAAAACTACTTCTTAAATAAATAATTTCAAGCTAAAAAATAGCTAAAAAATATGCACGTTGCAAAAATTGCGCATGGGAATCAAGACGCTTTGATTTCGATGGAGCGGGGGCGGAGGCTTTATGATGCGTTTCCAGGGGCGAAGAAGAAATGGATCGAGGTGGAGGGTGGGACGCACGGGACGATCCTGGTGACGCCGATGGCGCTTTATGCGGAGATGAGTGCCTGGTTTCTGGCGGCTATGAAGCAGGGGAATGGCTCGCGCGGAGACGCAGAGACTCGGAGGAGGGAAACCGTTTGTAATGCGTTTTGATTCGAGGTCAGGCTGGAGCGTGTGATGCACTTTTATCTGCCATTCGAGGGAGAATTGTGCCGCCCC
>JBAVPB010000249.1:0-16128 GCA_049692655.1 Chthoniobacteraceae bacterium | reverse complement strand
ACTGGCGCCCGGCAGGCGATGGTGGCCTTGCGGCCCCACGCGAGTGCTTCGTCCATGTCAGCGGCTTCCAGTATCCAGAAGCCGCCTACGTGTTCCCTGGTCTTCAGGTACGGCCCGTCGGTGATGAGCACCCCGCCATCGGGCTGCGCCCGCAGCGATTTTGCGCTGCTTGGCGGGTGTTGCAGGCCGCCTGCGAAAATCCTGATGCCAGCAGCGATCATTTCCTCGTTGAGCACGTCGATATCGTGGTCCATGGCTTCGCTCTCTGTGGATGGGTCGTAGTTGTCGGGGTGGTGAATGGCAACCAAGTATTGAGTCATGATTTTATTTCTCCTGTTATGGTTTTTGGGCGGACCGGTTGACCCGCCTTCATTCTATAGACGAACGGCCAGACCGGAATTGGACAAACGGTCCGCAGATTTACGCAGATTTTGAAGAAGCCCGTGCCAGCCGGCCAAGCGAGATTGGCGGCAAAATGGGGTTATGGTTTTCGCCCTTCGTCCACTTCGTAGTAGTCGAAGAATGTGAGGATATCCGTCCGGTGAGACAGTCCGCTGGCGGCCTTGTAGGCCTCCAGTTTTTGGGTCAGGCCTATGTCCTCGTCCCGCCAGCCGCGCTTGGACGCGTATTTGTTCCAGATGAGGATCTGCTCTTCGTTGAGATGCGACCCCGTGGCAAAGCACCATGCGAGGATTTCATCGTCGGTGCCGCCTGCCAGCACGCGGTCGCGGAGGGCGGCATACTCGATGCCGAGGAATCGGCAGCAGTAGCCATCCAGGCCCATGGCGAGACCGAGATTGGCGTGGAAATCCTCGCGCAGATCACCCGCAGCGTGGAGCCGGATTTTGTCGATCATCCGTGCGAAATAAACAAGGCCGCCAGTGCGGTCGTATGGGCTGCGGGGGACTTGGTTTGGCATAAGGGGCCGGGAGTCGGGAATTCGTTTTTAGATTATAAGACGCGATGTGACTGACAATATTATATATTTTGGGTTGTAAGATTTATGTAAAGTGTCAATAGTCAAGGGCTGACCCTATCTGCGTTCGCTATCTGCGTTCGCACCGAACGCCAGTTCCCGTTCCAACCCGTCAAACGGGCAATGCCGGCAGCCGCTGCCGCAGCAATATCCCCTCCGCAGATGATACTGCGCGGTAAACACGACATGATCTTCCTCGATATAAAAATCCCCCGCCTGCGTCCGTGGCACCGGTTTCTTCCTCGCCTCCGCCGTTCGCGCGATCACGACACATTTCTTGCACACACACGCCACGCGGCGCGCATCCTCCGGCACATTCGCCAGCAACTCCGCCGGTATGTTTTCCTTCATGCACCAGCATTCGCCCTTATAGCAACCCGAGCTTGCGAGCTGGCATCCGTTGCTCTCACCGCAGAGCGGACATTTTTCAGGTGAAAAATTCATCTGTAAACACGCTGCCTTTGTCATGCATGGGGATTTTTTTAAAAGCACATTCCGCCGCAAAAGGCCTGCCCCTTGCGAGGGCAGGCCCATTACAGGGCGGCTACGCCGTCACGAGTGGTTTGGTTAAGTTAATGCGAAGACGCTTCGCGGCTTGCACGAGATTCTTCAACGCCGGTGCGACTTCCTCCCACCGCCGCGTTTTTAATCCACAGTCGGGGTTCACCCAGATCTGCGCCGCGGGGATCACGGCCAGCGCCTTTTGCAACAGCGCCTCCATCTCCTCCGCGGAAGGCACGCGCGGCGAATGGATGTCCCACACGCCGGGCCCGATATCCGCGGGATACCGGAAATCGACAAACGCCTCCAGCAACTCCATCGCGGAACGCGAGGTCTCGATGGAGATCACATCCGCATCGAGATCGGCGATGGACTGCATGATGTCGTTGAACTCGCAATAGCACATGTGCGTGTGGATTTGCGTTTCGTCCCTCACTCCCGCAGCCGTGAGTTGGAAGGCATTCACACCCCATGTAAGATACGCCGGCCAGTCCGCGCGGCGCAGCGGCAACCCTTCCCGCAACGCAGGCTCGTCGATCTGGATCACGGCAAGCCCCGCCGCCTCCAGGTCCACGACCTCGTCGCGGAGCGCCAGCGCGATCTGCCTCGCGGTCTCGGAGCGCGGCTGGTCATTGCGCACGAAGCTCCACTGCAACACCGTCACCGGCCCGGTGAGCATCCCTTTCATCGGGCGGCTCGTCAGCGACTGCGCATATTTTGCCCAGCGCACAGTCATCGGCGCAGGCCGCGAGACATCGCCGAAAATCAGGGGTGGCTTTACACAGCGCGAACCGTAGCTCTGCACCCACCCGTTTTCCGTGAAAGCAAAGCCGTCAAGCTGCTCGCCAAAATACTCCACCATGTCGTTGCGCTCGAACTCCCCATGCACCAGCACATCGATTCCGGTTTCCTCCTGGAACTCCACGCAACGCCGCGTCTCCGCCTCCAGGAAATTCTCGTATTCCTGCGCATCGATCTCCCCTTTTTTGAAACGCGCGCGGGCCGTCCGCACCTCGTTGGTCTGGGGAAATGAGCCGATGGTCGTCGTGGGCAGCAGCGGCAGTTTCAGGCGCGCCTGTTGCTTCTCCTTGCGCACCGCAAACGGGGCGCTCCGGCTCGCATCGGCGGCTTGCACGGATGCCGCCCGTTGCTTCACCACGGGATTGTGAATCAGCGCGCTGTTTCTCCGCGCATTGTTTGCAGCTTGGTTTTCCGTGAATGCGGCAAGCGCCGTGTCGTTCCCATGGTCGCCTGCCAGGCGCGATAACTGGACGACTTCCGCCAGTTTCTCATCCGCGAAGGCCAGCCAGCTTTTCAGCCCGGCATCGATCGCATGTTCATTGCTCAGCGTCGCGGGGGAATGCAGCAACGAGCAGGAAGGAGCCACCACAAGCCGTTCCGCACCGAGCACATTCACCGCCTTCCGCAGGAGACCGAGCGAATGCTCGAAATCATTCCGCCAGACATTGCGGCCATCCACCACGCCCAGCGAAAGCATCTTCCCGGCCGGAAAGTTCTTCAGCAACGCATCGAGTTCCGCCTCCCCGCGCACCGCGTCAAAGTGCAGCCCGGCCACAGGCAGACTGACAAACGCCGTGAGATTTTCCCGCAATTCCCCGAAATAGGAAGCCACCATCAACTTGAGTTGAGGCACCGCCGACGCCAGCCGTTGATACGTCTGCACCAGTGCGATGCGCTGCTCAAAGGTAAGGTCCAGCGCCATGGCAGGTTCGTCGAGTTGCACCCATTCCGCCCCCAGCGCGGCGAGCTTATGAAGAGCCTCGATATAGACCGGCAGTAGTCCATCCAACAGCGTCAGCGGATCGAAGTTTGCAGTCTCCTTTGCTTTTCCCAGCAAAAGAAATGTCACGGGCCCTATCAATACCGGCTTGGTCCTGATCCCCAAAGCCAGTGCTTCCGAAAATTCATCAAAAGGCTTCGACGAGGAGAGCCGGAACTTCATCCCGGGGTGCAACTCCGGCACGAGGTAATGGTAGTTCGTATCGAACCATTTCGTCATCTCCATGGCCATCGCCGGCACATGCCCGCACGCGCAGCCATGGTCCTCGGCACGTTCTCCCCGGGCCATTTTGAAATAGGTCGCGAGATCGATCTTGCCGCCGTTTTCTCCAAAACGCGCAGGCACCGCGCCCGTGAGCGCGCAGGTATCGAGCATCTGGTCGTAATAGCTGAAGTCGTTCGACGGGATCAGGTCGATCCCCGCCTCGCGTTGTTTCAGCCAGTGGTACGCGCGCAACCTTTTGGCTTCCGCGTGCAATTCATCCTCGGTCAGCCGGGCCTGCCAGAAGGCTTCCACGGCGCGTTTCAACTCTCGTTTTTCCCCGATGCGGGGATAACCCAGATTCTGGGTTTGTATGTTTTTCATTGGTATTTTCTTTGGGAAGTGGCGCGGAAAATTACTCCGTACCTCTCCCATGCTTCATTGGGTGCGATGAAGATATGTCGCGGCAGCCGCACAGTTTGCCGCCGCGCCATGAACGTATTGTGGAGAGATATTCGGACTCCGGGCTTGGTCCCTCGCAGGCTTCATTGCTGAAACCGCGACGGCTTTTCCTCCTTCCCGCCTTCACCCCCGCCGAAGCGAAGATTGGCTTTAATTGGGAATTCGTTGCTCGATACCGCAGCGCTCACTGTGGCCGGTTCTCACGGCCTTCCCTGTTTCCACAAACGGTCAATTCCCCGGCAGCCACATTGAGCGTGGCCCCCGGAAAAATTTAACAAAAATTGCAAAGAACAAATCGAAGCAAACACTACTACATCCCCGCGGAATAAAAACGAGTAATTTTCATCCAGGCCCCTCCACCCACCCCTTGATTCCAGCCACCCTGCTTGCGCCTGCTTAAAAAATATCAGCCCCTTCTACGATGGCCGTGCAAAAAGGCTGAAGTTTCGACTCAAACAGCGCGCCCCTGGAGGGACCTGCTCTGTCAGGTCCCAGTCCGCGATAGCTTCTTCGGTCCGTAATTCTCCGGTTCACAGACCAAAAAAAGCAATTGAGCGTCATCCGAAACTGGCCGGTGTAACGTCCGCTGTCCCCAGCGGATTTGTGCGTGGCTGCGCGCAACGCCGTGCGCTGGGAACAGCACCCTGCAGCAGATTGTTTGTCGCTTCGCTAGCAATTGATTTTGTCAACAAACCGGACAGGCATGGTTCCGGGTTTGGAATAGGCGAAGCGCTGGAACACTTTTCCATCGCAATAAACATCAACCCACACGGGTTATGCCCTCCAGCCTGGGGTTGTCGCAAAGCGGCTACTTCAGGCAACCGCGAAAGACGCCTGTCTCGTGAATTGCTCCCTTTCGATGCGTGAAAAGTTCCGGAACGCCACCAATCCCATGGGTCGAATTCAAACATTTGACGTCCATTTTCCAACCCCACACGGGTTATGCCCTCCAGCCTAGGTAAACCGCCAAAAACAATCCCCAACCCCACCGGGGTTGCGCCCTCCTCCAAAACAATATCACAGCCTCATTTTAATCTTCCCCCTCCAGTGCAAACGAATACGCCAACCTGCGTCGTCCGTGCATCGCAGCAAGCCCGACCTCATTCACCCAAAGCTCAGGCAGCTTGTCGGGAAGGATGCAACGCACCCCCTCATCACCCCGCTTCAAGACCGTGATTTCGAATCTCTCGCTGCCGTTTCCAATGTAACCGGATTTTCTCTTCTGCGATTTCCTCCCCCAATCCCAAGGGGATTGCGCCCTCCGGCCTGGAGTTGCCGCAACGTGGCTACAGTAGGTAATCCGTCGCAATAAACATCAACTCCACAGGGGTTGCGCCCGCTTCGAAGTATCACCCGTCTCCTGCTCCAAACGTTTCCCCACGGTTGACACCAGCGCCATTACCCGCTTTTATTTTTCCAGATGAAACGTCTGTTCATTTTTTTGAGCATCGCACTGGCTGCCTCCGCTGCCTGGTGCGCAGAGCCTCCGCATCAACTCGACAAGGCGAATGTCCTCCCTCTCGCCCTGGACGATCACTTCCAGTTCCGCAAGACCGAGCTTTTCCAGAACGACCCCAAGGTGTTCAAGCCCACCATGGATCCCATGATCTCCTTTGAACGGGAGCGCCTGAACTATGGGGCCGTCACTTACGTGGACAAGGTCGCCCGTTACGGAAATTACTTCACCTTCTTCTGGCGTTCCGACCGGAAGAGCGACATCACCATCCGCCTGGAATACCGGCAGGAAAACCTCGGCTCCTACGTCCAGGCCAAGGAACTGAACTACACGGACGCCAAGGGGACCATCAAATCCCAGTTCAAGGTGGTGGGAGATGATTATACGCAGGATGGCAGGGTGGTGGCATGGCGCGCCCTGCTCATTGAAAAAGGAAAGATAGTGGGGTTGACCCAGTCCTATCTTTGGGATTAAACTGAATGTGTTCTGTATTGTGACAAAGGGAATTGAAAAAACGGGGCTGTTTGACAGACTCCGAGGGCTTGGACTATAATTTGAACGATCGGTGAGCACTAATTCATCCATTCTGGTTGGCTTGACCAACAAAATCGTATGGGTACGGGTTGAAGGGAAGGGGTCTTTCTTGAACAGTCCCGGCATGAAGGATTTTACGAAGGAAATGATCAATCGTGGTCATAGGGAATTCGTCGTGGATCTGCGCAATTGTCCGGTCATGGACTCCACTTTCATGGGCACCCTCGCCGGTGTGGCGCTCCGCTTGCGCGAACTCGGCCAGGGAAATCTGCACGTCATCAACCTGAACGAACGCAACCAGGATCTCCTCAGCAATCTCGGCCTCGACCAGCTTTTCGCCATCGATATGTGTGCGGTAAAGGGAAGCGATGCCGCCACGCAGCCTCTCGAGGGTGCGACTGCCACCCCCGGCGATCGCGCGGCACAGGCGGAAACCATGCTGCAAGCCCACCAGGCGCTCGTGGAAGCCGACCCGGAAAATCTCATGAAATTTAAAGACGTTCTGGAGTATCTTAAGCAAGACCTTCACCTTGCTGAATAAGATATTTTAATGTTGTCCACGCTGCTCCCCCTCATTCTGGGCATTGTCTGCATTGCCTTCTACTGTGTTAACCAGAAGCAGCGGAAGCAGATCAAGGCCCTGAAAATCGCCCGCGCGAAGATCCAGCTCGAGGAGACCCGGGTATTCGACTTCCTGCACGGCCTCGGCGAGGCTTTCACCGAGGATATCCGCACCGCCGATCTGCACCGTCTCATGGTGGAGGGCGCCGCCCGCATCCTCGACGGCCACGGCGGCGGCCTTTATCTCGCAAACAAGGCGGGCACCGCGCTCGTGCCGGCCTTTATCTCCAAGGATTGCCCTCCGCTGATCGAGATCCCGAAGAACGTGCTGCAACAGGCGGATAGCATGCCGCTCGCCCTGCAAAGCTACGTGCGCCTGCATGCCGTGGAGCCGGGCGAAGGGATCATCGGCACTGTCTGGCGCGACAGGGAGCCGCAGTTTCTTTCGGGTGACGATGCCCGGCTGAAAAACCTCTGTGAAACCACCCAGATCACGACCTCGGCCATGTTCTGCCCCCTGACTTTCGGCCCGCAGAACCTCGGGGTGATCGCCGTGGCAAACGGCTCGATGGGCTCCCCTTTCTCGGCGAGCGATTTTGCGGTGTTCAAGGCGATCGCGGAGCAGTCCGCCTTTGCGCTCTACAATGCCTTTGTCTATTCCGAGGCCAGCGAGAAGCGCCGGCTCGATGTCGATCTGCTGGTGGCGCAGGATATCCAGCGCATCCTTCTCCCCTCTTCCTCTCCCGATATCGAGGGCTTCCAGGTGAGCGGCATCAATATCCCTGCCAAGCAGGTGAGTGGCGATTACTTCGATTACATCAAGGTGGATCAGGATCACTACGGCATCGCCATTGCGGATGTTTCCGGCAAGGGCGTCCCTGCATCGCTCATCATGGCGATGTGCCGGAGCGTGCTGCGCAGCAAGGCCGTGGGAGTAACCTCGGGCGCGGAAGTACTGCGCCAGGTGAACCGCCAGCTCTACCCCGATATCAAGGAGGATATGTTCATCAGCATGGCGTATCTCGTCCTGGACGTGAAAACGCAGGCGATCACCCTCTGCCGCGCGGGCCACGATGCCCCGCTCCTCTATTCCGCCAAGGACAAAACGGTCACGAAAATCAATCCCCCCGGCATGGCCGTGGGCATTGACAGCGGGGATGTTTTCGATAGGGTAACGCGCGATTTCTCCATAAGACTCGAGCAGGATGACTGCTTGATCCTTTACACGGATGGAGTGACCGAGGCGCTGGATGGCAAGGGATTTGAATTCGGTATGAAGGAGACGATCCTTTCGATCCAGGCCAGCGCGAGTGATGGAGCCGCCGGTGTTGTCAAGCGGCTCACGGATGATCTGCGTGATTTTATTGGCACGACTCCGCAAAATGACGACATTACCCTTATAGTGATACGTAAAAAATGAGTGAGACCAATGTGTTTGCAGAAGATCAATCGGAACAGAAACCAGTCGATATGAAACCGGAAGAAACTCCAGAAGGCGCAGACGACAGGCAGCCGGAGGAAACCGAGGAATCCGCCTTTGCGAAATTGCAGGCGGACCTGGACCGTTTCCGCGACCTCGCGCTCCGCAGCGAGGCGGACATGCAGAATTTCCGCAAGCGCGCCACGCGCGAGAAGGAGGACGCCGTCAAGTACGCCAACGTCAGTTTCCTCGACCGCCTGATTCCCGTGCTCGATAATTTCGAGATGGGCCTCACCGCCGCGCGCGGCGACAAGAATTCCGCGGTCATCGCGGGGCTGGAGATGGTGTCGAAACAATTTACGGATTTCCTGTCGGAGGTGGGCGTGCAGACGATCGACGCCACCGGCCAGAAATTCGATCCAAACCTGCATGAGGCCATTTCCCAGGAAGCCAGCGCCGATGTTCCCGAGGGGAACGTGATCCGGCAATTGCGGAAAGGCTACAAGCTCAAGGATCGCCTGCTGCGCCCCTCGAACGTGGTCGTATCAAAGGGCAAGTAAGAGGACACGGGCAGCATGGCTAAGACAAAACGCGACTACTACGAGGTCCTGGAAGTGACACGCACCGTGACGGTGGAGGAGGTCAAGCGCTCCTACCGCAAGCTCGCGGTCAAGCATCACCCGGACAAAAACCCTGGCGATCCCCATGCCGAGGAACGCTTCAAGGAGCTCGGCGAGGCTTACGATGTGTTGATGGATGACAACAAGCGCGCCGCCTACGACCGGCTCGGGCACGCTGCTTTTGCGCAGGGCACGGGGCCTTCCGCCGGCGCGGGCGGATTCCACGATCCTTTCGACATTTTCCGCGAGGTCTTCGGCCAGGGCGGCGGCGGCGGCGGTATTTTCGAGCAATTTTTCGGCGGCGGGGGCGGTGGTGGAGGCCGTGCGGATCGCGACGGACGTCAGCGTGGCTCCGACCTGCGTTACGACATGCAGATCAAGCTCGAGGAGGCTGCATTCGGTTGCGAAAAGGAAATCGAAATTTCAAAGCTCGAAGCCTGCACAAAATGCGACGGACGCGGCGCAGAGGAAGGTTCGCAAGCCGCGACCTGCCCGACCTGCCACGGGCGCGGACAGGTGATCAGTTCACGCGGCTTCTTCCAGGTTTCGCAGACCTGCCCGAATTGCCGCGGCACCGGCCAGATCATCGCAAAACCCTGCCGTGGTTGCCATGGCGAAGGCCGCGTCGAAAGCACATCGCGCATCAAGTTGAAGATCCCCGCGGGTATTGAGGATGGTTCGCGCCTCCGCTCCTCCGGCAACGGCGAAGCAGGCATCCGCGGCGGCCCGCGCGGAGACCTCTACGTGGTCATCCACGTCAAGGAACACGAGATTTTCGAAAGGCAGGAGGACAACCTCTATTGCCAGATCCCCGTGTCATTCATCACGGCGGCGCTGGGCGGCGAAGTCCGCGTGCCGACCCTCGAGGGCAAGGCTTCCCTGAAGATTCCTGCCGGAACCCAGGGCGCCACCACCTTCAAGCTGCGCGGCAAAGGCGTCCCGACGCTCAATTCCACCGCACGCGGCGACCTCATGGTCACGGTCCTGGTCGAAGTCCCCACAAAGCTCAACGGCGAACAGCGCAAAAAGCTTGAGGAATTCGCGGAACTCTGCGGCGAGGAAAACAGTCCCATCCACAAGAGTTTCTTCGAAAAAGCCAAGGAATTCTTCCAGTAACCCGGCCCAAATCCCCTCATCTGCACCCTCCCGTTGGCAGGGCTAATCAACCCTTGCCAACCCTTACCAACCGTCAGCTATCCCGCATCCCTGCCTAAAAGCACCCCGGCAAAAACCCTGGGCTTGATTGCCGCCCCGCCCTGTTGTCCAATCCCTCACTTGCAAGAGCCACAATTCGTCAAAGCCCTGTTCGGTTCCATCGCCACCCGCTACGACCTGGCTAATCACCTCCTCAGCGGTGGCATGGATTACCTCTGGCGCCGCCGCGCCGCCCGCATCGTGCAGTCATGGAAACACGACCGCATCCTCGACCTCGCCACAGGCAGCGGCGACCTCGCATTGACCCTCGCAAAACACTGCCCGCAGAGCGAAATCACCGGCGCCGATTTCTGTCTCCCCATGCTCCTCCAGGCAAAGGCCAAGGGCCTCTCCCGCCTAGTCGTGGCCGATGGAATGCGCCTCCCTTTCGCCAGTGAAACATTCGACGTGATCACCGTCGCCTTCGGTCTCCGCAACATGGAATCCTGGCCCGGCGCCCTCCGCGAAATGAGCCGCGTCTTGAAGACGGACGGCCACCTACTCGTCCTCGATTTTTCGATCCCCGAAAACGCGTTCTTTCGCCCAGCATACCGCGCTTACCTGCACCACATCCTGCCCCGCATCGCCGGCTTGCTCACCCGTGAAAAATCCGCCTACGATTACCTCGCGGATTCGATCGAAAAATTTCCACGCGGTACCGCGATGACATCGCTCATGGACACAAACGGATACCGCGAATCCACCTGCGAACCGCTGAGTTGCGGCATCGTTTCACTTTACACCGGCAGGCGTCGCTGACCCTGCATCCGTGGGCATCGCAACAGGTTTTGCGGCCTCGGTGATGTCGGTATTCAGAATGTCGTAGTCCGGCTTATTGACGACAAATGCGCCGGGCATGCCCGACACTTTGGCGTTCCGCATATTTTGCGCGGTTGCACCGCCGAGAATCAATTTTCCGGACTGTCCGCCACTGGTTGTGAAGGAGATCACAAGCGAAGGCTTGTCAAACCCCAGCCCCTCCGTTGAGGAGCCGGTCCAGCGCACCGCGCGCAATGTGGCGAGGGCACCCTGGAGCGATTGGACATTGACCGCATTCACCGCGCCCGAGCCCTTCACCAGTTTCCAGCCGCTGGCGGTTTTTTCGATGGCTGTTGTGAGGTCGTCACGAACGATTTCGATGGATTTGATGTCGCCGGGATTGAGTTTGAAAATCGCGAGATCACGCCACTGGACTGCATCGGTGGGAATTGAGTCGAGGATCTTTTTGGGAACCGAAACGACGTAGGGCTCGCCCTCCACATGCGCGTAAATCACGTACCCCTCCACCCGTCCAAATGCGAGGGTGAGAATACGATTGTCACCGGCCTTGGATTCCGCGGTATTTTCCGAGGCATACGCGCTGAAGCCCACTTTCAATGACGGATTATCCAGCCCGTATTTCGCGAGGCCGGAAGTCTCATCCGAGACGAATGCCGCCACCTGCTGGTTCAACAAATCTGAAACCAGCTTTTTAACGAGATCAGTGTTCGCCTTCGCATCGCCTGAGCTTTTCAGGGTCCAGTCCTCCTGCTTTCTCGCGAGCACGATTTCCGGTTTGCCCGCGGACTCGATGTGAATGCGGTCCACCGTGTCGAGGTTCAACTGGAGCAGGTGCTTGTCGCGAAAATCATTGGGCTTCAGGTTCAGCAAACCATTCATCCCGGCGGACATGGTGTAAACAGACTGCCGGGTGGATAGCTTGGCGTAGATCCTGTTCGTGTCCTTTTCCAGAGGCTGGCCCAGTTGCAGCACCGCAGGCTGGCCGGAGTCCCCGGTTTCCAGCGTGATTGTGCCGCGGGGTTCGCCCAAGCCGTAGGCGCTGAGGTTTTTATCGCTTTCAAAGGTGTCGATATGGGCATTGATGACCTGCGCGATGATATCGGAGATTTTTTGTCCATCACCGCGTGCTTTCAGCGGTTTGTCGAGAGACCATGCGCCGCCCTCTTTCACCATTTCGATTTCGCCCACCTGGGTCTTGATGTCGAATTTGTTTACCTGCCGCGCTTCCATGTCGAGAAGCTTGTGGTCGCGGAAGTCGCCGGCTTTTTTCTGGAGCTGGCTTTTCAGGTCTGTATTGACCACGTACACCGTCTTCGATCCGTCGAGGCGCACATACATTTTCCCATCCACTGCGGCATCCTTGCCGAAAAGAATTTCCGGCGGCGCGTCCGATCCGCTCAATTTCATGCTGACGCTTGAAGTCTCGAGCCCCAAGTCGCTCAGGGTCGCCTTTCCGGCGCCTTTTCCATCGGCATCAAATGAACTCTCCACATTCAGGGTGTCGATGGCCGTGAGCAACTGGTTCACGACCATGGAATCTGCGCGATCTTTCACGGGCGCTTCCATCTCCCATTCCGGTCCTTTTTTGCGAAGGTCAATCTTGTCGCCGTTGTTGGTGATCGAGATGCCCTCAATGGCGCCGGTATCGATGTTGAAGACGCGCGTGCGGTGGTCGGCGGCCTCATTGGTGCTGAGCGTCTTGCTTTCGTAAAAGCGGATGAATACGAAAAGCCCTGCGGCGAGGACCAACAGAATCAGCGTATTTTTTTGTTTCATATTTCGGGAGAATATTCTGCACGCGGAGTGAACTCCACAGGGAGTGAAAGGCTCAGCGCCGACGTTTCCACCAGACGGCTATGCCAAAGAGGGCGATGATGCCCGGCATAGCGATCATTGTGAGCAATGCAATGCTGCCGATCTGGTCCTCCGTAAGGTTGAGCGTGAACATTTTGCTTTCCTTGGGAGCTATGCCGATGAGTTCTTCACGGTCCAGCAACCAGTCGATTGCGTTCAGCGTGAAATCGAGGTTCGCGTTCGCCTCGGAGAGGGAGGCGTCGGCGATGAATTCGCAGTTGCCGGCCACGATCATGCGTGAGGAATCGACCTGAACACGGGTGTCATTCAAAGCTCCTTTTTCCACCGAGGCTGCGATGATCAACGGCTGTGCATGGTCCTTCTTGGGATCAAAGATGATTTCGTCGCCCTGGCTGACGTTGTAATCCGCTTTGCCCCAGTATCCCTCGGAGGCCTGCACGAGGGGATCGAGCCGTATGCCCAATGCCTGCGCGGGCTGGCGGTCGAGCGTGAGTGACTGCGTTGCGCCGATGAAGAGGCCATTGACGCCGCTGAGGCGCTTCGAGATCGTGCTGCCCTCGAGGAACCGGCCGGTCACATCCTTCAAAACGGCCGTGACGACTCCTGTAAGCTGGCGGACTGCGACGGTACGCATGATCCTGTCATCATCCGCGATTACACCCTGGTCACGCAGGAAGGCGGAGAGATGGGGAGTGGAGGCATTCGGGTCCAGCATCAGGAACAATCGGCCTTTTTTGTTCCAGAATTCATTGAGCATTTTTGTTTCACGCTCGGAAAAATCATAGCGCGGGCCGGTGATGATGAGCGCCTTTGCATCGGCGGGAATGTTGTCCACATTCTGCAAATCGAGCGGGGCGATTTTGATGTTCTCGCGCTCGATGAAGGTCTTGATGCCTTTATATCCGTCACCGGTGATTTCGCGTTCCCCCTGGCCCTTGACGGCGTAAATTTTATTCTGCCTGTCCGAGGAAACCTCGAGGAGACCGCTGGTGATCGCCTCCTCGCCCTTGAATGCCTTCAGTTTCGGCGGCTGGCCATACATAGCCCCCGCATTGTCGTAATCGGCCATCTCGGCGCCGCTGATGAATTTTGTGCGGCCATCGCAATCCAGGATCACGAGGTTCTCATTTGCGCCGAATTTATATTTGGCCTGGAGATCGCGTGCCCGCGTGAAATTGCGGAAAGGGTCGATGATCTCGATGGAGAGTTTGCCGTTTGAAAAATACTGGTATTCCTTCAGCAAATTTTCGAGATCATGGTAAATGTCCGAGCCGGACGCGAAGAACACGACGATGTTCACCGGCTTTTTCAATCCGAACAGGACGCGCTTGGTCTTGTCCGCAAGGGAGTATTTTTGCGAGCGGGACCAGTCCCAGCGCTTGAAATGGTTGAAGGCGATGTAGTTCACCATGCCGATGATCATCACCAGGATGACGATCTGGATCAGGACGTTCATCCCGATCTGGAAACGTTTGATCTTGAAAGTCTTGGGTCCTTCTTGCGGAGAGTTCTCAGTGGCCATGTCTTATTGTGCGTCTTCTGTTACAAAAGCGTTTGCTGTTTCGTTTACAGCTTCCATTTACGGGATTGGAAGACCTGGTAGGTAATGGCTAGTGTGAGCGTGGTCATCGAGAGGTAATAAGCAATGGGCCGGGTGTCGAAGATGCCGCGTGAAAAATTCCCCATGTGCTCGATGGAGGAAAAATAACCGGTGAAATCGTGGAAGGCAGGGGTGACGTTCAGCACGAAATAGGAAAGAAGCCCGGCGAGAAAGAGCATGATGATCACGGCAAGCGAAAGGATCGCGGCTACGATCTGGTTGCTGGTAAGCACGGAGGCGAGACAGCCGATGGAAAGGTAAAACATGCCCAGCAACAGGATGAACGTGTAGCTCCCCCAGTACGCACCCGGCGACCATGCGGCATGCGCCTTGGTGACCCATTCAAAGATTGGGAAATAAAGTGCGCTCGGCATCCAGAGGATGATGTAGAAAATGAGGGCTCCTGTGAATTTCGACAGGACAATCTGCCAGTCCTGCACAGGGGCGGTCATGAGCGGCTCGATGGTGCCTAGTTTGAACTCTTCCGAAAAAAGCCGCATCGTGATCAGAGGGAAGGTAAGCAGCGCGCAGATCCAGAACGGAAGAAGATTGAAGAAGACCTCGACGAGCGTCGCCTCGGCGGGGCCCCGGTTGAGTAATGAAACCGCGATGTAAAAGGTGAAGCCGGTGAGCCCCAGAAAGCAGAACATTACCACATAAGCCACGGGGGAATAAAAGAACGCGGCTACCTCGCGCTTGAGAAGGATAAAAAATTGTCTCATGGAAAAATTGGTCGGTTGGAAATATTAACGAAACGACGGGTGATCAGATATCGGCGTGGGTGATTTCCACGAAGACATCCTCCAGGGTGGCTTTGCGGCGGGAGAGTTCCCGCACCGTCCATTTCCGGTCCACGGAGAGCCGGTAAATTTCCTCGCGAAGATCGGAATTTGCCTCCACTCGGAGCAGGAATGTGCTCCATTCGCCATCTTTCTCAGCAGTCACATCCTTCACGCCGGTGATCTTTGTGAGCTCCGCAATTCCGTTGTCAGCGCCGGTCTTGGCTTCGAGCCGGACACCGCCTGCCGTGCGGAGCTGCCTGAGGAGATTTTGCGGGGTGTCGGATGCCTCGATGCGGCCTTTGTTGATGATGATCACGCGGCTGCATGTCATTTCCACCTCGGGGAGGATGTGCGTGGAGAGGAGGATGGTGTGGCGTTTGCCGAGGTTTTTGATGAGCTCGCGCACCTGGCGGATCTGGTTCGGATCGAGACCGATGGTCGGTTCGTCGAGGATGAGCAGGTCGGGATCGTGGACGAGGGCATCAGCGAGGCCCACGCGCTGCCGGTAGCCTTTCGATAGGGTGCCGATGATTTTGTTTTCAACATCCTTGAGGTTGCACAATTCCTTCACGTCGCCCACGCGTTCGCGGATGCGGCGTCCCCTCACGCCCTTGAGGGCGGCGCGGTAGTTGAGGTATTCCGTGACGCGCATATCGGCATAAAGAGGGACATTTTCCGGCATGTAGCCGATGCGGGCGCGGGCCTGGAGGGAGTTTTCAAAGACGTCGTAGCCCGCGATGGAAGCGGTGCCGGAGGTTGCCGGCATGTAGCTGGAAAGGATGCGCATGGTGGTGCTTTTGCCGGCGCCGTTTGGCCCCAGGAAGCCGACGATCTCACCCTTGCCCACCTCGAAACTGATATTGTTGATCGCGGTGACGCCCGCGTAGCGTTTACTCAGATTTTCAACTTTGATCATTATGACTGAATCTCTCTTCTCCAAATACCGCCCTGCTACTTTGCCGTGAGCGAAACCTTCTGCACCTGCTCGATCTGGCGCCGGCCCACCTGGCGCACCGCGCCCACGATAAAGTCGGCATCCGTTCCCGGTTTTACATTCGCCAGCAAGGTTTCAACCTGCTGGGTGGAGTTGATGTCATAACGTCCGATTTTATAAATGACAAGTCCCCGCTTGAATCCGGCGGATTCCGCGGGGCTGTTTTCCTTTACATCCGTGACCAGCACCCCCATGTCCGGGGCGACGCCCAGGGCGTCGGTGAGATCATGCGTGAGATCCTGGAGTTCCAAGCCGAAGTAGCGGCGGGCGGCGGGTTGGTTCGAGGCGGCGATCACGGGGACTTTCTGCGGGTGCTTGAATTCCTCGATCTTGTCACGGACGACCGAGGCGGGGATGCCGAAGCCGAGGCCTTGGGTCGGGACTCCCTGCGGTGTGAATGCCATTTTCACGGAGCTGATGCCGATCAGCTG
>JBAVPB010000248.1:0-2806 GCA_049692655.1 Chthoniobacteraceae bacterium | reverse complement strand
TGTTCAGGGATTTCACCTCCTACAAAAATGCCGAGAAGGAACTCGAACGGGCGAAGGAGACGGCGGAAAATGCCAACCGCCTGAAAGACCAATTCCTCGCGATGCTTTCGCATGAATTGCGGACACCGCTGACGCCGGTGCTGGCCACATTCAGCATCTGGGACATGAACGACTCCGTACCCGCGGAACTCAAAAACGATGTGCAGATGCTGCGCCACAGCATCGAACTGGAAGCGCGGCTGATCGACGATCTCCTCGACCTGACACGAATAGTAAAGGGCATCCTGCACCTGACACTGGAGGTGGAGAATGTGCATCACCTGATCGAGTCCGTGGTGACGATGTACATGAGTGAAATGCACGGGAAGCATCTCTCGCTGACCACACATTTGGACGCGCTGAAACATCACGCGAACATCGACCCTGCGCGGGTGCAGCAGATTTTCGGCAACCTCCTCAAGAACGCCACCAAGTTCACCCCGGAGAACGGTACCATCGTCATCACCACCGGCAACGATGCGGAGGGAAACCTTACGGTCACTTTCAAGGACAATGGCATCGGCATCTCGAAGGAAACGCTCATGCGGTTGTTCCTGCCGTTTGAGCAGGGGGAACATAAATTGAGCCATCGCTACGAGGGACTGGGGCTTGGGCTGGCGATTTCAAAATCCCTGGTGGATGCGCTGGGCGGGACGATTTCCGCGACGAGCGACGGGCCGGGAACAGGAGCGTCCATGACGGTGACTTTCCCCACCGTGCCGCCCTCGCAGCGATCCACGCTGATGTCGATGCAAGGGGCCGATGATCAGAAACGGAGTCTCAAAATCCTTCTGCTCGAAGATCACGGCCACACGTCACAAGTGATGTCGCGTCTGCTGAAGATCCAGGGTTACGATGTTCATCCCGCAGCCTCCGTGGAATCAGGAAAGGAACTCGTCAAGGAGCAGCGTTTCGATTTGCTGCTATGCGATCTCGGGCTTCCTGATGGAACGGGCATGGACTTTTTGCGGGAGGTGAGGAAGTTCGACCAGACGCCCGCGATCGCCCTCTCCGGTTTTGGCATGGAGGAGGATATCGCCCGGTGCATGGAAGCGGGATTCAACGCGCACCTCACGAAACCGATCGATATCCAAAGGCTGGAAGCGATCATACGGCAGGTCACCTCGAAGAGCTGATCCGCTCATCGAGCAGACCGCATGCAATCAGCGCACGCCGGCCACTTGAAAGCCCTCGCGCTCCAGCACGGTGCGGATTTTTGCGGGCTGGTCGCCCTGGATTTCGATGGTGCGATCCTTCACGGTACCGCCGCAACCGCATGCGGAGCGGACCTTCTTTGCGATGGTCTCGATGACCGATGACGGGAGATGCGTGGCGAAGTCGTGGATCACGATCACGGTCTTGCCGCCGCGATGGGCGGTCTCGCGCCGCAGGACGACCCGTCCCATTTTCCAGATCTGCTGCGGTGATTCCTTTGCCATGGAAGGCACCGGGGAGGGCGGCGGGCCCCCGGGGAGATCAGGCAGATTGAGATTCGCAAAGGCTGCGTTTACGCCAGCGAGCGGCGCCTGGGGGGCGCTGATATCGACGCGTTTCTTCGGTTCGGGGCGCATGTAAAACAATAGTTAAACACTACGCAAGCTGCGCGTCCGGCTCCTCCACCGTTGCGGGCTTTGCCTTCACGAGAAATTCCTCGTAATCGCGGGCGGTACGGCGCGAGGCGCGGGCGCTGAGTTTTACATCGTTGCCGATGTAATCGGTGGAAAGCACGAGTGCGTCGCGGTGCAGCCTCGCAATGAGATCGGAGCGGCTTTGCGGGATCTGGACGTTGATCGTGGCGACATCGTCCGCGACAAACGCGGAGATGAGCTCGATCAACTCCGGTATCCCCTCCCCCGTATGCACCGAGATGAAGTGCGAGCCAGGGAAATGGTGGCGGAGCGAAGGAATCACCGAGGCATCGGGAAGTTTGTCGATCTTGTTGAAGACCACGAGGATGCGTTTTTCATCCGCGCCGAGTTCGGAGAGGACTTTGCGGGTTGTCTCGTAAAATTTCATCACCTCGGGCTGGCTGGCATCGAGAAGATGGATGAGAAAATCGGCCATGACCGCCTCCTCCAGGGTCGCGTTGAAAGCCTCGATGAGCCGATGCGGGAGCTTGCGGACGAAACCGACAGTGTCGGTGATGAGCAACGGCTGGTTTGTGGGCAGCTCGATCTTGCGCGTGGTGGTGTCGAGCGTCGCGAAGAGTTTGTCCTCGATCAACACATCGGCGCCGGTGAGACAGCGGAGCAGCGAGGATTTTCCGGCATTGGTGTAGCCGACGATCGCCGCGTTCGGCACGGGGTCGCGCTTGCGGTCCTTGCGCTGGGTGGCGCGCTGCTTGCGCACGGCAACGAGATCGCGCTTCAGGCGGTCGATCTGGCCGCGGACCTTGCGTTTATCCTGCTCGAGCTGGGATTCACCCTCGCCCTTTGCGCCGATGCCGCCACCCTGCTGGCCAAGGTGCGACCATGCATGAGAAAGACGCGGGAGGTAATACTCCATGCGGGCGAGGTCCACCTGGAGGCGGGCTTCGCGGGTCTGGGCACGCTTGCCAAAAATATCGAGGATGACTTCCTGGCGGTCGATCACCAGCATGCCGGAAATTTTTTCCCAGTTGCGCTGCTGGGCGGGAGTGAGTTCGTTGTCGAAAATGAGGATATCGACTCCCTTTTCCTTTGCGAGCGCGGCGATCTCATCTGCCTTGCCTGTGCCGATGAGGAGCTTGGCGTGATTTTCGCGGTGATGGACCAGCATACGGTCGATC
>JBAVPB010000247.1:0-3442 GCA_049692655.1 Chthoniobacteraceae bacterium | reverse complement strand
TTGCGAGATATTTCGGCAGGCGGGCGAAACTGCGGCCGGAGCTGGTTTACCTGGCAATAGACCGGGATTCGATCCAGCTCGATCAATTTGATGACACGGAAATCCAGGCCTCGCCCGCGCTGAGTCTCATGAAGCAGGGCTGGCCATGGCCTCGTCCGGTCTATGCGCTCATCATGGACAAGCTGATCGCCTCGGGCGCGAAAGTGGTGGTGATGGACTTGATGTTTCCCACTCCACGCGAGGGGGACGAAGCGTTTCACGAGGCGCTGGATAAATACCGCGACCATGTGGTGATCGGGAGTAATTTCGTGCAGGCCACCCGGAAGGGGGATACCTCCACGCTGCAACTGCCGTCGGAAGACCTGATCCAGTCTGCATCCCCGCTCGATAGTCGCGTCGGGTATGTCAATTTCTGGCCGGACCGGGATGAGGTGATAAGACGTGCCTATTACGGAAGGACGATGTCGGATATTTTTGGAGACAGGCCGGAGGCCGGGGAAGAGACATTGTATTCCCTTGCCGCCGGCGCCTTGAAAAAATCGGGAAACGGAAGTGCGGTTCCTTTAACGGGAGCTCACCGGCTCCGGTTCGCGGGGCCACCGGGGACGTTCAAGCCGAAATCAGTATGCGATATCTTCGATGCAAAAAAGTGGGCCACGCCGGAATATGACGGCGGCAAGTTCTTCAAAGACAAAATAGTCCTGCTGGGGCCGGAGGGGGATTTTCTGAAGGACATTGTGAGAACTCCCTTTGGGGCGATGCCTGGTCCCGAATTGCACTTGAACGCGATCAATGCCGCATTGCAGGGGGATTTTGTCACCGAGAATCCTGAAAATTCGGTCTATCTTTATATTGTTCTCGCCGGTGTGATTGCGTGGCTGATTTGCGTGGAATTTCCATCACCCTTGCTGCGCCTGGCATTGATCGGCGGCGTGGTGGTGATCTGGCTCGTGGTCGCGCAGATTCTTTATAATCCCGCTGCCTTATATATCTTTGCCCTCAATCCCCTGGTGACCCTTTGCACCAGCGGTGTGTTTTCGCTCTCATGGGATTTCTTTGTGGAGCGGCGGGAGAAGGCGCGCATCCGGGGCAAGTTTGAGCGGTATGTCTCGAAGCAGATCGTGAAGGAGATCATCGATAATCCCGCGAGTTATTTCAATACCCTCGGCGGTGTGCGCAAGCCGATCGCGGTGCTTTTCTCGGATCTGCGCGGGTTTACCTCGATGACGGAGGAGGCCACGGACTCTCATGCGCTGGTGGCGCAGCTTAACGAATATTTCGATGTGATGGTGGAGCCGATCATCGCAAACAACGGCTGTCTCGATAAATTCATAGGCGATGCGATCATGGCCGTGTGGGGGAACATCCAGTCGCGCGGCCCGGTGCAGGATGTGCGCGACTCGGTGACTGCGGCATTGCGGATGAGGGACAGCCTGCCTGCGCTCAACGAACAATGGGTGGCCTCCGGGAAAAAGGCGCTGAAGGTGGGAATAGGGATCAATTACGGTGAGGCAATTGTCGGCGACCTGGGATCTAAAAAACACCAGATGAATTTTACCGCGATCGGAGACATCGTGAACCTCGCCTCGCGCATAGAGGGGGTGACTAAGGAATATGCGATCGACCTCCTCGTGGCTGAGGATGCCGCGAACCTGGTGGGTGAATTTTTCCATATGCAGGTGGCGGGGCTGGTGCAGGTGAAAGGACGCAAGAAGCCGGTGAAGCTGTATTATGTGATCGGCGAACGCGCCGGAGAACCGGACCGGAAGCTCGTGGAATATATGCGCCTCTATGATGAGGGGATGGCGCTCTATATGAAGGGGGCATTTGCGGATGCGGGGTCGCAATTCCGGCAGGCGCTCATGTTGCATCCCCCGGACAAGCTGGCGCAGGTTTATATCGAGCGTTGCGCCGAGCTTGAAAAGGAACCGGTGCCGCAGGGCTGGGACGGGGTGTTTGTGATGACTAAGAAATAGCTGGTGTTTAAAGGAACGCACCACGCGGCATTTTTATGATTGGCTGAATGGCGCGGGCGTTGTTTGATGAGCGATATGTCCAGTCAGTTCGGCCAGCTTTTTCGTATTTCCACGTGGGGTGAATCGCA
This sequence comes from Chthoniobacteraceae bacterium, assembly GCA_049692655.1. Lineage (GTDB taxonomy): Bacteria > Verrucomicrobiota > Verrucomicrobiia > Chthoniobacterales > Chthoniobacteraceae > DASZPK01. The sequence goes on along the minus strand of JBAVPB010000247.1, from coordinate 1,338 downwards.
CGGGGGAGGTGTGGGTGTCGTGATCGATGGCTGTCCGCCCCTGATCGAGCTCACCGAGGCGGACATCCAGCGCGATCTCGACCGGCGGCGTCCCGGCCAGAGCGAGATCGTGACGCCGCGCGCGGAGGAGGACCGGTGCGAGATTTTATCCGGCGTATTTGAAGGGAAGACGACCGGCACGCCGATCGCGATCCTCGTGCGCAACAAGGATGCGCGGCCCGAAGCTTACAAGGAGATGGAGACGGCGTTCCGCCCCTCGCATGCCGATTTCACCTACCAGGCCAAATATGGAATCCGCAACTGGCAGGGCGGGGGACGGGCATCGGCGCGGGAAACGATCGGCCGCGTGGCAGCCGCTGCGATCGCAAAGAAAGTGCTCGCGACATTTTCCGCGTCGCTGGAAATCGTGTCCTACGTGAAGTCTATCCAGGGAATCGAGGCTGAGGTTGACCCGGCGACTGTGCAGTTCGAGCAGGTAGAAAACAATATGGTGCGCTGTCCCGACCCGGAAGCTACGGCGAAGATGATCGACCTGATTAAAAAAATGCGGAGCGAAGGGGATTCCGTGGGCGGGGTGGTGGAGTGCGTGATCCGTGGAGTGCCGGCGGGCTGGGGCGAGCCTGTGTTTGACAAACTGGAGGCCGATCTCGCGAAAGCCGTGATGAGCCTGCCTGCGACGAAGGGTTTTGAAATCGGCTCCGGCTTTGCAGGGACGCTGCTCACCGGTTCGCAGCACAACGATGCATTTGAAATGCGCGATGGCAAGGTGCGCACGAAGAGCAATCTCTCCGGCGGCATCCAGGGGGGAATCAGCAACGGCGAGGCGATTTTTTTCCGTATTGCATTCAAGCCCACGGCCACGATCTCGCAGAAGCAGCAGACTGTGTCCACGAGTGGGGAAAATGTGGAGCTGGCGGCACGGGGAAGGCACGATCCGTGTGTGCTGCCGCGCGCGGTGCCTATGGTGGAGGCGATGGCGGCGCTGGTGCTGTGCGACCATGCTTTGCGCCAGAGGGCGTTGAGAGGCGGAAGTTAAAAGGTTAAAAGGGTGAAGAGTCAAACATCCAACGTCTAACTTTGGACGTTCAGTTTTTTAATGCAGCTCCGGCATGTCGGGGTAGAGCGTCTTTATGCAATCGGGGCAGATGCCGTGGCTGAAATAGGCGTCGGACCTTGTCTGGATATAATGTTCCACGTCCGACCACGATCCGGCGGTATCGCGGATTTTCTTGCAGGCGGAACAGATAGGGAGCAGGCCGGTCAAAGTCTTCACCTCGCTTAACGCCTGCTGCAATTCTCCCAGAAGTCTCTCGCGGTCGGCCTCCGCTTTCTTGCGCG
>JBAVPB010000246.1:0-9718 GCA_049692655.1 Chthoniobacteraceae bacterium | reverse complement strand
TCATGCTGCAACACGCCCGCCGCTGGTGGCTGTTTCTTCTTTTCACCAATTCTCTGTTCCTGCTCCGTTGTTATACAGTGATTAACAACGGTTTCCCTTGGGACAAGGGCCTCTTCACCGCCGCGGTCCTGCACCGATGGATCGCATGGTCGAACATCCCCTGGTTCGCCTATATTTCCTTCCTCGGCTGGTTCGCGTTCAAGGCCCTCTCGGAAAAATCCCGCGAAAAATTGCCCGTCCCCGGCCCTGCGATTTCCACTAGCTCCGCCACATAAAAGCAGCAGCGGAAAACCGCCTGGAGTTTTTGATTTGACGTCGCGGGGCATTTTCCTTGCACTTGCTTTCACGTAAATGAGCACAAACCCCTCCCTCGTACGCATGGGCATCGCCGGTCTTGGCAACATGGGCAAATACCACGCGCAGTTATTGGTGGATGGCGCAGCCCCCGGTTGCCAGCTCGCAGCGGTCTGCGATTCGGACAGCACACTCCTCGGTGCCTATCCCGCCATCCCCGCATTCACCGATACCGCGGAAATGATCCGCTCCGGCCTCATCGACGCCATCCTCATCGCGACTCCGCACTACTCCCACACCGCCATCGGCATCGCCGCGCTGAAGGCCGGTCTGCACGTCCTCATGGAGAAACCGCTCAGCGTCCACAAGGCCGATTGCGAACGCCTCCTCAGCGCGCACAAGGATTCCCGGCAGGTATTCGCCATCATGCTGAACCAGCGCACCGACCCCTATTACCAAAAAATCCGGCAGATGGTGCATGGCGGAGACCTCGGAAAAATTCGCCGCGTCACATGGACCATCACCGATTGGTTTCGCACCGAGGCATACTATCAGTCGAGCGAATGGCGCGCCACATGGGCAGGGGAGGGCGGCGGCGCACTCTTGAACCAATGCGTGCATAATATCGACCTCTTCCAGTGGATCTTCGGCATGCCAGCCGCCGTGCGCAGCCTCTGCCAGTTCGGCCGGTATCACGACATCGAGGTCGAGGACGCCGTCTCCGCCATCTTCGAGTATGGCGATGGCATGACCGCAAACTTCATCGCCTCCACCGGGGAATCCCCCGGCATTAACCGCCTCGAGATCGCTGGTGAAAATGGCCTCATGGTCCTCGAAGGCCACACCCTCACTTTCCGCCGGAACGAAGTCCCCATGTCCGGGTTCAGCGCGCAGTCTCCGGAGCACTATGCGCGGCCCGCCTGCTGGGATGTCACCATCCCGCTCCCCAGCCATCGCGGCGGCCAGCATGCCGGGATCCTGCGGAATTTTACCGCCGCCATTCTCCATGGCGAGCCGCCCCTGTCGCCAGCCAGCGAGGGCATGCATTCGGTGGAATTGATCAACGCCATCCTCATGGCCTCACTAAGGGACGCCACCGTCATGCTCCCCATTTCCTCAGCCGCCTACGAAAAACTGCTGAAAAAACTCATCGCCGGTTCCAAACCGCGCAGCAAAGTAAAACCAAGCCGCCCCTGCTCGCATACGCACGATTTCGGGGCTTCATCCCGGCACTGAGGCATGGCCCTTCCGGGGAGTGGACGAGAGCCATCGAACTTTTATAAGTCCCATAGGTCCCATTAGTCCTATTCCCCCCAAAAAATCCTTTTCCAAACACCACCGCCTTGTAATTAATATCGCTGCCCGGGGTATAAGAAATTTACCTATATAATTTCCAAGCGATCCCCGATTTTATTTAAAATCATTTCCCGATATTTTCTGAGGAATCGTAACTGGTGAGGGGTGGGGGAATAGGGGCAAAGACTGCATCGCTTGGACGTAAATATACTCCACGGTCACGCGCCCGTTTTTTAAACCCGGTCCCGGCGATTCACTTTTAAATTTTCATACAGTTGAAGATTCATCGCACAGCCATTGTCAGTCCGGAAGCCACCATCGGGGAAGGCGTGGAAATAGGCCCCTACGCCTTGGTGGAAGGCGCCGCCATCATCGGCCCCGGCTGCGTCATCCAGGCGCACGCCATTGTCAGCAGTTCGGTGGCATTGGGCGAAAATAACGTCATCGGCTACGGAGCCGTCATCGGTGGAGACCCGCAGGATCACGCATTCTCACCGGATATAAAAAGCAGGGTCGTCATCGGCAGTCACAACAGGATCCGCGAGTATTGCACCATCCACCGGGGCACGGCGGAGGGAAGCGAAACCACAGTCGGCGATCACAATTATTTCATGGCCGGTTCCCATCTGGCGCACAACGCCAGGGTCGGCAGCCACGTCACCCTCGCAAACAACGTGCTGCTTGCCGGGCATGTGGAGGTTCAGGATCGCGTCTATGTCGGCGGCGGCAGCGTCTTCCACCAGTTTATCCGCGTAGGGGAGCTGTGCCTTGTCCAGGGGAACAGCAAATTCAGCAAGGACATCCCACCATTCACCATCGCCGCCGGGCACAACAGCGTCATCGGCCTCAATCGCGTGGGGCTTCGCAAAGCGGGGCTCACGCAGGACCAGCGCCGCGAGCTTCATCACGCTTTCAACCTGCTGTACCGCGCCGGGCTGAATGTCACCCAGGCGCTCGAGCGGGCGGAACAAATTTCCTGGAACGGCAAAGGCCGCACCCTTTTTGACTTCGCCGCCAGTTCCCGCAAGCGCGGCCTTTGCGATATCCGGAAGTCCCGCAACGCGTGGAATTCCCAGCCGGTCATAGGAAGTCTTTTGATGGAACGGGACGTCTCGATGGGTTGAGTGACGATCCCACGGTCGTAAAAAATCTGGCTATTCCGCACCGGCAACCTAGCTTCGGTAAATCGAGAACCACCCGCCGGTGACCACTTCCGGCCACCATCGTAAATGTACATCCCGAGCGCATTTGAAATCACCGATCCCGTCAAGCTGGAGGAAATCATCTCGTCGAACAGCTTCGCCACCCTTGTTTCGAAGGATGGTGACTCCTTTTTCGCCAGTCATCTCCCTTTCCTCTACAAACCCGGGCAGGGCGGAAAAGGAAAGCTCATGAGCCACATGGCGCGAGCAAACCGGCATTGGAAACTCTTCCACGAAAAGGAGGAGGCATTCGTCATCTTCGCCGGACCCCACGCCTACATCTCACCGAGGTGGTACGAGACCGAAGTCGCCGTCCCCACATGGAACTACGCCACCGTCCACGTTTACGGTTTCCCAAAACTCATCGAGACCGACGAGGGCCTCGACAACATCCTCAATGAAACCGTGGAAAAGCACGAATCCGGACGCCCCGATCCCTGGACGATCAACCTGCCACCCGAGATGAAATCGAACATGAAAAAAGCCATCGTCGGCTTCGAAATCGGGATCACCCGCATGGAAGGCAAATTCAAGCTCGGCCAGAACCGCCCCCGCGAAGACCGTGAAAAAATGCTCCGCATGTTGCTCGAAAGCGGCGACTCCGAATCCATCCGCCTCGCAAAATTAATGCAACGCGAAATGCAGGGGTGAAAAGCCGGTACATCAGGCCAAACCAAATAAAGACGCAGCCGCAGAATGGTGGATCGTGATCTCCTAGCACGATGCGATCAAACCGGCGTAGCCGCATTTCTATCCAGCGCCCGGAGGGTGCGGCGGAATTAAAGCCCGGTGCGCATCCCGCCTCGGCGGGAGGAGCTCCGGGTAACCAACGTCACAAAATCGACAAACCCCCGGATGGGGGTGACGGAGTTAGAACTACACACCAACGTCCTGGCATCTCATCTCACATAAAGCGCGGACATAATCCGAGGCGCCAGCAGACAGCCCGCTGCAAAAATGCAAATGCAGAATCACATCCAATACAAAAGATAGACATCTCCAAAAGTCAGCATTTGAGGCTTTGAGCCATCGTGATAGTGAACCACCACGACTTTGGCTCCGATTGGTTTCTCTGGAGGATTGGATGCACAATGTTCTTTAACAAATTATTTTTGCATCGAATTCACCAAATCGTAACCATTCCTACGCGCGATTGTAACAACTTGTCGGCTATCATTCGGTATGGCATTCAGATTTCATAACCATAGAGACGGAGAAGGCTCGCATTGCCCCAGGCGAATGTTGCTTCCGTTGGAGTCTATGCTGGAGCCCGTTATTTTCGGCCCGGAGTCCATATGAACCCCATCCGGCCATTGGATCAGTCAAACTGGGTCAGCCGGCAATCGGAATGCGAGCGCTTTTTCGAGATCGGTCAAAAAGTTAAGCCGTCGAACCTGGACAGGTTTGGGTACCGTCTTACCGCCCGGTACGTTATTGCGGGGGGAGATTATAAGATTTTCGAATTGCTTCCGCTCGACAGTTCCCGTGCGGCAGAGGTGAGCTTCCTTACTAACGATATCAGGCTTTACGGTGTAATCATCGCGGACCCGTTCCAGGAGCATAAAGCGCGGCTGAAAACGTGGACGCCCTTGCGGCTTGCCTAGTGGGTAATGGATTCAACCGGGGAAAACTTCAAAAATACAGGTTTTGGCCAGATGCTGGATCAAATGATGAATGGTAAAAACTATCGGGAAAAATCCACCGGAAGGATTTTTACAGTTGTTAGCATATCGGCGAAAGCCATCATTATGACACACGATAGCGTCTTATTTTCTACAAGACGGGACTGCTTTGAGCACTCCATGGAAGCATTGATATCTTTATAACGACGACTCATTAGCGCCAAAAATTCTGTATTATACCCTGAAAATCAGCTTTAAAAATTAACAAAAAATTTATTTGTCCAGAGCTGTTGAAAAACCTGAACCAGCCACGGAAAATTCTTCTTGGACTGGTGTTGGTAATGGTGCGAGAATCAAGAAATGAGTGAGCGAATAGACAAACTCAAGGGCAAGATTGAACAAAAAATCGAAGGCAGGGTTTCCCATGTGGAATCCGTCCCCGTAACTGAAATGTTTCGCGGTAAAATTCTTTGGGATGGCACCGTTGAGACCTTCGATCTCTCCCAAAACCCAATGGCTAAACGCTGTTATGCATGGTCGTATGAGGAAAACAACGAGACTCACTACGTTACAGCGCTCGCAATTCCTCCAGTGGATTCGGCAGTGATGGCTGTTAAAATGTATATCGCCTCCTTGGTTCGCCATCGGAATGATAGGGGGGTTGTCGTTTTATGAAAATGACTGCGGCTCAAATGAGCACTATTTGAGACCAGCTTCGACAGATGGATGGAAGGGTGGGGGCGGTGCCTTCACTCTTCTGCTTTTTGGAGCCCCATGCTTTGGCTCCGAGGTTTATAGGGCATAGCATGTAATGCTTCCCGCGGTTGCCAGGTTTTTGATCGGCTGCTTCAAGTTGATTTTTGGAAATTCCAATTGCAAACCGGATGCCACCCAAAACTGTTTCCTATTTCAGGGGCGTCAGCGGGCTTTCCTAAGCCTGGCTTTAATATTGTCCTCAGGAAGTTCACAGAATCGTAACCATTTCTACGCGCGATTGTCACATTCGGGCGACAGAGTTTGGGCATGCGATCCAGATTTCGTATATTTAGAAAATACACACACGGTCGAAGCCAGCCGGCTCCATCAGTAGCGTCTGCCATTTTGGAGGCTGATCTGGCCGCGGATACGAACACCATTCGCACACTCGGTGCGGTCGGTCACGCGGGAAGCGTTTTACATCTGAAAATTTTGCGGTGCAAACCGTAAAATATTCCCCATGAATGTCCTTTTGATAGCGGTCTGTCTATTTCTTGCTCTTTCCAGTATTGGCGCGACGGAGGATGCAGAGAGGAGCTTTACTTTTAATCTGGAACAGTCAACCGCACAGCAGGCGCTTCCTCCATGGATGACTGGACAGCCGACGGCATTGCCTTCCGCACACGCGACTGTGGGCTTTCCCATCACACCGCCTTCCGATCAATCGGATTTGGCTGTGACTTTCTACTTCACCGAATCCATGGGAGGATTCCTAAGGGTTTTTTGGGCTGGAGCCCGGACTAGCGAGATGCTCAGCGACAATCTTTTTGAAGGAATCGCCATGCCCAATCAGCGGACGGTCCTCATTAAACGTTCGACGCTTTCATCCTCGGGAACTCTTACATTGCAATCCAGTGAAACCACCCTGGATGTCTCGCGGATTCATTTTGAATGGGTCGATCCCTCGACCGTTTCTCTCTCGGACTCTGCAAAGCAATCCTCACTCATCGATGCCACGGGGAAGGTTTTTAAAGATTCGGATGTGAATGGCGCTCCACCCCTGCCACTGGCGGATCAGATCGGAAATTCCGTCGTTACGGCAAGCCTCGATGACAAACCGGTGAGAATCGAAGCGGGCGTGGAGTTTGTAGCCGCATTGCAGTCTATGCCGCAGTTTGCGCGGCTGGAAATCCGGCTCTCCGGCGCACCGGTTGGAAAGCCGGTGGTGCTGACGTTGAATGGCAGTCCGGCAGGGGATATTTCCATGGAGGTTCCGGATTTAAATGATCCCGGTTATCAAGCCGATGCCGGATTGCCTTCCAAGTATGTCGGGTGGCGTAAAGGAGTGATCTATGTTTCCGCCTCACAGTTGAAGGTTGGCGATAATCAATTTCAAGTGGGCTTGAAAGATGTTGTTCCGTCGGGGACTGCCAGTCCTCTTGCGGTCAAGGAACTCCTGCTGCAATTGAAATATCCGGAGCAGGCGCCGGTTGTCCAGCAAGTCGCTCCGGAGCAACCGGCGGAAGCCCCGTCTAATCCCGTAACAAGTGGAACTTGAGCATGTTGGCAAACTTTCCCATGCAGCGTGAAAATCAAAAAACACACCATCTATTTTCAATATGAATAATCCCAAAAACCTCACTTTCTCTCAACAGACCTCCCATCAATTCCGCCGTGTAAAAGGCTATACCTTGATCGAAATCATGCTGGTGCTCGCGATCATTTCCGTGCTCCTCGGGGCGGGTATTTATTACTTGATCGGCAACCTCGATATCGCCAAGGAGCGCCGGGTTCAGGCGGACATCGCCACGATCACCACGCAATTAAAGACCTACGAAATGCAGAATCTCTACATGCCCACGACCGAGCAGGGATTGCAGGCGCTGGTTGAGGAGCCCTCTACTGATCCAAAGCCAAGGCGCTGGCGCCAGTTGATGGAAAAATTGCCCGAGGATCCATGGGGCATGCCATATAATTATCGAAACCCCGGTCTCAAAAATCCCAATGGTTTCGATCTTTATTCCTTCGGCGCGGAGAGAAAGGAAAACGACAAGGAGATGGGTAACTGGAACGTGAACAACTAGTTAAGTGGGCGCAATCCGGATTTCACCCTCCACAATATTCACCAACAAAACATAAATATAAAATAAATGTTGCGTATTTGATGTTTAATTGGTAATTTAGTGTAATGAATATAAAAGAAGAAAATTCTGAAAAAAGAAGCGATGGCGACGCGGTCTATCGTGGATTTTTGCGGCGAACTGGAGACCCGGCATGCCAACCAAAGTCGCTCCCACTCCATTGAAGCCCCTCAATACAGTCCGGGTAAGTCCGGGTAAGTCCGGCCAAGTCCGGGTTCGACGCACCGTTGACTCGATGAGATGTCATAGGGATTCCGAGCGGGGATTTACGCTCTTGGAAATGGGACTGGTCCTTTTCATTCTTCTCCTGATTGCCGGGATCGCAATTCCCGTTACCTCGAGCCTGTTGGCCGAGGAGCGACTGCGGCAGCATGCAAATGCGCTGCTGCTGTTTGCCAGGACTGCGAGGCGACTGGCTGTTTCGGAGGATCGCCCCTACGAAATTCTATTTACCGGGAAAAGCTTCCTGCTGGAGCCCTACCTTCCCGTGAAAGTCCCGCATGCGGACGTGGTCGATAGTCATACAATGGCTTCCGGAATGAGCTATGCCGTGCAGCGTTTTGGGGACAAGGAGTTTGGCAAACCGGAGGATGAGTCCTGGATATTTCAGCCGACGGGCCTCTGCGAACCGATCCGGATTCATTTTCAGAACGGAAAAGATTGGATCGAGTTCACCATTAATCCGCTCACGGCGAGGGCAGGGGAGGAAACCTACCACTTTCCGTGAAACTTTTTCTCCATCAGACCGGAAATTCTGAATCCGCTTACATCCTTCTCGAAGTGATGCTGGCCACGACAATCTTTGCCATGGTGGCTGTGGCTCTGGCGATCTTGCTGAACGAGACAATGGAGGCTTCCGTGCAGATGCGCCGGGAAAATAGCGTGATTTGGAATCTCGAATCAAAAATGGCTGAGATCCGGATCAAACGCCTGGTCGCAGGGAAGGAAGAATCCCCGCTCGATGCCAGCGGGATCAACTACGAGACAGAGATAAGCCCCTTGAATTTGAGGAGCAAGGACAGCTTCTCTCTGACGGGATTGTTTAACATTAAAATCACCGCCCGGTGGAAACAAGGCAGCCGCGTGGAGGAGGAGGTCGCCCAGACTTATGTTTATCAACCCTGACAGGCTTTCAGGCGAAAATGGCCGGGCCAGAAAATATGGCGGACAGCAGGCGTTCACCCTGTTCGAAGTGACATTGGCCATGAGCATTCTCGTCCTTCTTGCGGGAGCGCTTTATGCCATGGTGGATGCTTCGATCCGTGGCACCTCGGAACTCGAAACACGGGAAAATCGTACCCAGCAATTGGGTGGATTCCTTGAACTGTGCAGAAAGACATTTTATTCGCTCCCAGCCACGGCGCTTTTCGAAGTGCGTATTGTGCAGCAGGGGGAGAATTACGGACCGGAACTGGTTTTCAGGAATTCTCCCCGGCTTTTCTCGTGGGGCGATGAGAAAAACGCCACCTCCACCACCATACTTGGCGTGCGGTCACAGGTGGGGGGATTGTTCAGTTTAAGCATCCTGCAGGATTCGGAGAAAGAGATCGGTTCTTACCTGAATGGCGGTACGGCCAAGCGTCCCTGGCTCGTCCTGGTGCCGGATTTGCGAAAAGTGGAATGGCGGTTCTACGAACCCAATGCAGGGATCTGGATGAGTGATTGGAAGGATACTGCACTCAGACCGGCATTCGCAGAATTAACCTTAACCACCGAAGAGGGGGCTGGAAAATACGTGTTCTGGTTGCCTCCGATCCAAAGGGAGGGGGTAACGCTACCATGAGAACTCCTGCTCCATTATCAAACAGGCAATTGAGCAAGCTTTCCTCGTTGCAGGCTTCCGCGCTGCTCATGGTACTCTGGGGCATTACGATGATGTCGGTGACAGTCCTCGGAGTGGTGGAGTATGTCCATTACGACCTGGAGGAAACAACCACCTTGGAAAAAAATTTCCGGGCCAGGCAGCTTGCCGAGGCGGGCCTAGCCATCGGATTGCATCCATTGATCAAGCGGGGAGATAAGCTGTTGATCCAGACAATCAGGTCGGGGGAATCTTTCGAGGCTCATGTCTCCAGCGAAGGGGCGCGCCTGAATATTAATACAATTATTCAGACCGCGCAGTGGCAGATTCTGCACAATTTGTTCGTGGCTTGGGGTTTGAAAGAAAGCGATGCAGTACAGGTGGCGGATGCTTTTCAAACATGGACCCGGGCCGACAAATGGCTTGAGCTTGCCCCAACGCAAACCGGAACAGCCGGTCTTGTTGTCACAGGCCAACCCGGTGCGCAACTGGCGCAACACCTGTTCGGATCTATCGAGGAAATGCCATTGATACCCGGCTTTGAAATGGTTGAGGCCGCAAAACCGGATTGGAAGAATTACTTCACAGTTTGGAGCGATGGACCGCTCGACATGAACGAAGCGCCGTGGGACTTGATCCAGGCAGTTTGCGGCGTCGGGGAAGTCC
>JBAVPB010000245.1:0-16189 GCA_049692655.1 Chthoniobacteraceae bacterium | reverse complement strand
GCGGTATCGCGGATTTTCTTGCAGGCGGAACAGATAGGGAGCAGGCCGGTCAAAGTCTTCACCTCGCTTAACGCCTGCTGCAATTCTCCCAGAAGTCTCTCGCGGTCGGCCTCCGCTTTCTTGCGCGAGGTGATGTCGGTGACCACGTAGGCATAACGCGACCGCCCGGAGTAATCGCCCAGATAACTGACCCTGGCGACGAACCACGAATCTTCATTTTCACGATGATACTGGAACTCGAACCGCACATGCTGTCCCGTGCATTTGCTCTCCTCGTACCGTTCGCGCCACATGACGGTCTCGGCAGGGGAGAATCCGAGTGAACTCAGGCGCATATTGCGCATGGATTCCTTCGTCCGCCCGAGGAAGGCGGCGGCGACTTCGTTCACGGAGATGTGCAGGATGTCATCCTCCTCCATCTCGACAATGCCGCGATGCTGCCCCGGGCTGTCGAAGAAACTGCGCAGGACGGCTTCATTTTCCCTCAGCGATTCCTCGGCGTGCCTATGGGAAGTGATATCGGCGACGATCGTGCCGACGGCATCGACGCGGCCCATGGCGTCCTTGAGTGGGAATTTCACGGTATGGAAAATCCGCGCGCCGTCCGGCATATCCGCGATGATTTCCTCCACGGTGCTTTGCGCCGAACCCTTGATGTGACGGAGAGATTTCAGGCATTGCTCCGCGAGGGCGTGAGGCACGACGTCGTGGGGGGAGCGTCCTATGACATCCTCGCGCCGGACTTTCGCGGCCTCCTCCCATGCGCGGTTCACCATGCGGTAGCACTCGGTATTTGCATCCACGACATAGATCGGCAGCGGTGTGGCTTCCAGCAGGGAGCCGAGGAACGCCCGGGTTTCCCGCAGTTCCTCCTCCATGAGCTTGCGCTCTGTCACATCCAGGAATATCGCGGCGCACTGGCCTTTGATCGGGGCATAGGCGCTGACCTCGAAATATTTGTTCAGCGAAGGGGAGAACTTCTCCAGCCGCACCGGTTCGCCTGTGGTGGCAACGCTCTTGCAAGTCTCAAACCAGAATGATTCGGTGTCCGGTATCACTTCGCGGATCGTTTTCCCGGCGACATCCTCCGATTTGAAACCGGAGATTCTCTCAAATGCCGGATTGATATAGAGAAAGCGGTAATCGACCGGGACGCCGTTTGCGTCCGGCACGACTTCGTAAAGCGCAAATCCCTCAAGCATCCTGCCAAAAACGCTTGACTGATCCATTTTTTCAGTGGCTTTCATGGAGGAAGGGAAGGGTTGTATCTTACAGGCGGTAAATATGCAACACGGTTGTTTTACAGAGATACGGGGTGGAAAAGGGGTGTGTGCAGGGTGTTTCAGTCGCCGGAGTTTTGTTGCACGGGACTATACGCACTGCGACCGAGGATGGATGCAGTGACTTCCGAGGAGGGGATGCGACTGACATTGGCTCGATAATCGTCGGACACAGCCTGGCACCGCTGGAGGAAATGAACCCAGTCGTCCAGACTGGCCGGGGGGGACTTGGAGGTGACAAAAGACTGCACCCACACGAAACCGAGGTAACTAATGCGCCCATCCCAGCCCCAGCCGAGATTTTTTTTGAGCCATGCGTAGGCTTCCGGATACCGGCGGGCAAAATTGACCGGGCTGGAGTGATGGAAATTCACGTCGGGCGTTTCCTCGGACGCGGAGGAGGCGAAAAGGGTGACGGGCGCGAATTTTTGCTGCCAGATGGGATAATGCAGCGCGGCGGCGGAGTAGCAGGCATCGAGAATAACGATGCGGCCGGGATGCGGGGTGACGTCGGTTTCCTGGAGCGCCCTTCTGAGCGTGAGGTATTTTCTCTGGGTGTAATCCCACTCGGCCACAGGCGACTGGTGGCTGGCGAGATAGACGATGCTGATGTCGCAGTCCTTTTTCCCCGGCAGCGCGTGGAGGAACGCCTCAAACGCATCCGGCGAGCCGTTTTCCATGGTCGAAAACCGCGCATGCCGCGGATACCAGAGATCGAGGGTGCGCTGGATGACCTGGGCGGTCGTTTTCCAGCCCACGAGTTTCATGCGGTGATGGAAGTCCCAGTTTACAAAGCCATCGAAGCCGACGCTGATAGTGGCGCGGGGCGGCTGCGCAGGCTTCTCCGCGGCATCGAGCCTGCCGCCGAAGGCCGCCGCGCACAATACCGCCGGGAGGACTAATGCTCGCAAAATCATTTTTTTGCCGTAGTTTGCGGAAGCCACGGAATGACTATGGAAGAGTCATCACCGGCTGCTCAATCTAAAAACATGATGCCCGCTCCCCCCGCCGATAATCTTTACAAATATGTGGCCATCTTTGGGCTGGTGACGCTTCTATTTGCCATTTCGTATCCCGTACGGTTGATGCGGGAGGAGAAGATCCGCATGGCGGAGACTGAAAAGCAGAGCGCTATTTTAAAGGTGGGCATGGGTGGCAAAAGGGAGGCGGTCCTGCCATTGGAAGCCGAGTTCAGGGCCAAGGCGGAAACGTTTAATAGCGAGAACACGGAACTTGCCCGAAGAAACGCGGCGCTCGACGAAAAAACAAAAGCCCTCGACCGGCAGAAGAAGATCCCCCGCAGCGATAACCCGGCGCTGGCCGACGCCCTTGCGCGGATCACCGATGAGCAAAACACCATGCTCTCCGATGTGACGGGCCGCCGGATGAAAGTGGACCTGCTGAACGCGGATCTAAAGTCGGTAAAATCCGCGCTCGATAGGGCGAAAGCGGACGAGGCTGTCGGCGGGATAGAGCAGGAGACGCAGGCGCGCCTGCTGGCGGACGAGACGCGCCATTTCCAAATGGCGGGGCTGTTGTTCGTGGTGTTCGGGCTCGGCGGCATTTACATGTGCATCAAGGGATTTGCCCTCTGGTATTACCGGATCCAGCGCTACCAGGATGCGATTTTACGCAAGTACGTGGAAGACGCAGGCGTCGAATTATCAAAACGCCCTGCGAAAAAAACAGCGCCCTGACGCCTTGTAAAGGGACTTTTTATTGCTGGAGCGCTTCATTTTTACTTGCGGGTACAAGGTATTTGTTTTCCTCTCCATGGGTTGTTGTGCTAATTTTTCGACGAGTAATCTGGAGGGGTGGTCGAGTGGTTGATGGCTCCGGTCTTGAAAACCGGCATGCTCACAAGGCATCGTGGGTTCGAATCCCACCCCCTCCGCCATATTCACAGCAACATGCCGGCTCCCACTAAACCTGCGTTCAGTTTTTCGATCCTCCAAAAAATCATCCTGGGATTCGGGCTGGCGGTTTCGTTGCTGGTATTGATCGCGGTGATCACCCACCGGAGCACGACGAGTTTCCTGGCGACGGCCACACTCGTTGCACACTCCCACCAGGTGCTGGAAACGCATGAAACGCTGCTCCGCCACCTGATGGAAGCTGAGAGCGGGGAGCGCGGCTACCTCATCACCGGGGATTCCCTTTACTTGCTCACCTATACGTCGTCGTGGGTATTGATCAGGCAGGATTTCGATAAATTGAAAATGCTGACCACGGATAATGCCACGCAGCAGGAGCGCCTCGCAAAGCTGGAGCCCTTGATCATGCGCAAACTTGCGGTGGTGAAGGAAAATATCACGGCCCGCCAGTTGGAAGGCTGGGAGAAGGCTTCCGCGCAGTTTGAAAAAGGGGATGACCGTGAGTTGATGGCGGATATCTACGAGATCATGAATGCATTCGGGACAGACGAGCACCATCTCCTTGTTTACCGGGGCAGTGCATTCGTCCAGATCGGGGAAAAGACCACGAATGTAATCGTGATGGGGACGCTGGCGGGCGCTTTTTTTCTGGCGGTGGCCACATGGATGATCCTGCGCGATTTTTCAGCACGACGCCGTGTCGAGGAGGAACTTGCGCAGGAACGCAATCTTCTCAGCATTCTCATCGAGACGATCCCGGACCATGTGTATGTGAAGGATCTCGAGGGCCGCTACATACTGGATAACGCTTCTCACCGGCAATATCTGGGAGTCCAGAGTGTGGGCGAGATCAAGGGCAAACAACCCGCTGATTTTTTCCCGCCTGATCTGGCTTCGATTTACCAGGAAGTGGACCAGAAGGTGATGGAGACAGGAATGTCTGTGATCAACCATGAGGAGCCAGCCGTGGATAAGGACGGTAATTTTTTCTGGCACTCCACGAGCAAGGTGCCCCTGCGCGATACCGGCGGAAAAATGGTAGGGCTGGTGTGCGTGAGTGCAAACATCACCGAGCGCAAACACGCGGATGAACAACTGCGGCATTTTGCGGCGCAAATGGAAAGGAGCAACCAGGAGCTGCAGGAGTTCGCCTCCGTAGCATCGCACGATCTCCAGGAGCCGCTCCGCAAGATCATGGCATTTGGTGACCGTCTGAAAATGAAGTGCGGCGGAGCCCTCGGCCAGCAGGGTGAGGAATATCTGGAGCGCATGCAGGATGCCGCAAAGCGGATGCGCATCCTTATCGACGACATTCTCACGCTCTCGCGCGTGAGCAGCGCAAACAAGCCTTTTGTCGCGGTGGATCTTGCCCACGTGGCAAACGGTGTGGTCTCCGACCTGGAACTGCGCATCGAGCAAACAGGAGCCTCCGTGGAAGTCGGATATCTGCCGAAGATCGAGGCGGATGCTTCGCAAATGCGGCAACTTTTTCAGAATCTGGTCAGCAACGCCTTGAAATTCCATCCGCCCGGGCAGAAGCCGGTGGTTTCCATT
The DNA here is from genome assembly GCA_049692655.1 of Chthoniobacteraceae bacterium. Lineage (GTDB taxonomy): Bacteria > Verrucomicrobiota > Verrucomicrobiia > Chthoniobacterales > Chthoniobacteraceae > DASZPK01. Next base: position 11,481 of record JBAVPB010000245.1, on the reverse strand, counting down.
TCCGCCAAGATTGTCGAGGTGAGCGATTATCAACTGCCGGGGGCGCTGCCGGGTTCGGAGGTGTGCCAGATCATGGTGGAGGATAATGGCATCGGCTTCAGCGAGGAATACGCGGAAAAGATATTTGCCCTCTTTCAGAGATTACATGGCCGCATGGAATACGAAGGGACTGGAATCGGGCTCGCCGTGTGCCGCAAAATTACTGATCGCCACGGAGGAAGTATTATGGCAAAAAGTATTGATGGAGAAGGCGCTACATTCATTGTAAGACTTCCTGTGAAACAAATCATCAAAATCCTATGAGCACCCCACGAAACCCAATCACTATCTTAATGGCCGACGACGATGTGGATGACCGCAATCTCACGAAAGAGGCATTGCAGGAAGGCCGGCTTGTGAATGACTTGCGCTTTGTTGAGGACGGGCAGGATCTCATGGACTATCTCCGGCACACCGGCAAATATGCAGGCGAGAAGACGCCGCGTCCGGGGCTGATCCTCCTCGACCTGAACATGCCCCGGAAGGATGGGCGCACCACATTGCAAGAGATCAAGAGCGATCCGGAATTCCGCCAGATCCCGGTGGTGATCCTTACCACTTCCAAGGCGGATGAGGATATATTCAAGTCCTACGATCTCGGTGTGAACTCCTACATTGTGAAGCCGGTCACTTTTGAAGCGCTTGTGGATGTGCTGCAGACGCTTGAGAAATACTGGTTTGAGATTGTCGAGTTGCCACCAGCCGGAAATTAATCCGCTGCTGCTGATCACTTGTTGATTGGCGGGAAAAACCATCTAAAGTCATTTCACTATGCGCAAAACTTGCTTGACCCCTCTTGTTGCCGTGGCTCTGGCGTTCTCCGTCAGTCATGGTTTCGCAACCACCGAAACCTACAAAATCGATCCGGTGCATTCGACCATCGGTTTCAAAATCAGGCATCTCACCGGCAAGGTGACAGGCCGGTTCGCCGATGTGACGGGGCTTATCAACATCGATCCTGATCATCCTGAGAATTCTTCCGTCGAGGCGGACATACAGGTCAAGAGCATCGACACCTCCAATGAAAAACGCGATGGCCATTTGAAAAGCGCCGATTTCTTCGATGTGGAAAAATTTGCCACGATGACTTTCAAGAGCAAAAAAGTCCGGCAGATCGACAAGGAAAACGCGGACGTGCTCGGCGATCTCACGATTCACGGGGTGACAAAGGAAGTAACACTGCGTGTGCAATTCCTCGGCAAAGGCAACGGCGTGGACGGTACTCCCCAGACCGGCTGGGAGGCGACCACGAAAATCAAACGTTCCGATTTCGGCCTCGTGTGGAACAAGCTGGTCGAGGGAACAGCGATGGTCGGTGATGATGTTGATATCTCACTGGAAATTGAATCCGACCTTGCTAAATAATCTGCTGTGAAACTATTCGATCTTGGTGGAGAAGTGGCGGTCGTAATCGGTGCGACCGGAGTATTGGGCGGAGCCCTGGCGGAGGGTCTCGCGCAGGCCGGGGCAAAAATAGCCGTGCTCGGACGCAATCACGAACGTGGCGAGGCTCGTGTGAAAAAAATCACCGATGCCGGTGGTCATGCGCAGTTTTTCACAGCGGACGCAATGAGCAAGGAAAGCCTCGCGCAGGCGCACCGCGAAGTGGAAGCCAGCCTCGGCGCAGTGACGGTCCTCGTAAACGCAGCAGGCGGCAATGATCCCAAGGTGACGGTGACAGCCGAGCGGGCCTTCGAGCAAATCGACGCGGATGACTGGCGCGCAAATTTCGATCTCAATCTTGTCGGCGGCGCACTGCTGCCATGTCAGGAATTCGGTCCAGCCATGGCGCGACGGGAAAAAGGCAGCATTATCAATATCGCAAGCGTCTCGGCGCATTTGCCGTTGAGCCGCGTGATCGCCTATTCCGCCGCAAAGGCCGCTGTGCTGAACCTTACTCAATTTCTCGCGCGCGAATGGGCCCCTCGTGGTGTGCGCGTAAATTCGATCACACCCGGGTTTTTCCCCGCGGAACAGAATCGCCGCCTGCTTTTCAATGATGACGGAACGCCGACGCCTCGGGCGCAGTCGATCCTCGGTCACACGCCTATGGGCCGTTTCGGCCAGGCGCAGGAACTCATCGGAGCCGTCGTATTTCTTGCCAGTTCCGCAGCGAGCGGTTTCGTCACCGGCACCGATCTCCGGGTCGATGGCGGGTTTTTGTCGCAGACGATTTAATTGGCCGATGCAGAGTTATACTCAAGGGAGTTTTGGCTTTGAGCGGGGAGAAGCCAGCCTTCGTTTTTTCAAGCTGTCAGCTGATAGTGCGACCTTTTTCAGCAATGGCAGATGGGCGAGATCTTTTTCGCGTCGGACTATTTCTTTGCTGCGAATGATACTCGCAAGCGGGAGGACAGGTATTTGTATTCCGAACCACTCAAGATGAACGGCATTTTTTTCTTCCACATCAAAAGAGCCAAGACCATCCACCCGGTAAAGAAAATTGACCAGCGTGTCATTCCGCAAAGCGACCACGGTTCGCGCCATAATGTGGGCTTTCAATCGGCGGCAGATCGTTAAAATCCGCACATATTGTCTTTCGGGCAAGTCGATCCAGATATCGGTGTCCAGCGTCGTGGCTGGTACACCTTGTAGGATGGCGGCGGACATTCCTGCTATTTGAAACCGTATGCCTTCCTCGCCGAGTGCGTGTATAAGTTCAGCGAGCGGAGAAAGCTCTCGTGCATTTTCCAGCGCTCGTCCGGTGTGGCCGCCAGACTTCTTGCGAACAGGATTTTTTCGTGTTCGCTTAGACCCTCCACTTGGTCCAGTTGCTTTTTTACGGCCTGGAATTTTTTTTTGGTCATACGTGCATGCTACGCTCCTCAAACTCTATTGCAAAGGGGAAAAGGCGGTGTGCCGATCAGTCTCCATATCGACAAAAACATTCTTTGGAATTATATATGCCAGGTGTTTTTTTGTAAAAATCTATTCCCTGTTTTTGTAGCGTCCTTTATTGATGTTGATCTAGTAAGCCTATTTTATGTCCACGCTCTCCCATATCGCGCCCGGTGGTTCCTCAGTCACCAGTGAACAAGTAGCAACACTTGTCGCACAAGCCTGCCCTGCCGCGAATTACCGGAACAAAAAAGTGCTGCTCATCGTGCCGGATGCGACGCGCACCGCGCCTGTGGGACTTGTATTCCAGACACTCTTTTCACAGATCGGTGCGGACACCAGCGCATTCGATGTATTGGTCGCCCTTGGCACTCATCAACCCATGAGCGAAGCCGCGATCTGCGAGCGGCTGGAAATTTCCAGCGACGAGCGTTCCGGCAAATATTGCGGAGTGAAATTCTTCAATCACGAGTGGGACAACCCGGCCGCGCTCAAGTCACTGGGGGTGATCTCTGCGGACGAAATCAGCGCGCTTTCCGGAGGCCTGTTCGCGATGGATGTAAATGTGAACGTAAACCGGCTGATTTTTGAATACGACCAGATCATCATCGTCGGTCCTGTATTCCCCCATGAGGTCGTCGGTTTTTCCGGTGGTAACAAATATCTATTCCCCGGCATTTCCGGCCCGGAAATCCTGAATTTTTTCCACTGGCTCGGCGCGGTGATCACAAACCCAATGATCATCGGCAACAAATGGACGCCCGTGCGAAAAGTCGTGGATCGCGCTGGCGCGATGGTCCGCGTGGACAAGCTCTGCTTTGCTTTGGTCGTGGACGGCCCAAATTTCGCCGGTCTTTTCATCGGCAGCCCGGAAACAGCCTGGGACGAGGCTTCCGAGCTGTCCCGCAAGCTTCACATCACCCGCAAGGACCATCCGTTTCACACCATCCTCTCATGCGCGCCAAAGATGTATGACGAGGTCTGGACCGGCGGCAAGTGCATGTACAAACTTGAGCCCGTGCTGGCGGATGGCGGCGAACTCATCATCTACGCGCCGCACATTACGGAGGTCTCCATCACGCACGGCAGGCTCATTGAGGAGATCGGTTACCATTGCCGCGATTATTTTTTAAAGCAGTGGGACAAATTCAAGGATTACCCGTGGGGAGTGCTCGCGCATTCCACCCATGTGCGCGGCATTGGCACGTATGAGCATGGCGTTGAAAAATGCCGCGCCAGGGTCACTCTCGCCACACGCATCCCGCGCGAGACCTGCGAGCGTATCAACCTCGGCTACCGCGACCCCGACTCCATCCGCAAGGAGGATTTCATGGACCGCGAGGATGAAGGGATTCTCTGCGTCCCCAAGGCGGGCGAAATGTTGTTCCAGCTAAACACGCCCGCAGCCTGGGCGAAAGGCGAGTGATGAGCCCCCGCAAGTCAGACAGGAGCCTCGTCCTCGCGCTCGACATCGGCACATCCTCCTCGCGCGCATCGTTGTTTGCGGACGATGGCACCCGCCTGGTCGCCAGCACATCCCAGGAAGCCTACGCATTAAAATACACTCCCGACGGCGGTGCGGAGCTCTCCCCGCACACGCTCTTCAAGGCCATAAAAAATTGCATCGGCAGGACTTTACAAATCCGCCACCACGACCCCAAACTCCGCCGCCTGCCCATCGCGGGCGTGGGGACCTCCTGTTTCTGGCACAGCATGATCGGGGTGGGGAACAAAAACAAACCGTTAACGCCTATTTATACATGGGCGGATTCACGCTGCCGCCCCGATGCCGCAAAGCTGCGCGAAGAATTTTCCGAGAAATCCATCCATCACCGCACAGGCTGCATGCTGCGCACCTCGTTCTGGCCCGCGAAACTCGCATGGCTGCGCCGCACCCGCCCCGACTTGAAAGTGCGCATCTGGATGTCACCCGCCGAGTGGCTCTATCGTGAATTTCTCGGCGTTGCAAATTGCAGCTTCTCCATGGCGAGTGGCACCGGTCTTTTCCGTCCGGACAAACTTGAGTGGGACAGCGAACTGCTCGCCCATTTTAACATGGACGACACCATTCTGAACGTCCCCGGAGACGAACCGCTCGCTGGTTGCCGCCATTTCGCTGAATTGAAATCCGTCCCCTGGTTCCCCGCCATCGGCGACGGGGCCGCCAGCAATCTCGGCTCGGGCGCCACGCGCGAGGGATTTGCCGCCATCAATGTCGGCACCAGCGCCGCCCTCCGCGTGATGAAATCCGGCGGCAAAGTCCAGTCGCCCTTCGGCCTGTTTTGCTATCGCGTGGACGAAAAACGTTTCCTCATGGGCGGCGCGGTGAGCAATGCCGGCAACCTCCGCGCATGGTGCCTACGGGAACTGAAACTCACAGACGATTCCAAACTCCTTGAGCGAGAAATGGCAAAACGCCCCGCTCCCTTGCACGGCCTCACCGTCCTCCCGTTCTGGACTGCCGAGCGCGCCCCCACTTGGGAGGATGACAAACCTGGCGTCATCCAGGGCCTCACCCAGCACACCACAGCCCTCGACATCCTCCAAGCCACTACGGAATCCAGTTACTACCGCATCGCCCGCATTGCCGATCTCGTTTTGAAAGAGGAAAAAACCGCTCCGAAATTCATCGTCTCTGGCGGCATCGCCCATTCGCATTCATCCGTCCAGCGTCTGGCCGATGTCCTGGGCCACCCCGTATATGTGAATGCCGAGCCGGAAGCCTCCCTCCGCGGCGCCGCCATATTCGTCCTCGAAAAAATCGGCAAAAAACCAGCCCCACTCAAGCTCCCCAAAGCCGTGACACCCCGCCGGAAATATGCCGCGCTTTACCAGCGGGCAAAGGATGCCCAGCAATCGCTCGAGAGCGCATTGTAAAACTCCGCCGCTGTTTCCGCTCTGCTAGACTTCACCCTTCACCAGCAGCACCACGAGCACGATCGCCACGATCAGGCCGCCGCTGGGATAGTAGCCCCAGCCCGAACTGTAGGGCCACGCGGGCACGGATCCGAGGAGCATTAATATGAGGATGAGAAGAAGGATTGTACGCATGTGTTTATACTTCTGTTACTGGGTTGAACGGTCTCTTCAACCTACACATCGCGCCAAGGGCGCCCTTCGGATGCCTGCCGCGGATCAAGCCCGCTCGCCGCGCCCGAAAAGCCGCTTTACCAGCGCGAAAATTCCGCGCGGCCTGTGCCCGCTTCCGCGCACCACCAGCACCGGGCGCTGCGAGCGGTTCACGATCTCCGAGGTCACATCGCCCATGAGATACGTATGCACCGCCCCTCCCATCGGGGATGATCCCGTCACGATAAGATCATAATCGCCCACCCGTATCTGCTCCAGGATCTCCGGCGTCACATCGCCGTACCGCACCATCACCTCTGTTTTCACCCCTGCTTTTTCCAGCAGTTCTTTTTCACGGCGGAGATTCAGGCCCAGCATCGAGTTCGAAGCCAGCAATGTCTCTGCGTCTTCCGTCCGCTCCATGATGTTGTCGTACATCGCGGGAGCCTCGGGCAGCACATGGAAAAGCGTGACAGTCGCCCCCAGCGGCAGCGCGACTTTCACCGTCAGGTTGATCGCTTTGTCGATGTAACTGCGCCCGCCGCTGCAAATGAGCACCTTTTTGAGTTGCGGCCGTTTTCCCACCACCACCAGTACCGGCGCCCCAATGATCTTGATCAATTTGTAAGCCTTCACCGACATGATGAACGGCCCCGCATGCCCCTTGTACACAGCCCCGATCAGCACCAGGTCGTAAGCCTTCTCCGCCGTATGTTTCTTGATCTCCGCTACCGGGTCGCCGCTCTTTGTCAGCAGCTCGATGTTGACGTTCAGCCCCCTCGCAAATTCCATCCCGCGCTTCAGCGCATCGAGCAGCGGTCCCTCGTCACCCGCATTTTCCACCACCCCGAGCAGCGTCACCGCAGCCCCGTTGCCTGCGGCGATTAATGCCCCGAACTTCAGCGTGCTGTCCGCCTGTTCCGAGCCGTCGCTGCAAATGAGAATCTTCATCGCGTTCAATGGTGATGCCCCGTGACAAGTCCGTAAACAATAATACCCGCGCCGATCAGCGGCAGCGGCACAAACGCCAGCCGGATGCGCGCCCCGTGGAAGAACTCCGTGCCGATCGCCCCGATTTGCGCCCCGATCGCCGCTCCGGTGTGCATCACCAGCGCGAGCAGGATATCCACATTCCCCTTCAGCGCATGGGTGAATGTGCCGTAGCTCGCCGAGATCATGATCTCAAAAAGGTCCGTCCCCACCGCCACATGCGTCGGCACTCCCAGCAGATACACCATCGCCGGCATGCGGATGTATCCCGCGCCACCCCCGAGGAACCCGCTGAAAAATCCGCCGATGAATGCGATCACCACGATCACCCATACGGATATCGATGCGATCCCCGCTGTGGGCAGGCTCACCATCGGCGCGATGTTCATGCGCTGGATGCGTTTCGTGATGTGCGAAAACGACGACTCATCCTTCCCTGCCTTGAGCGTCCTCGGTTTCCGCCCCGCAGCCTTTTGCTTGTCATCGCGCGCGCGGTGCATTTGCAGCGTTTGCCAGCTTTCCCATCCCATGAATATCGTGATCGACACCAGCACCACGATGAACCCGATCCCCACCACGAAATCCACATGCGACACCCGTTTCAGGTATTGGATCAACTGCGCCCCCAGCTCCGCCCCCACGATCGTCGGCCCTACCATGATCGCCGCCAGCTTCATATCCACATTTCCCAGCGCCCGGTGCTTTTTCGTCGCCACGATCGATTTTCCCACGATGTGCGCCAGGTCCGTTCCCACCACGAAATTCATCGGCACGCCAAATGCAAACAACGCCGGCCCCGCAAGGAAACTTCCTCCCACGCCGAAAAATCCCCCCATCACACCCACGAGGAAACCCACTAGCACGAGATAGACGGGATTGATATGTGTGCCTGAAATGAGGAAATCCATGGCGTTATTCGCTCCTCGACCGCACGAGTTTCAGGAGTTTCGTGGTGATCATTTCCAACCCCACGCCCTGCCCGACGATCAGCAGCAGCGCGACGATCGCATACGTCAGCTTGTTCGCGTCGAAGAGACGCTTGAGCCACTCGCCGAGGAAATGCAGCACGGCGAAAAAATAAACGACGACCAGCGCCGTATAGACAGCCAGTTCCAGCAGCAGCGAGCGAAGATATTTCTGCGTCTTTTTCATCGGGTCGTCCGGTCAGGCGTACATCGTGACGATGCGGCTGCATGGATGTAGTTGACAGGGGAGCATGGGATACGGTGACTGTTATACGGTTTTTAGGATTAAAGCATGATCAAAATTGAATTAAACGATGCGTTTTTTATGAAGCTCGCCGGCTGGCAGGTCGTCAAGCAGGCGCGTGCCATCGTTGCGGGCGGTCGCGTGCTCAATTCCGCATGGGAACCGCCCCTCCTGACCGGCTTGGTGAAGGAGGGCGACACCAGCTACCGGGCCGGCCTCAAGGTAAAAAGCCAGTCCGACGCAGAGAACCTCTGCACCTGCCGCGACTCCCGCCAGCGCGGGATGATCTGTGCCCACTCCATCGCCTTGGGCATGCATTTTATTGGAGCAAAAACCGCTCCATCGGCTCCAGTCGCCGCCGAAATAAAAGTCCCCGCAAAACCTCCCATAAAATCCCTGCTCCGCACACAACCCGGCGAAAATGGCGAGGCGCTCGACCTATTCATCATCCTCCCGCCAAACCTCGCGCAGGCTGTGGAAAAAGGCCGCGTGATGCTGTGCGTCGAGGCCAAATGGCGCAAAGGCCGCGTGCCCTTGAATGCCCTGCCCATGGACGTCCCATTCGCATTCACCGCGCAGGATGCCGCTCTGCTCGATGCCTTGGAAACTCTCGCCGAAAGCGCCGCCCCCTCCATGCTCATGCTGACCGCGGAACAATTCTCCGCGCTCCTCCCAAAGCTCGTCGGGCACCCCGGCATCACACTCGGCAGGGCGGATGCCGTGGAAATCCTCGGCGAACCACTGCGTCTATCCATCCGCGCATCGCTCGATCCCACAGGCGAAATCATTCTGCGTCTCGCTGGTGCGGCACCCGCTGGTACTATTCGCGGCGCGACATCCTGGGTGTTCCAAAACAAAAAACTCCAGCCGCTCGGCTTTCCCGCCAGCATTGATGGAATGCTCGACCGCCCGCTCCGCATCCCGCGCCATCGCGTGCCTCAATTTCTGAATATCGACTGGCCCCAGCTCATCGCGGATTCCGATGTGAAGGCGGATTTCGAATTGGACGACTTCATCCTCGAGACCGCCGCCCCGGAATTTAAGCTCCACATCGCAGGTGGCCTCACCATGATCGAGGCAAAGCTCGCCTGCTTCTACGGCGCCATGAACGTCACCCCAGGCATCGCCGCGCCCGGCGAGGCATTCTGGATCGCCGATCCCACATCGCCCGTGCGCTACAGCACACGGAATTTCGAGAGCGAACGCGCCGCTGTTGCACGTCTGTTGCGCTGCGGTTTCAACGGCCCCGATTCAAAAGCCAACTACACGATCAAGGGCCAGAACCCCGTCCTGAATTTCTTCGCGCGCGAATATCCCCGTCTCGAAAAGGAATGGACCGTCACGCTTGAGGAACGTCTCGAACTCACCACCACCAAAAACATGGAGCGCATCGAGCCCCGCTTCCAGATCACAGCATCCGGCGAGCAATGGTTCGATCTCGATGTCGCCTACACCGCCGCCGGCGGCGAACGCATGGCCGCGGTCGATGTCCAGCGCCTGCTCCTCTCCGGTCAGAGCCACATGCGCATGGGGAATGGCAAGTTCGCACTCCTCGATACCGGCGCCGTCGAGGAATTCCAGGAAGTCCTGCTCGACTGCGCCCCGCAGCAGCACGCCGACGGCTACCGGCTCAATAACGTGCAGGCCGGTTTCCTCGACGCCACGCTCCGCTCCCGGCAAGGCTGGCAGGTCCAGGCTCCGGCTGCGTGGAACCAGCGCGTCGCCCTGCAACGCGGCGAGGTAAAGCTCCAGTCTCCCTCCCTCGGCAGCCTCGATTCCATCCTCCGCCCTTACCAGAAAGACGGCGTCGCATGGATGCACTTCCTCCGCGAAAACAACTTCGGCGGCATCCTTGCCGATGAAATGGGCCTCGGCAAAACCCTGCAAGTCCTCGCCCTCTTGCAGGCGCAGCGCACGAGCGGCGCGCCCCACGCCCCAGCGCTCGTCATCTGCCCCACATCGCTCGTTTTCAATTGGGTCGCCGAGATCGCAAAATTCACTCCCGGCCTCCGCGTCCTTGCGCTCCACGGCCCACAGCGCCGCGAACTCTTCGCCGGCATCCCAAAGCACGATGTCATCGTCACCAGCTACGCCGTCCTCCGTCGCGACGCGGAGATGTATCGCAACCTCGAGTTCGACACCGTCATCCTCGACGAGGCGCAGCACATCAAAAACCGCCAGACGCAAAACGCCCAGGCCGTGAAATCCATCCGCGCCCTTCACCGCCTCGTCCTCACCGGCACCCCGCTGGAAAACTCCGTGCTCGATCTCTGGTCCATCTTCGACTTCCTCATGCCCGGCTATCTCGGCACCGCGGAGGATTTCCGCGAGCGCTACGAGCAGCCCATCGTCCGCGATAAGAACGGCGGCACGCAGGCCCGCCTCGCCCGCCGGTTGCGCCCCTTCATGCTGCGCCGTTTGAAACGCGATGTCGCCGCCGATCTCCCAGACAAGATCGAGCAGATCAGTTACTGCGAGTTGAACGACGAGCAGCGCTCCATCTACCGCCAGGTCCTCGAAGCCAGCCGCCGCGAGATCAACGAGGCCGTGAATGCCAATGGCCTTGCAAAAAGCCGCATGGTCGTCCTCACCGCGCTCCTCCGCCTCCGCCAGATCTGCTGCGATCTCCGTCTTCTCGGCACAAAGCTCGGCCAGGAGCCCGTCGATACCGCCGGCAAGGTCGAGCTCTTCGACGAATTGCTCGAGGAGGTCATCGACGGCGGCCACCGGGTCCTCGTCTTCAGCCAGTTCACCACCATGCTCGGCCTCCTGCGCGACCGCCTCACTGCGGAAAAGATCGAATACTGCTACCTCGACGGCTCCACGAAAGACCGCGCCCAGGTCGTGCAAAAATTCCAGTCCGACGCCCGCATCCCCGTCTTCCTCATCAGTCTCAAGGCCGGCGGCACCGGCCTCAATCTCACCGGCGCCGACACCGTCATCCACTTCGACCCGTGGTGGAACCCCGCCGTCGAAGCCCAGGCCACCGACCGCGCCCACCGCATCGGCCAGAAAAAAGTCGTCACCAGCTACAAGCTCATCACCCGGGGCACCGTGGAGGAAAAAATCCTCAACCTGCAAAACAGCAAACGCGGCCTCATCCAGGACCTCCTCGGCGGCGAGGAGCAACTCTCCGAATCCCTCACCTGGGACGAAATCAACGGCCTGCTGGCTGGATGAGTTAGCTCAAACTCCGGAGGGCGAATCATGAATCCATCGGCCAAAGCCCTGTAATGCAGCATCGCCAAAACGGAGGATGGAAAACCAGCGTTGCAGCAAACCTAGCAACCATGAAGTACGTGAAATTCGAAACGGCGTGGGCCTTGCGGACAAGTC
>JBAVPB010000244.1:0-6568 GCA_049692655.1 Chthoniobacteraceae bacterium | reverse complement strand
TACGGCGGCAGCGTCGGTTACTGGAATTTCTACCTGGCCGTACCGCTCAATTCCGGGACCAACAACACCATCTCTCTCGCCAATGGGCCGTATCTCGACACCTGCACGTTCCTCGTCAGCACGCCCTTCCTGGGCACGCCATATGTAGTTCCCAGCCAGTCGGGATCATCAGTCACGATCGAAATGGAGAACTACGATCTCGGCGGCGAAGGGCAGGGCTTCCACAAGATCGCCACCGCCCCGCAGTCCGGTTACAGATCCCCCGATCCCGTTGTGGTCGAGGGTAGCAGCAACGCCTCCAACAGATATTGCATCGGTTACTGCGACGCGGGCGAATGGCTTAACTACACCGTCTCCGTCCTCACCTCGGGAACATATAACCTCAACGTTTACGCCTCGACCCAATACAGCAACGACACTTTGGTCGTGGAGGATGGCACCGTCCCCTTCACATCCGGCACGATGACCATGCCCAACACGGGGGGTTATTACAACTTCACCGCCGGCCCCACCACCCCGATCTACCTCACCTCGGGAACCCACGTGCTCAAAATGTATAATAAGACCGGCGGATACACCCTCGATTACTTCACCATAGGGCATTAACAACCCTGGCCCACAAATTACGTAACGACTCAGCAAACGATAAGTCTTATAAATCCCATTAGGCCTGTTTCCAGTAATCCTATAATCCAAAAAAATCCTGTCAAAAAATTCACCAACTCTGTCACGTCCACGATTTTCCACACAAACCGCACCCGTACACAAAACCAGATGCAGCGGCACGCCGAAAAGCCCAAGGCGAACCGCCTCCTCAATTTTCTTTTAATCGTCCTATGCACCAAAGGCCCCCTTAAATTTTCTCGCTCACCCTGCCCCATACATAGCATGGTCATTTCCACGCCGCCTCACCCCCGATGCTCTGGAACCTGCAAACCCTCCTCTGGAAATTCCTCCCGGCCGATCGCGCCGTGAGTTTCACCCTGCGCGTATTCGGCCTCCTGCTCGTCTTGTCTCTCGCAACCTTCATCGCCGCACATTTTGCCAAACGCTGCCGTCTCTCCCTCGCCGCCATAGTCATCGCCGCACTCACGCTGTTCACATGGGCGCTCCTTTTCATCACACGCCCACCATGGTTGCAAATCGCCATGCAACCCGTCGTCCCCATCCCCACCATCACCTCGCTCCACTGGGAAACCCGCGCCCCCGGCCTCGATACCGCCGACCTCGAACTCCGTGTCGGTAACACCATCGTCGATCACATGGTCCTCGCCAGGCTCGACCCGCGCAACTACCACTTCTCCGTTCACTGGGATCCCACCGCCACCCGCACTGCCGAGGAATGGCAGCGCGAACTCGGCGCAGCCGTCGTAGTAAACGGCAGCTACTTCGGCCAGGACCACGTCCCCCTCACCCCGCTACGCTGCTCTGACCAGCCCGCCGGCCCCGCAAATTACCAATCCGCCCATGGCGCTTTCGTTACGGATGGAACCCGCGTCGATATCATCGACCTGCAAAACCGCGATGCACTCAAAGCCATCGCCCCGTATCCCGACGCCATGATCTCCTACCCCCTGCTCATCGACGCCGCCGGGGCAAACCGCGCCGCAGAGAGCAAAGTCTGGCTCGCCTCCCGCAACTTCGTCGCCCTCGACGAAGCTGGCCGCATCATCCTCGGCACCACCGAAACCGGCTTCTTCACCCTCCACCGTCTCGGCGACTTCCTCAAAGCCTCCCCGCTCGGCCTTCGCATCGCCCTCAACCTCGACGGCGGCCCGCTCGTCAGTCAGGTCATCCACGCAAGCAACTTCACCCGCAACTTCCACGGCAAAGCCGAGATCAGCGACGGCTCCGACGTCCTCCGCGTCTTCTGGCAGGCCCACGTCAGCACCCCCTGGGGCTTGCCGGTCGTATTAGCAGCCCAGCCGATTCCCGCAAACCCCACGCCTCACTTGACTCTTGAATAATCAACGTCCGAACACGGTCTATAACTTCGCATGAACAAGTTCGCTCATACACTCGCTGCATTTTTCATCACTGTCTCCGTGTGTAATGCCGGGCAAAGAAAAAAAGAAGATCCTGTGGCCCCGGTGCCTCCGCTGATTTCTTACGGAACATTCCCGCTACCGCTAGCTCGAACCTATATAATAACCAAGCCAGGAACGCCTACCAGCGCGGCCAAAGAAATGAACAGCCCTTTTCCAGATGACTTTCCGCCATGCGTGGAAATTGATCTTGAGGATGCCCGCGCCTACAAGATTCCTGCTGGCTCCTATGCGTTCCCCAGCGTCAACGCGCTTCGGGTTTACCGGATAGGTTACACCAAAGCAGCTTCTTATAATACAATACAGAGTTACATCGGCCTTCTGCAAAATCTGCTGAAGATGCGTCCTACTGCTTTTCGAAATGATAACAAAACGGTTAACAATCTTCCCGATTATCCATCACGCAATTCCGCCCATGGATTTGATCTTCATGTTCACTACGTTGATGCTCAATGGGGGAGCGGGATTGGCTACATGACTATTTTTACGCAGGACGGTAGCAATCACGCGACGAATGACGAATTGCAATACATCTTCCAAGGCCTGAGCAAGGACGGCCAATATTACATCGCCGCCGATTTTCGAATCACCCATCCCAAATTGAAAAAATTCAATCCGGACGTCGAAAAAGGCGATTACACTCCGGATGTAAAACTGCTGGAACCGCTGAAGGAGAACTCATTTACGCCGGCCATCGGGCAAATAGTAAAATGGTTGGGCACGTTGAAAATCGGCGACCAGAAATGACAATTTTCCCTCGTTACCAAACTCTGTTTGGTAACGCACTTGTCTTGGAAACTCTGTTTCCCCTTGGCGACACCGCCTCATTCCCACGAAGGGTCACACTCTGTCGTACCCCAATCCCAACTCCGTGCATAGCACGCCATCCCCTCCCCATCAACGCTGGATATACTTGATCGTCTCTTCGATTTTCTTCCGTGCATCCGGAGCCGTTTGCGGATCTTCAATCACCTTCTGCATTGCCGGAATCGCGTCACTTGCGGCGGATTTCATATCTGCCAAACCCCACGCGGCATAACCCTGGGTTTCCGCCATGGATTTGGCGTCCTGTGATCCGGGGACAAGAAGCATGTTTTCGTAAGCCAGAAGTCGCGTAGGATTATTATGGATGTCCATGGCCAGTCCCCTGCGGTGGCCGGGCGTAAATGTTGTTATACAAGCCGCCGACAGCAATGCCGGATCCATGGTGTTTGATACATCCCGTCCGGGATGCAAATACTTGAACCGATCCAGCGCCGAGAGCGCCCTGCTGCTCACGATTACATCTGGCGATTGCACCAGTTCCGCAATCAGGTTGATACACCTTGGGTCATCATAGCTCCCCAGCATGTAAACCGCCGCGTCCCGCAAACCTGCGTTGGTCTGGCGCGCGCAGGCGACGACATCGTCAATCCCCCGGGGATCGCCGGTTCTGCCAAGACCGTAAACAGCTCCGGCCCGCACGGCTTCATTGTTTGTCACATCCTTCAGCGTGGCCCGCA
Source organism: Chthoniobacteraceae bacterium (assembly GCA_049692655.1). Classification (GTDB taxonomy): domain Bacteria; phylum Verrucomicrobiota; class Verrucomicrobiia; order Chthoniobacterales; family Chthoniobacteraceae; genus DASZPK01. The sequence goes on along the minus strand of JBAVPB010000244.1, from coordinate 3,021 downwards.
GAAACTCAACATTGCGGTCATCCTTGAAAAAGCCCAGGAGGGAAAGTGCCGGAGCGGCTATCAACGGATCGGAATCCCCGGCTGCTTCACGCAAATTCTCCTCGGCATTCTCAATGCCAGACAATTCGAGCCGGATAGTGTCCAGGTAGTTGACTGCGACATAGCGCACCTGGGGATCAGCGTCGCGTAACAAATCCACCAGCACACGCAGCGTAGCAGGCGGGATTAGTTTATTCTTCCAGAAAGGATAACGATACCGGTCCCTGTAAACCATCGCTAAAAAAGAATTCCTGCTGGCGATCTGTCTCACAAAAAACCTCGTGCGGTAGCCCTGGTCGAAAAACATCACGGCAACCCATGCGGCAAAGAGCAATGCCACCACCGCGAGCGTGGACAACACAACACGCCTGGAAAATACCCTGCGCGCCTTCCAGGCAAAAAACAATGCGATCCCCGCAAGCAGCAGGAGCGCAACGGTACAAACATCCCGCCATATCTCTCTCGCCCCGGTACGATCGGGCGCGTCCAGCAGCCTGCGCAGCGACGCCTCGTCCATGCACGAGTCGCACATCCGTTGGAATTCCGCGCGGGTAAGAATGCCCGGTTTCTGAAATTCCAGGGTGATGTCGGTTGGAAGGTAATAGTAGCCCGGCACGTACACCGGCATCACTCCCGGGCCCACGGCGGGCTCCCACTTGTATTCGTATTTCACCCGTTGCAGCCGGATTCCGCACGTGGCCCAGTAATCCACCGCGCCACCGGGATAAGCGGCAATCGGCGCCGCCATCCTCGTATCACGCGCGAGATCGGGGTCGGCGGCAGCGCCCGCGAGCCATTGGGCGGCGGTTTGTTTTGCCTCATCGAGTTCCGCCGCGCTGATCTCACCGGGCAGGTAGGCGGGCTGCAACCCAAGTTCCACGGAGACGATGTGGTGAATGCCGTAACACAACAAAGCCATCCGGTTCAATTCGTCGCCAAGGTTAAGGCCGTCCGGATTTCCCGGCGTGGCCCTCCGCAGCGACTTCAGCGTGTCATCACCCAGCACACCGTTGAGTGCCGTGTGCAAAAACCGGTACGCACGCGCCGTCCGCAAATAAACGGTGGCAGTCGGTTCCGCGGAAAATTCCGGGTGGATTTCCACTGTCGGCGTCGGCTCGTCTCCACTCATCGTGCCCATCATGATTTCAGGCAATTGCTTGATGTGCGTCTCGCGGTTTTTTGCGATGGAAGATTTGAATGCCTCCTCCAGCCGTTTTTTGTAGGCCGCGGTCAAGGTCAGCTTTGGAGCCTCTTCCGCACGCTCGGGAAGGAGGAGCGTTTCCAGCGCATACCATTGGTAATCATACCAGCCGGAGTTGGGCACCGGCTTGAGCGAAAGTTTGCCGCGCTGGATCGCGTCGATGATCATTTCCAGCGATGCATTCCGGCCGGCGGTATTTCCATCCCGGGCGGCTTCAAACAGCAGACTGTATTCCGGGCTCCGGGCGTAGTTGATCAAGGCGAATCCTGCATCCTTCCCGAAGACTGCCTCCAGCTTCGCATGCGTTTGCTGCACTTGTGCCGGCGCGAGTAAATCCGTCAACAGCACGCCTTGCGGCAGCACCCCGGCGATATCGCGAAATGAAAGAGCGCGTCCCGGAGACTCGAGAGCGACATCCTGCCCCGCATGGATCGGCGGATTCGTAAGCTTTGCGTCAAACTCGCGAAAAAGATCAAACGCCAGCGCAAGTTCCGGATCATCAGAAATGACACGGGCCATCACCATGCAAACCCCCGTCTCATTTTCCAGCGAAATCCCCTGCATTAAGTACCGGTCTTGCAGGAAAATCTGCCGGAGCTTCTCGTTCTCGGTCCAGAACCCATTGGGCGCAGCCTGCACCGGTTTGCCAAGGAACTCCGCTTTCCGGGCATCCACCTTCGCCGCCAGCGTCGGGTCAAGCGTGACACTTCCTCCGCCGAGTTCAATGGCAGTCGCCACATGCAGCAACGCCTCTTCCACTGCGGGACGCGCTTGCTCCGGGGCCGCGTTCCTCGCCTCTATCAGCTTCTGCGCAAGGCGCTGCAGCGCCGGTAGTTTGCCGGGGAGATGCCCCGCCCCCGACTGCACCGCCTGCTCAAGCGTGGCGCACAGGTCGTCATCAAATTGCTTGCACTTCCCATGGATCATTTGCACGGAAGCCGTCGTGGGTAGCCCGCCATCCTTTGCAAATTTCAGCGCAGCCGCATAGCTGGGAAAAATCCGTTCGCAATTCTTGTCCGGCTTCGCAACATCCAGCCGGAAAGTCGCGAGCGCATTATTGACCGTGTACGAAATGCCGCCCGGCCCCGTCTTGTGCAGCACAAGTGAGTGATCATTCCTGAAGGGAATTTCGCCCTCTCTATCCTCATTGGAATTGATGGCCCAAATAAACCAGCCCGCAAAGCCAATCACGCCCAATACACAAACGACCGCCAAGCCGGCGAGAATCCTGCGCCAGTGGGAAAAAAATGAGAAGAGCCGCATGGGGGGTGGCCAGTGAACCTCTACGGTACGAAACTGACTTATGAAACGCAATCCCTCATACTCCACAGCCCGCCCCGCCTGATGAAAAGACGTCAGTCAACAAACTCCGCAAACTATAAGTCCTATAGGTCCCATCAGTCCTATTCTCCTCAGCAACCTCTCTTAATCCTGTAAGCCGAAGACAAAGCCGGGGCGGAGGCGGGCGGCTTAATCCTGTAATCCTGTCCAAAAGTTCCTCCTCCTCCCACAAATCGAGTCGCAAACAACTCCAGAGTAAATCTCTCCACTCACCACAATTACCTCATACAAATTACACAATATTTACATTTCGCTTGACATAAATGGAAACTCTTTATATTATGGTTAAATGAACACAACTGGCAAAATCGCACGCCTTCCACGCGACCTCCGCATCAAACTCAACCGCCGTCTCGATAACGGCCTCCCCAGCCATGAAATCCTCGACTGGCTCAACCGCGACAAAACCGTACGCAAGATCCTCGCCGAACAATTCGACT
>JBAVPB010000243.1:0-4023 GCA_049692655.1 Chthoniobacteraceae bacterium | reverse complement strand
GGCTTCAAGCGCGTGATGGCGGCCAAGGACGGGTACCGGGGATACGGCCAGGGGCCCAACTACGGGAACCTTTCCGAGCCGGACTCCGTGTTTCCAGTGCCGCCGAAATGTTATTTCGCACTGGGTGACAACAGCTACAACAGCGCTGACAGCCGCTACTGGGGAATCGTGCCGCAACAAAACATCATGGGATACGGCCTGCTTGTTTATTGGCCTTTCAATTCACATTGGGGTCTGATCAAATAATCGCAGTCACGTTCATCCCGATCATCCCCATGGGGCCAAGGACAAATACAAATGCCTGACCAAGAATTATCCGAGTTGATCGAACTTTCGCATGCAATAGGCAGGCATCCTTCCCGGATGGTGCTGTGGGACGAGGGGGCGTGCGCGATGAAATCGGGCGACCGCCTGACCGTATCGCGGCGCGGGGCGTATCTCACATCCATCGAGGCGACGGACATGGTGGAAATGGATGCCGCGAAGACCACGGGGTTCATGGCGCTGGAGGCCGTGTCCGACGATCTCCTCGAGGAGGCGCTGACCGGCGACGGGACGGTGAAGCCTTCGCTCGATGCGATCCTGTTTGCGTATCTTTTCAGCCTCGATGAAAACAAATTTGCCGTGCATGTGCAGCCGGTGGAGATCAACCAGATCATCGGCTCGCCGCGGGCGCGTCAATTTGCGGAACGTCGCACGATCGCGCACGAAGTGATCTCGCGCGGAGTCTCATCGGCACTGGTGTCGTATGCCGACCCCGGCCTGCCGCTTGCGAAGGAAGTTAAACGCAAACTGGCCCTCTGGCGCGATAGATACAAGATGATGCCAAAGCTGATCCTGATCCAGAACCACGGGATGATCGTGCTGGGGAACAGCGGCGAGGAAATTTTGAGGACTGTCGAGATGACGATGAAATCCGCGCAAATCTTCATAGGCGCAGCCGTGATGGGAGGCCCTGCCTTCCTGACCCCGGACAATGTGCTGCACCTGGAAGCGTTTGAAAAACTGTAGGAAAATCCGGAGTCGATTTTAAGAATGTCTTTCACGGAAATGAAGCAAGGTTGGGTGTTGCCGGTGGGGGCCGTGGTGGTTTACCTGCTGGTGATGTTCTTCAACCCCGCCCGGGCGAGCCTGCGCGATGGAATCCGCTGCATGCGCCGGTATGGCACGCTGTGGCGGACGCTGGTGGTCTTCGGGTTGTGCTACGCGGTTTTCCAGATCGCGGTGGAGGTGTTTTACTACTACATCCTGCCGGAGGGAAACCGCCCGATCTTCCAATGGTCGCGCCCGTGGTTCCTGACCGATGAAATGCTGAAGACGATCCTGAAAGATAGCAGGCTGCCCGCACTGGAAGGCGTGGCCGGGATTTTCAATGTGCTGATCACCACGTTTCCGTTTTCCGCGATTGCCGCCGTGATGTTTCTTGCGAACTGGCAGGGGCACCACGGGGTGCTTTCCCGCGCGTTGCGCCGGAGATTCGGCGGGCCGGGATGGATCATCCATTTCGGAATCATTATTTGTGCGGTTGCGGCCATTGCGAACGTATTTCTCTACGGTCCGTTGCTGCTAGTGTTGAACAATTTCCTGCCGGGGTTGCGGCTGCTGCAATGCTCGCTCGTGGTGAACTGGCTCTCGTCCCTGTTTGAAATCATGTTCGGGGTCTGCGTGCAGATTTATCTCATCCTGATGGTCTATGCGTGGGTGAGGGGATTGAGTTTCACCCACCAGCATCTGCTGGATTTCGCGATCCGGCGCTTCAGCTTTGTGATGAAGTGGTCGGCCATCGTGATGTTCGTGGGCACGGTGCTGATCAACATGCCGCTGATCCTGGCGAATGTGCCGCCGTTCTCGCATTTTATTCCGGCGGACGACGTGGTGCCGCATTATGTGGATCCCATTGCGCGGCCCATCATGGTTGCGTTTTTGTTCCTGTTTTCCGGCATCCAAATCATCCTCACCTTCCACAGTGAATCGCTGCGCAAGGCGCTGCGGGATTACTTTCATTTCCTCCGCAAGGACGCACTGTCGATCGGCTGTTTCCTGCTGGTGGCGGTGGTGCATTTTTATATTTTAAACGTGGTGAACGGCATCGTGAATGCCGGCTTTGCGAGCAACGAGGGAGTCACCGCCGTGACCGTGGTGTGGCGTTTGTTTTACCCGCTGCTGGCCGCGTTTGTGAGCGGATGGCTGCTGGCGTCGTGGGTGTGCCTTTACAAGAGGTCCGAGGCAGGGCGGGTGCATGCCGGGGACTGGATCAAATATTGAAGCGATGGAGAATGGAGCCATCATCCTGGAAGCAAGGGGCGTGAGCTGCGCGAAAGCGCCGGCCAATGAGCCGCTCGCGCGGTTGCAGGATGTGTCGCTCTCGATCCATGCGAAGACGCTGAACCTGCTCTCCGGGGACGAGGTGAGCGGCAGGGGATTACTGCTGCGGTTGCTGGGATTGCTGGATGCCCCGGACGAAGGCGAGATTTATTTCCACGGTGCGGGGACGCGCGGGCTGGCGGAGGAAGCCCGGGCGGAAATCCGCAACCAGCGGTATGGTTTTCTTTTTTCACAGCCATTTTTGCTGCCGTCATTCTCAGTGATCGAAAACGTGGCGATGCCGCTTTTCAAAATATCCGGGGCTGACGCGCAGGAGGCGCAGCAGCGGACCGAGGCGATGCTTGAGTTCGCGGGGATGATGGATTTTGCGGAGTCCCCGGTCGAGCAACTGACTTTCGTGCAGCAGCAGCGGGTCTCGCTGGCGCGTGCGCTGGTGAACCAGCCGGAGATATTGATCGTGGAAAACATGGAGGCGGGCATCGGGGGGGAGGAGCTGGCCCATTTCATCGACGACGTCCAGCGCGTCGTGGCGGAATTTGGCATGACCGCGATTTTGACCGCGGGGTCGGGGGATGCCGGAAAATTCAGCGGGCGTGTCATCGAGCTCGAGGGCGGGGCGGTCCGCAAGGATTCGCTGATGGCGTTGAAGGAGGGAGGAGCAGAGGCGTGACACCGGCAGCCGACAGCGCAGAGGCGATCACCAAGGCGAGCAAGTCGAACCTCGCGCTTGCATTGATCGTGCTGCCGCGTGAAAGGCGCGGGGACATGACCACGTTCTACGCGTTTTGCAGGATCGTGGATGATATTGCCGATGAACCATCGGTGCCTGTGGAAAAAAGGCGGGCGCAACTCGACGAATGGCGGCGCTGCCTGGTGGCGCGCTTTGACGGGGAGCCGAAACTCGCGGGTGAAGTGAGGAACCTGATCGAGCGATACCGGGTCCCGGTGGAATATTTTCACGAGATCATCGCGGGCGTAGAGATGGATCTCGGCGGGGCGCGCTACAAGAATTTTGAGGACCTGCGGCTCTATTGTTACCGCGTGGCGAGCGCGGTGGGGCTCGTGAGCATCGAGATTTTTGGATACACAAACCCGGTTTGTAAAAAATATGCGGTGAGCCTCGGGCTCGCGCTGCAATTGACGAACATCATCCGTGATGTTGGAGAGGATTGGAGGAATGGGGAGCGGATTTATCTGCCGCAGGAGGACCTGGACCGGTTTAATTATTCCATCGAGGACTTGAAGGCGGGGATGCAGAATGAGGCGTTTCACAAGCTCATGGTTTTCGAGGCGGAACGGGCGCGTGAATATTATGCCAAGGCGCGGGCTGAACTTCCCGCGGAAGATGCGGCAAGCATGCTGCCCGCGGAGATCATGCACCGGGTTTATAAAAAGCTGCTCGACAAGATGCAGGGCGACGGATTCCGTGTGCTGGAGCAGCGGTACTCGCTGAGCAAGGCGAGGAAGATGAGCTTGATCGCCTGCGCGCTGGCCGGCAATTTTTTGAATAAGCGAAAAAAAACATCCGTCAATATTCCGTAACCGAATTTATAACCCTATATGATGACACACTCCCGTATTTTTCTGACAACGCTGCTGCTTGCGCCCGTGATGGCGCTTACCTCGTGTGATTCGCCGGCTGGCAAAGGCGCAGCGGCGGGTGCGGTGGGCGGTGCGATCCTCGGCGCGGCGCTGGGT
>JBAVPB010000242.1:0-6072 GCA_049692655.1 Chthoniobacteraceae bacterium | reverse complement strand
CGCAATGCCGTGAGGAACCGCCGGCGCGGCGCGGTCAATGTCTTGTGGCCGCCCATGTAGCGGTAAACCCACCATGTGAAAACACAAAGCAGCAGCCCGATGAACACCATCCATCCGAGCCAGCTCGCGTGCCGCAATTGCAGGCTCACTGCGGAGACCTCCTGGGCGCCGTCGATTTTCACCCCCAATAATTTGAGCAGGAATTGGATCATTTTGATGCGCTGAAGACGCCCCCCATCGTCATTTCACAGCACGCCGTGATCAATACGAGCAACGCAAGCGTCACCCAGATTTCCGAGCCGCCACCGCCATCCTTGCCCGCCTGCCCGTCGAGGTGGGCATTTGGTCCCCAATGCACCACCTGCACATCGGGAGCAAGTGAATCGAACTCGGCCTGGGGTTCCGCCGAAAGATTGGATTCGGATGGGTCAAATTGCGCGGCGAATTTGATGATCGTAGGAGGATCGGTCTTTATGGCGGCCTCGTAAGGGCCTGCTTTTTCCGTGTCGTCGAACCGCAGCAGCGTCACTCCGTTCACGATGCTGATGCGTCGCAGCGATCCCGCCTCTTTTTTCTCGCCGACGTGGGTGACGATCGCATCCTTGCCGGTCCACTCCGGGTTGCACACCAGTTCCAATTGCGAGCCGACCGTGACATTCAACCGCGCGTCCTGCTGGTCGAGGATCGAGCCCAGTACGCGCTCCATGAGCGGCAAATATACCGGCCGCAGCGGCATGTCATTCCATGCCGTGTTTGCACTGCTGCTGAAAAGAATCACATGCCCGCGCCCCCATGGACGCTCCATGATGGCAGGGGTGGAATCCGCATACTTTACGATCACCTGCGGCTCACCAGCCTGGTCCGTATGGCCGGCCACGGGTTTCAATTCGTAGGAACGGTAGAAATGCGTGCTCGCCAGCGTTCCCGCATTCGGATCGTTCCAGATCGAGACAATGTGGTTGTCATAACCCTTCGCCTGCAGGCTCACGAACTTGTCCTGTTTTCCGGCGTCACCCCGGATATTGCCGAGTGTCGCCGGAAGAAAGCCGTATTTCTTCGCGAGATTGTCATTATAAAATTGCGCCCGCGTCTTGTCGCCCGGGAAAACGATCAATCCCCCGCCACGGTTCAGATAGGCGGCGATCCCATCCTGCGCGGCCTGCGAGATATCCGCCACATTCGCCAGCACGATCGCCTCATAGTCCCCCAGATTGGTCGTGTCCAACTCCGAAGGGCTGATCGTCTTCGTCTTGATGAAATAACTCTCCATCTCCGAAGGGGCGACGGGCGTAAGCGCATGCCGCAGGTAAAACGTCGCATTTTGTGAGGGATCGGGGTCATCGTCGCCGGTCACCAGCAGCACCCGCACATCATCCAAGGCTTTCAGGGCGATCGTCCTTTTGTCATCTATCGGCAGATGGTCCGCGTTCACTTCGCCTGTCACCGTATGATAACCAGCCGTCGCGAATTTCGTGAAAAGCGAGATCCGTTTCGCGCCGCCGACCGGGATGGAATCGATCACGCCCTCGTCCGACGCAGGCTCGTTGTCCACGCTCAACCGCACCGCCACCGCAGTCGCCTCCGTGGTGCCGAAATTCGTCACCTCCACGTCGAATTGCGACGCCTCTCCCACGCTCGCGATCGCGCTCTCCATCCGCAGGTCGCTCACCGCCAGGTTGTGGTCCTCCGTGCTTCCCACCAGGATCACGCTCGACCTCACCGCCGGATTGCGCAGCATCTTCGCGATATCGTCAAATTGCTTCCAGCCCACCGCCTGCCCGTCGGTGATGAGATAAACATGCTGCGTCCCCCCCTGGTGCCTGTCCAGCACATCAAACGCTTGTTTAACACCCTGCTCCACATTCGTCGGCCGGTCCGACACCTGCGCATCCGCCGCCACCTTCCGCACGAGGTTCAGGTCAAAGCTCGGGTCAGGCACCGCAGCCTTCACGATGTTTGAAAAATAGAGCAGCGCCACCGAGGACCCCTGCGGCATGGAGTCCAGGATCTGCTGCGCCGCATCCCGCGCCTGGTCAAACCGCGTCGCCCCGCCATCGCTCTGCCCCATGCTGTAGGAGTTGTCGATCAACAGCACCGCCGTCTCGCTCCCTTTCACCAGGCTGCTCCCCTTCGATCCCTTGAAAGCGGGCCGCGCCAGCGCCAGCGCCAGCAGGATGAAGATCAGGCACCGCAGCGCCAGCAGCAGCAGATCCTCCAGGTTCATCCTCTTCTGGTTTTTCTGCACGCTCACCTGCAGGAAGCGCATCGCAGCCCACACCACCGGCTTGATCCGGCGGTTCATGAACATATGGATGATGATCGGCGCGGCGACCGCCGCCATGCCCCAGAGGAGGAACGGATTGAGAAAAGTCATTTATCCGTAACGATGTTGCCGCGTTGCGAGATAGCTGCTCAGGACCTCGGCCCATGGGGTGGCTGTATTGACCTGCACGTAATTGCAGCCGTTGCGTTCGCAGCCCGTGCGCAGCTTGGTGATGAAATCGTTCAGCTCCTTCAGGTAGCTCTTGCGCAGGTCGGCCGGGCGCGTCATCAGCTTCGGCCCGCCCTCCAGGCCGCGGAATTCCACCGTCCCCTTGAACGGGAACGTCAGCTCATACGGATCGAGCACATGGAAAATGATCACCTCGCTCCCGCTGAACCGCAGGTGCTGGATGCCTTTCAGCACATTATCGACATCGTCAAAAAGATCGCTGATCAGGATCACGATGCCCTTGCGCTTGATCTGCCGCGCCAGGTCGTGCAACACCGTCGAGATGCTCGTGGTCTGCTCCGGTTCGAAATTCGCCAGCAGCGAGATGAGATTGTGGATCGCCGAGAGATTGTCCGTGCGCTGGTAATAACTCCGCACCTTGTTGTCAAAGATCGCCAGCGAGGCCGCGTCCCGCTGCTGCAGGATCAGGTAGGCCAGCGTCGCCGCGATCGTCCGCGCGTAGTCAAACTTTGTAACACCAGCCGACCCGTATTTCATCGACTCGCTGCCGTCCAGGATCAGGTGCGCCACGTAGTTCGTCTCCTGCTCGTACTGCTTGATGTAATAGCGGTCGCTGCGCCCGAGCACCTTCCAGTCGAGGTGGCGCGTGTCGTCACCCGGCACGTATTCGCGGTGCTGTGCAAATTCGATGGCGAAACCGCGGTAGGGCGACTTGTGCTCGCCCGCCATGTAGCCTTCCACGATCTGGCGCGCCTGCAGGCCCAGCACTTCCGCGCGCTGTATCGCTACGGGATCAAGAAATTTTGATTCGGATGCCATAAGAAATACGGGGCCTCACCGCACGGCAGACGCGGCGTCTTCCCCGCAAAAGTATGTTATTCGCCCCGGCTCTGCGGAATTGCTTCCAGGATCATCCGCGTAATATCGTCCGAGGTGATTCCCTCGCTCTGCGCGGTGAAGTTCGGAATAATGCGGTGCCGCATGATCGGCAGGCACACCGCCGCGACATTTTCGCAGCCGACATAGACCTGGCCTTTCAGGATCGCATGGGCCTTCGCAGCCATCACCAGGCTTAATGTGGCGCGCGGTCCGGCTCCCCAGCTCAGCCATTTTTTGCAGAAATCGAGGGCTTGCGGCGTCTTGGAGCGCGTTGCCCCTACGATCTTTTGCGCGTATTCCACCACATGGTCGGCCACGGGCATGCGCTTCACCGCTTCCTGCAGGAAAAGGATGTGCTCCACGCCCAGCACCGGGTTCACAGTCTCCAGGGCGCCCGATGTGCCGCGCTTCACCACCGCGAGTTCCTCCTCGGGAGTCGGGTAGTCCACGTAGATCAGGAACATGAAACGGTCGAGCTGCGCTTCAGGCATCGAGTAGGTTCCCTCCTGCTCCACGGGGTTCTGCGTCGCCAGCACAAAGAATGGATTCGGCAGCTTGTAGTTCGTGCCGCCCACCGTCACGCGCCGCTCCTGCATCGCCTCGAGCATGGCTGCCTGGGTCTTGGGCGGGGTACGGTTGATTTCGTCCGCGAGCACCACGTTTGCAAAGATCGGACCCGGGATGAATTTGAATTGCCGGTCGTTGGTCGCGGGATCCTGGTAGATCACCTCCGTGCCGGTGATATCGCTCGGCATCAAGTCCGGTGTGAACTGGATGCGCTTGAAGCTCAACTGGATCGCCTGTGCCAGCGTGGAAATGAGGAGCGTCTTCGCAAGTCCCGGCACCCCTACGAGGAGCGCGTGGCTTCGGGTGAAAATAGCGATCAGCAGTTCATCGATCACCTGCTCCTGGCCGACGATCACCTTCGCGATTTCGGTTTTCAGCGAGGCGTGGGCCGTCTTGAAATACTCGATGGCCTGGATGTCGTCCTGAAGTGGTGCTTGTTCTTCTGCTACGGTGGCGGTGCTCATTTTACATTATCTCCGGTGCTTAAAAAGCCTTAATGCTTCATACGAGCTTGGAGACTCGCTGATTTCTCTCTCTGGCAGTGGGGTTAACTGCCCTGTCTGTGGGGATTCAAACAGGCCCGCAATATTTCAGTATAAACAGTTTCTTGCAAGAGTTTATATCCACAAACGTCGATCCATTTCATCCTGCTTCCGTGACAAACTCGCGCGCCTGCCCCACCCACGCATGGACGTGACTAAATATGATGCTGGAGGTTAAAATGGTTAAAAATGTGGAATTGTTAAACCGCGATGCTCAGGACCGATTTAATGATTTAACCTTTTAACAATTTAACTTTATTTGGCGGGGCAAAACCGGCTTGCTTTGCACCCGTGGTGAGGGGATTCTGCCGGGGGTTTTTATGCAATCATCAGGCTCACAACGTTCGTTCCTCAATTACACCGGCATCGTCATCCTCGTGGCTGGCCTCTGCCTCGGTGAGTTCATCTACTGGCGCAGTCTTCACAGCGGGGCGGGGGATGCCGGTGAAGACCCGCTGCAATGGCAGTACGAGTCCCGTGTCTATCAGCGCGAATTGCAGGTGAATGTCGGCACGTTCGGCCTGATCATGGACCAATGGTCGCGCGCCGCCGCCGGGTTGAAGGAACCCCGCCCCCTCGCGATCACCATCGCCGTCGTCTCCATGCTCGCCTCAGGCGGCTGCTTCATCCTGGCCTCCCGCATGCCGCGCGATTGAGTAAAATTTAGCCACGACTCAGTCGTGACCGGTGGATCGCGATCTCCGAGCGCGATGCGAACAAACCGGCGAAGCCGCACTTATAACTCCCCGGACGTCCCTAATGCTGGATCGCAGTCTGCTCCGGCGTCGGCGGTTTGGAAACATCCGCCGGGCTCGGCAATTGCGACCTGTCCCAGCCACCACCCAGCGCCTCGATCAACTGCACCGCGCTCGTCATCGATTGCACCTGCACGTTGATCACCGCCTGCTGGTCGGTAAGCAGCGTCGTCTGCGCCGTGACCACATCGAGATAGGGATCGATACCGGTCTGGAACCGGTTCATCTCGAGATCCAGGACTGTCTTGGCGGATTCCTCGGCATCCCGCTGCTGCCCGAGTTGTTTCGTCAGGATGCGGGTTCCCGCCAGGTTATCCTCCACCTGCTGGAAGCCCGTGAGCACCGTCTGCCGGTAGGTCGCCAGCGCGCCGTTATACGTGGCGATGAACTGGTGTACCGTCGCAGTCCTCAGTCCCGCGTCGAAGACCGTCTCGGAAACCGAGGGGCCTATGGACCACGTGCGGTTCGAGGCATCGAACATATGACCCAGCTTCCTGTTTTGAAATCCGCCGCTCGCATCCAGCGTCACGCTCGGGTAGTAGGCGGCGTATGCGGCCCCGATCTGGGCGTTTGCCGCTGCCATCGCCCGCTCGGCGGCGGCGATGTCGGGCCGGCGCTCGAGGAGTTGCGAAGGCATGCCGGTCGGGATCGTCGGCGGAGTGTTTTTCAAAGGTTTCACCGGGATCGAAAAATTCGACGCCACCCGGCCGGTGAGCATCGCGATGGCATGTTCAAATTGCGCGCGCGCCACGCCGATGTTGGTCGCGGCGGCCTGCACGTTTTGCAATGTGTTTTCTGCCTCGACCACCGAGATTTTGTCGGTGATTCCCGTGTCAAATTGGGCCTTGTTGTAGTCGAGCGCCTTCTTGTCCGCGAC
>JBAVPB010000241.1:0-3500 GCA_049692655.1 Chthoniobacteraceae bacterium | reverse complement strand
ATCAAGGCCGACAAACTCAAAGCTAATCGTCCCATTAAAGCCAGACGCAAGGCCGCAGGTTGGGATCTCTCCTACCTCCTTCACCTCCTCGGCCTTCAGCCAAAAAATTTAGATGCGTGAGCCCTGGTCCGCAGGACTTTTGGTACATCCTCTCAGGGCTGAAAGCCCGTAATGTGACAGCCCGGGGTGAAGCCCCGGGAATAGGAACCCCAAAATTTGTCTAGCCCTGTAGGGGCGGCACAAAATCAACTATTTCACAAAACTTCCAACAAATCGAAGCGTGAACCTTCGCCGACATCGCTGGTATTCCAAAATTTCCTGCAACGAAACGGCAATAACGGTGTCTATACAATAAGAGTAAACCCCATGAAAAATCCTTACCTCCTCTTATCTCTTTTGGCGCTCCTTGCACTCCTCTCCTGCCCCGTGGACGCAAGCACAAAGCCCAAAGCCACCCCAAAGCCCAATATTCACACAGTGATCGAGAGCATCTCCACAGACTCCATCACCGTGAAAGAGCCCAAGGAGACAAAAACCTACAAGATCGGCCAATTCACCGAGATCACCTACAACGGCCAGCCCGCAAAAACAGCGGACCTGAAATCCGGCATGCGCGTGGAAGTCTCCTCCAACACCGACACCACCGTGGCCGATCGCATCGACGCCAGCGAGGCTCCAAAGAAGAGCACCGGATCAAAAAAATAATCCCTCGCATCATTGCTGGCGCACCTGCCAGCTCACTTGATTTTCAGGCCACTTTACGGGCGGTAACTTCGGAGACCATTCAACTTTGTTCTTCCCGGCTTCCTTTCCGCGATTGCATACCCGGACAATTGTGAAAATGGTGAAGCAGAGCGTAAGAAATGAAATGATCAATACAACCATTTCTATGGTTTTCTCCTTCCTCTGCTTTCTCCGTAGTCCGGCCTGATAGCTCCGTATTTTCATCGTTTTTAAATCGCAATAACCATGGAATCGGGTTCATTCCAGTCGTTTCAGGGATTTTGCAGTGAGCACATGGAGATGCTTGAGGCTATTCCGGTTCTTGATTGCCACGTAGGCTCCCCCGGACGTTTTTCTGTGCCACCTCCCTGATCTATCGAGCTTGTAAAAATTTGCGGCCCCGGCAACTGGCATATTCTTATTCATCGGAATACCTGGTTGATGGAATGTCTGGTTGAAATTGGGTTGGACAATTCCAACCAGACGTCCCTGTTCGTCCCTCGTAACAGGGATGATGATACGAAAGATGAATCTTCTTTCAACCTGACCAAAGTATCAGGAATTTTCTAAACTTGGGGAGTTGGCTTCAGGATTGAGTTTAGAGAGTATCATGCACTTTGTTCCCAGCCCCAACGGAGGGTGTTACGAAAGCTTTTGGTTGTTACAAAGAAAAGCCCGAGATTTCGCTTTTTGAGAAAGCGCTCAGGGATGTAGAAAATTGCTGTATCCAGAGTAAAGGCCCTCTAAATTCCGCGCAGTAGCTTTTGCCATCTCGAAAAGCTCGGTTTTTTGGCTCTTCGCTATTTTCAGTGGGTAGCAGGGATTTTCAGTTTACCGGCAGTGAAGTAAAGTATGGCGATGAGGTTGTCGGTGGAACGAAATCCGCGAGCCTTTCGTTTGACGGCTGAGAAGACGCTGTTGAGAGCTTCCAGAAAGGCGTTGGTGGTTCGTCGTTTCCAGTGAGAGAGGATTCCTGGAAGGTGGGATTCGATCATCTTGGCGCAGGCGAGCATTTTGTAGAACATCAAGCTGGCGTGTTTTTTGGCAACCCTGCGCACCCATCGGCACCATGCCAGCAACCTCCTTTTGGCAAGGTTGGCGTACGGGATTTGATAGATGTCCTGCAAGGTTAGCCGCATCTGATAAGCCTTGGCTGTGACGAGGTTTTTGTCCTCCAAACGCTGACGCGTGGCTTTCTGTTTATCGTTGAGATTTCCGGGATTCTTGAGCCAGATCCAACGTGTTTCCTTCAGGTCGTTGCGGGTCGCCCATCCACCCAGGCGCATTTCCTGGCGTCGCACGGCATCCACCGCCTCATTGACATGGGCAATGACATGATATTTGTCGAAAACCACCTGAGCCTGCTCTCCGATGTTTTCTTTCACCCCGGCAATGTAGGCCGGACTCATATCCATGGAAACCTCTGCAATGGCCCGAGGGTGGCCGTTATGATCCGCAAGAGCCTGGACAAAGCATTCCCACACCTTTTTATCCTTGCCCGGAACCGCAAAGAGAACCCGCTTGCCCACCAGATCGCAGAAGACACTCACGTAGCGATGCCCCTTGCGCACACTCATCTCATCGCATCCAACGCAGGTTACCTGACTCCAGTCCGTCTGCGGATACGCCGCCGCCACATGGACTTTGAGCATTCGCCATAGCCGCGTGTCGTGCTCGTCAATGAGCCGGCCCACCGCCGCCACCGGCATCTCCCGCAACAACAGCAACGCCATCGCTTCGAAGGCTTTTGTGAAGTGCTTGCTCAAACCCTCCCACGGCGGCCTCACCCGGTAAACTTTCCCACTCACCTCACTCCGGCCTCGCGGCAACCGGCACCGTATCTCACACTTGTGCTCAAATACGTTAAGATGCCGCCAGACCATCTCCTCCACATGATCATAGCACTTCACCCGCCCTCCCCTTTCAGGACAACGTTCGCTCTCCCAGAGATGCTCCGTCTCGCAAATCCGTAAATAAACCATCCCTTCCTCACGATTAAATTCACACTCCTCTACCCTCCAGTTCAGACCAAGTCCTAAAAGTTTATGAAATAGTTTCTCCGGCGTCATCCCCCCATTTTACCACCTCTACCCACTGAAAACAGCGAAGAACCGGTTTTTTGCTCGTTTCATTTGTGACCTCAAGCACTTACGCCGACTTTCGTAACACCCTCCAACTGGGCGCAATGTGATAGCCCATGGTGAATTCCCAAGGGCTGAAAGCCCGTAATGTGATAGCCCGGGGTGAAGCCCCGGGAGAGGGAATTCTAAGTTTGTCCAGCCCTGTAAGGGCGGAACAAAATCCCGCATGATCCAAAATAAAATTTAATCCCACGCATAGCGTTCATCCAACCGTTTTCCATTCTTCTCGCAAAACCGCCGGTATTCCGCCTGGAAATCCTCCTGTTTATGGTGTTCCGCTTGATTGCGGATGTATTCCCTTACCACATCCACATGAATCGGGCTCACACTGAACTCCCCATACCCGTTCTGCCACGCGAACTCGGCGTACCATGGATGCTGCTCCTTGATCCAACCGGATGAGGAACCTTTCACCTGTTCAACAATCTTCGCCGGGGCATGATTCTTGGATTGTGCGAACAAAATATGAACATGGTCCCGCACGGAATTAATCTCAATCAGAGGCGAATTAAGATTCTTCAAGATGCCGGTGATATAGGCATGGAACTGCTCCCGCTCCTCATCGCGAAGAAACGGGTGCCTGCCTTTCGTGCTAAACACCAGATGAACCACAATATTGGCAAGGGATTGGGACAT
>JBAVPB010000240.1:0-2792 GCA_049692655.1 Chthoniobacteraceae bacterium | reverse complement strand
TTGTGCAGACGCCGATCGCCGTACAAACAAAAAGCTGGAAGGGAAGAATATTGGCCAGCCCGGAGAAAACGAACATCGCTCGCGCGGCGATCGAAGCAAGGATACCGAGCGCTGCGCCAAACATCCAGGCAGGGAAGAAGGCGCCGAATACCGCGAACGAAGGCGCGCCTCGCGCGGCGCACACGTTCAACGTACTCAAAGCCAGGGATAGTACGAGTGCGTGTCGTTGCCTCATGATCGTCCTGTCACACGGGTTTCGAGAACGGCTTCGACGGTTGCCTCCGATGCCAACGCGGGGCACTGGGCATACCATTGCGTTGCCCGAGGAAAACGTCCCGGCAAAACGCACGACAACATCAGACTTCGTCTCGCCGAAGAGACAGGAGGCCGAGAAGGATCTCATCGCGATGCGCGGCAAGTTCATGCGTGGATCGGGATTGAGTCTGTTCATGCACCCCTTGGATGATCGTTTCACGAACCCCGGAGGTTAGCTCGGGCGCGCCGAGCACGTGCCACCACGCGCTCATCGGTCCCGTGAACTGTTCGAAGAAATGTTCGATGCCGCCGTCGCCTCCGCCCAGATGAAACAGCAGGCTCGGTCCCATCCCTCCCCAGCGCAGACCCGGTCCCCAGGAAACAGCCGTATCCGCATCCGCTACGCTGACCACGCCTTCCGATATCAGATACACCATCTCGCGATAGAGCGCGGCCTGCAGCCGATTGGCGACGTGTCCTGGCACCTCCTTATGCAGACGGACGGTGCGCTTTCCCAGGCCGCGATAAAAAGCCGCGACGCGTTCGATTGTCTCTTCGGATGTCTTGGTGCCGCCGACAATTTCCACAAGCGGTATCAGGTGGGGCGGATTGAACGGATGTCCGATCACGCATCGCTCGGGGTGATGCTCGCAAGCCGACTGGATCTCGCTCATGGTCAGGCCTGAAGAGCTCGACGCGATGATGGTGCCGGGCGCCAGGATAGTGTCGAGATGCCTGTAGAGGTCTTTTTTGAAATCGATACGCTCGGGCCCATTCTCCTGGACGAAATCGCTGCCGGCCACCGCATCGTCGAGATTCTCCGTGAACTCCAGTCTGGTGCGCGAGGCCCCTGGCGCGAGTCCTAACCTTTCCAACGCGGGCCATGCCGCGTCAATGAATGCCTCGAGCTTCAGTTTGGCGTCGGGGGCAATGTCAGTAGCGATGACATCCAGTCCCTTGGCAAGGAACAAGGCGGCCCAGCTTGCACCAATGACGCCGGTGCCGATAATGGCGATGCGATTGATGTTATTGCTCATTGTTACCATCCTTCGAGTGGGGTGTGTTCAGGCGAAGGCGCTGAACCCGGTTACCGCCTTGCCGACGATCAGGGAATTCATTTCGCGCGTGCCTTCGTATGAATAGAGCGCTTCGGCATCGGCAAAGAAACGGGCGACGTTGTAGTCCAGCACAATGCCGTTACCGCCGAATATCTCCCGTGCCCACGCAACCGTCTCTCGCATGCGGGTCGTGCAGAATGCTTTCGCCAGTGAGGCATGCTGGTCCAGCAGCTTGCCCTGGTCCTGGAGTTGGGCAAGCCTTACGACCATGCATTGCGATGCCGTGATGTTGCCGAGCATTTTGGCGAGAAGGTCCTGCACCATCTGGAACGATGCTATCGGCTTGCCGAACTGCTCGCGGGTTTGCGCATAGCGCAGCGCATGTTCGTAAGCGCCCATGCTGCAGCCGACGGATTCCCATGCGACGTATTGACGGGTAAGCCGAAGGACTCGCGCTGTATCGCGGAAGGACAGATCGCCCTGGAGGCGGTTCTCCTCGGGAACGCGGCAATTGTCGAGCGTGATGACGCCGTTCTGTACGACTCGCAGCGCGATCTTGTTCTGGATTTTTTCCACCGAAAAACCTGGCGTCGTTTTGTTTTCGACGATGAAGCCCTTGACCTGATTGTCGTCGACATCGCGCGCCCAGATAATCGAGAGGTCGCACCAGGGAGAATTGCCAATCCACCGCTTTTGGCCATTCAGGATCCACGTATTGCCTTCCCGCTTGGCGGTGGTCAGCAGGCCTCCGCCGGCACCCGATCCCACCAACGGCTCGGTTAATCCGAAGCAGCCGATTTTTTCCATTCGCGCCATCGGCGGAAGCCATTTTTGCTTCTGCTCTTCCGAACCGCCCAGATAGATCGATCCCATCGCCAGTCCGCTATGGACGCCGTAGAAGGTTGCGATGGAAGAGTCGACGCGCGCCAGCTCCATGGCGATAAATCCATCGAAAAGGGTACTGCCGCCAGGGCAGCCATATCCTTCGAATCCGACGCCTGCGATACCGAGGTCCCGGATGCCTGGGATGAGTTCGAACGGGAACGCGTCCTCTGCCCAAAATTTGTTAATCACGGGGGCGACCTGGCTCTCCATAAAGGTCCGTACCCGCTTTAGCAAAGCCCTCTCGGTATCGTTCAGAATCTGGTTAAGCAGATAGAAGTCGCTATCGGGAGCGGGAAGCGGGTGGTTTGGCTTTGAGCTGGCGGTCATGGCGAGTTCCGTTCGATCGTTCATCGGGATGCGTTTGAGGGGAGGCTGAGGTAGTCGTGCACGACTTCTGCGCCACCGATTGTGAGATCGGTCAGGATATGGATCGCCGACAGAACCTCGAGCACCGGCAGCTTGGCGACTGGCGCGAAACAGTGAGGATGCAGTTCGAGGGAGGCCGGCCCGCACCACGCTCCTTTTACCGTGACGTCAGTTACGTAATACCTGACCAGTTCACAGACTCGGGCCGACCCGTCGACGTGAGGGAGA
>JBAVPB010000239.1:0-8392 GCA_049692655.1 Chthoniobacteraceae bacterium | reverse complement strand
AGGCGAAGCTAAGGCGTGTGCAGGTGTGCTCGGTGACGGGATTACGACCGTGCGCGGCGAGTCCGGCGACGGTCGGCGAACTTTTTCTTCCGGGGACAGAGCCGAGGGAAAAGGCGGATGCGTGGTTTTCGCCGGATGGGCATGCGCTGCTGCCGGCGGAGTATGCGGGATGGTGCGGGACGGGGGATAATTACCTCGGCGCGACGGTGCGGCAGGATGGGGCGAGTCTGGCAATCCTTACCCCGCGCGAGGGGGCGGTGTTCAATCTCGATGGGAGTATTCCGCAGAGTCAGCAGCAATTGGAATTGCAGGCGAGTGATGCCAATGGCGTGGCTTGGAGTATTAATGGAGAACGGATCGCGCCGGATGGCGAGGGGCGGGTGTTGTGGCAGCTCAAGGCGGGTGATTGGACGCTGGAGGCGAGTAATGGGACGCAGAAGGTGGTCGCGAGGTTTTCGGTGCAGGGGGATTGAACGCTACACATGTTTGGCGAGGACGATGCAACCCACTTCGGAGTAAGATCATTTTTTTGTCCTGTCTCCATGGTAGTCGCTCGCCGGACTCGCGCCAACCATGGGCTATATGATGCAACCGCGTTGCGGTAGGGCAGATAAAGCTCGGCGTAATCCAGGATTTCCGACGCCCCTACCGGGGCTCATTTTCATTTTGCGACAGGCTCCGGTGGCTTGCGCCACCGGCTAATCTCCAATATCCCTCCGGGATATATTTCCTCTCTCAAAAAAGGTTTTTTTGGAACTTACTCGTCGCTTTTGTCGAAGCGGATTGCGGCGGAGTGGCCGTGGGCGTCGAGGCCCTCGATTTCGCTGAAGGTCTTGATGAAGGGGAGCGATTTTTTCAGCGATTTTTTGTCGAAGCGCACGATGCTGGTGCGGCGCTGGAATTGATCGACGGTGAGGCCGGGGAAGGATTTGCCTGCGCCGCCGGTGGGGAGTTCGTGGCTGGGGCCCGCGATGAAGTCGCCGCCGACCACGGGGGAACGGCCCCCGAGGAAAATGGCGCCAGAGGTGCGGATGTCCTGAGCGAGTTCGTCCTCGTTTTTCGCGACGATGCTGATGTGCTCGGGTGCGAAGTCGTTTGCGATCTTCACGGCGTCGCGCAATTTTTTGACGAGGATAAGGAAGGTGTGCTGATCTAGGACCTCGAGCAGGTGCTTGCGGCGCGAGAGGAGGGCGGCCTGGAGCTTCACTTCCTTTTGCACGCCTGCGAGAATCTTCGGGGAATCGGTGATGAGGCCGACGCTGCTGCCGTGGCCGTGCTCGGCCTGCGCGAGCATGTCGGCGGCAATCCAGGCGGGGTTTGCCGTCTTGTCGGCGATGATGAGGATTTCGCTCGGGCCGGGGAGGAGGTCGATGGCGACCTGGCCGAATGCCTGGCGCTTTGCCTCGACGACATAGGAATTGCCGGGGCCGAAGATTTTCAAGACATGGTTAATGGTCGTGGTGCCGTATGCGAGCGCGGCCACGGCCTGTGCGCCGCCGGCCTTGTAGATCTCGGTGGCTCCGGCGAAATCGAGCGCGTAGAGGAGCGCGGGGTTTACCTGGCCCTTGGCATCCGCCGGGGTAGTGACGACGATCTCCTCCACGCCTGCGGTGGCGGCGAGGGTGCATGTCATGATCGCGGTGGAGACGAGCGGGGCGGTGCCTCCGGGGACGTAAATGCCGACGCGGTGAAATGCGTCGAAGCGTTCGCCGACCTTGACGCCCTGGCGGTTTTTGCCTTCCCATGATTTGCGGAGGCTTTTCTTTGCGAAGTCGCGGACATTTGCATGGGCTGCGAGGACGGCCTCGCGGGTCTCGGCGGAGACGGTGGAATTTGCGCGCTCGATTTCCTGGCGGGTGACCTGGAGTTGCGAGGCTTTCAGTTTCGGGCCGCCAAATTTCTCGGTGTACTCCAGCAATGCGGAGTCGCCGCGCGCGCGGATGTCGTGGATGATTTTAGCCACGGTTTCGCGCACTTCGTCGCCGGGAGTGGAGGTGCGGTCAAGCGGCTTGATTGCCTTTGCAAAGCCGGGCTGGTCGTATCGGAAAATGCGCATAGGTGGATTGCCTTTCTACGGCTGGCCGCAGAATTTGAAAAGAAGAAGTTCGCCCGTGTTTTCCTCGGCGTAATACAATTTCAGCGCGCCGTCGCGCCCGACGATGTTCTCCGGCACGGCGCAACTCGTACGGCGGGAATGGATTTGGTGGATGCCGAAATGATTGCGCGCGTAGATATCGCCCCAAATTTCCGCAAGAATCGCGCGGCCGGTTTTTTCGATGAGAAGCGATTCCATGGCTTCGTGGCCGTAGTATTCGTAGAAGATATTCGCCTGCTGCTCGAGGGAGGTGTAGTCGAGGCTGCCTGCATCGAACACACCGGATGCGGGGAGTTCCGCGTAAGATTCGCGCAGAATGCCCACGCGAATGCGCGGCTCGAAGCCGGCATCGCGGTTGCGGCGGGAGAGGGTATTCAGCGCGACGTGGACCTGCACGCCCTCGCCGGGCGTGACGACGAGATGCACATGGTCGCTGCTGTGGCGGATCGCGGAGTATTCCACATTCGTGCGCAAAGGTTTCCCGACGACGCGGCTGAAGAGGCCGTGCCGTGCGCGGAGGAGATTTTGCAGCGGCGTGTCTATTTTTTCAGGCCGGCGCCGATGGATCGCTTTGCGAGATTCCGGCTGGGGCGTTTGCTGGTTTTCTTGCCGGTGACATCGGTGCGGTGGGCGGTTTTTTCCACGGTGCCGTGCTTGAAATATTGCTGGCAGAGGCGGTCGTAGATTTTGTCACGGGATTCGTAGAGGCGCTTCAGCTTGCGCGGGGCGACCTTGGTGAGCGCGTAGGCGGTGATGAGCGGCAGGGAGATGGTGGAATCGACGTAGCAGACGACGCAGGCGGGGAGGGAATCGGGGTCGATCTTCCCCCAGCTCACCGCCTCGGCGGGAGTCGCGCCGCTGAGTCCGCCGGTATCCGGGCGGGCGTCGGTGCATTGCAGGAAATAATCGTGGCCGCGTTCCTCGATGCCCATGACCTCCTGGATTTGCGGCTCGGTCTGGAGCATGAAGTTCTTCGGCGAGCCGCCGCCGAGGATGAACACGCTGGAGGTGAGGCCGCTGGCCTTGGCGTTGTAAACGAGGGCGGCGGTCTGGTTCACGTCGCGGTTCACATCGAACTGGAGTTTCGAATCGCGCAGTGCCATGGCGGCGACGTTCATGCCGATGGAGGAATCGCCGGGCGAGCTGGTGAAGATCGGCACGCCGTATTGGTACGCGGCGCTGAGGACGCTGGTTTCCTTGATGCCGAGCTTTTTCTCGCGCTCGTAAACGTATTTGCCGAGCTTGTAGTGGAATTCGTCGGTGGCCATGGTCTTCTGGAATTCCGGGCCCTGGATGGCCTTGCGGACGAACGCATCGGTATCGAGCAGCACATCGTAATCGAACAGGACATCGTAGATGCGGATCACGCCGTCGTGGCGCAATTGGACATCATCGAGGAAAGGCGAGCCGGCGTAGATTTCCATGCCGAGGCCGTAGTGGAGATCGTGGTAGAGGTTCGCGCCGGTGGAGATGATCCAATCGACGAAACCGGCTTTCATGAGCGGGATGATCGCGGCTTTTCCGAGGCCGGCGGGGGTGAGGGCGCCGGTGAGGGACATGCCGACGGTGCCGTTTTTTGCGAGCATCTTTTCACTGAAAAGGCGGCATCCTTCCGCGAGACGTGCGCCGTTGTAGGCCTTGAATGCGCCGTCGATCAGGTCGGTGACGGTGCAGTTTTTCTTGATCGGCTGCGGGAGAAGACGGGGAAATTTTTTGTTGAGTAGAGGCATGCAGCCGAAGCTAGCGCGAGCATCGAAATGAGGGAAGTTGAAAGTGGGGGGTGAATACAGCAATTTCCCTAGGGGTGGTGATTGACGGAACAGAAGGCTTTTGGGATAATATAAATTATGGTAAAGATTCAGATTGAATACACAGGGGGATTGCATTGCGTGGCTTCCCATGGGCCTTCGGGAAGAGGACTTGAGACGGATGCGCCAGTGGACAACCAGGGGAAGGGAGAGTCATTTTCACCTACCGACCTTGTGGCGACGGCCTTGGGGACTTGCATGGCGACGATCATGGGGATTTATGCGAGAAACCATGAGATCGATCTGAGCGGGATGAAGATCGAGGTGATCAAGGAAATGACGCAGACGCCGCCACGCCGGATCGCACGGCTTTCGACCCAGATGTGGATGCCTGCGGGTCTGAGTCGAAGTGCTGCCCTGGAGAATGCCGCTTTGACTTGTCCGGTGCACCAGAGTTTGCATCTCGACATTGAGAAGCCGGTAGTTTTTCATTGGGCACAGTAATTGCGGTGTTACCATAAGAGATGAAAGGATTTTTAAAGCACTTCAAGCCCAAGGACCAATCCGGTGGAAATTCACCGGAGGCAGCGCGACCTGCCTCAGCCACGCCGGAAGCGGCGTATCAGATGCCGGAGACTGTGATGCCTGGGAAGAAGCCGCAGGAGGGGGGCACTTCACAGAAAATCGTGCTGGAACTGGGGGACATCCTGCACCGCATTCCGCCGCATCTCCTGAAAGATGGGACGCATGATCCGAATCAGCGCATATTTTTCAGGATGGATGATCTTTCCGCAAATCTCGCGGGAGGCAAGGCGACCATCCCGCTATCGCACATAGCCGATCGGTGCCCGGAGATTTTCAAGCACGCGATAGGGCCTGAGGACGACGTGGAAATATTTTTCCCGTGGAGCAAGTTGCTGGATCGCGTTCGCAACCTGAAGGCGATGACCGACCAGCAGGGAAGTGAAAAACACAATCCGGCTATGAATTACAAGTCGGCCACGCCGATGAATGCAGCCATCAAAATTCGTTCCCAGCAGCCTGCGCCTGCGCGTCCCGCTGCGGCGGTGGAGAATGCAAGCCCGCAGGCAGCCGGGAAGCCCGAAGATGAGGCTGTTCTCAATGCTCTGGCTGTGCCAGTTGCACCGGTCACGCCATCGATCTTGAATCCGCCCGCCGACCTTGCCGCTCCCACAGAAGCGCCGGTGGAAAATCCAGCGCCGCAATCCCCGCTGAAACGCACGAAGCAGAATTGGTTTGCGGCGCCGCCTGCCTTGACGAAGTTGCCAGCGGAACCGCCCGCAGGCGCGGTAACGGCGCCTGTTTCCTCGGCAGCTCCAAATTCGTTGTCACTCGTAAAGGAGCCAGCTCCGCCTGAGCCGGGCTTGATTTTAAATGCCGAAAAACCGGCGGAACCCGCCGCGAAGACTTCGAACATCGTACGAACCGCGGAAAGCGTGAAACCTCAGGCCGTGGCCTCCAAGGCAGCAGAGACGCCCTCCAGGGAAAGTGCCACGCTTGCAGGTGAAGCTGCCCGGGCGAAGGAGATCCAGCAAAAGCTGATCGAGAAACTCACCGCCGACTACGAGGCGAAGAAGAACGAAAGCAATACCCTGCTGGTCCAACTCGGAGAGGCGAAAGTCGAACACGAGAGGAAAATCCAGACGCTTCGCGAGGATTTTGCCAAGCAAACAGCCGCTCTCAAGGAAGAGCGCGACAAGCTTGTGAAGGACAAGGCGGCTGCAGTTCCTGCTCCTGCCGCTCCCGCGCAGCCCGATCCCGGCCTTGTTGCAGCGGCAAAGCAAAAGGACGAGGCGCTTGCAAAACTCACCGGCGAGGTGCAGATGCACAAGAAGCAGATTGACGCACACAAACAGCAGATTGAGGCACTCGGCAAGGAACGCGATCTCATCAGCGAGGCAAAGACGAAAGCGGATGCGGAATTTGCGCAGGCCAAGGTTTTGTATCACCAGGAACTCGAATCCGCCATCGACGGACGCGATACGATCTGGATGGAGAAGGATCTTCTCGCGAAACAATTGCGCGATGAGGCCAAGGCGCACGAGGAGAAGTTAAACGCCGTCACCGCGCAACATAAGACTCTGCAGGAAGATTTTTCGAAGCAGATCGATTCCCTCAAGCAGGAGCATGGCCGCATCCTCGCGGAGAAGGAATCGCTTTTGTCCAAGCATGGCGAGGCAGCCGACCAGGAACGCAATACCTTGATCCGCCAGAAGGACGAGACGCTGGCAAAACTCGGTGGGGAAATCGAGGCGCATAAGAAACAAATCGAGACGCTCAAACAGGAGCACGGTCGCAGCATTGCCGAGAAGGATTCACTGCTGTCGAAGCATGGTGAAGCCGCTGACCGCGAGAAAAACGAACTGATCAGGCAGAAGGACGAAACACTCGCAAGACTTGGCGGAGAAATCGAAGCGCACAAGAAGCAAATCGAGACACTCGGCAAGGAAAAGTCTGATGCGCTGGGAGCGAAGGAAAAACTTGCCGCGGAAATCGCGCTGGCCACAGCCGCGCACGGGAAGGATGTGCAGGAACTTCAGGACAGCTTCTCGAAACAGGTGAAGGCACACAAGCAGCAAACCGAAGCGCTGGGCAAAGAGAAGGCTGACGCCTTGACATCGAAGGAAAAACTTACCGCGGAAATCGCACAGGTTACGGCTGCACATGGAAAGGACGTGCAGGAGCTTCAGGATGGTTTCTCGAAACAGATCGAGACGCTCAAGCAGGAGCACGCCCAGGTAGTTGCGGAAAAGGATTCGCTCCTGTCGAAGCATGGCGAAGCAGCCGACCGCGAGAAAAACGAGTTGATCAGGCAGAAAGACGAAACACTCGCAAAACTCACGGGAGAAATTGAAGCGCACAAGAAGCACATTGAGACGCTGGGCGGGGAGAATTCAGCGGCAACCCAGGCCAAGCTCGGACTCGCCGCGGAAATCGAGCAGATCAAGGCTGAGCACGGTAAGAAGGTAAACAGCATTCAGGAAGATTTCTCGAAACGGACTGTGGCTCTCCGACAGGAACACAATCGCGTTGTTGCCGAGAAGGAATCGCTGCTGGCGAAGCAGGCACAAACTGCAACACAAGAGCGCGACAATCTTGCGGCACAAAAAGATTCCGCCATCACGAAGCTTACCACCGAGGTGGAGACTCACAAAAAGCAAATTGAGAATCTTGGCAAGGAGCGGGACGGCATCCGGGATTTGAAAGCGAAAGCGGAGAGCGAACTGGCGCAGACAAAGGAACAACAGCGCAAGCAGTTGGATTCCGTGACGAAAGAGCGGGACACCATTACGAAAGAGAAGGAATTGATTTCCTCGAAATTATCCGACGCAGTCAAAGCGCATACCGAAAAATTGAATGCTGTTTCCACGGAGCGCGAGAAAGTGTTGAAAGCAAAGGAGGAAGCGCTTGGCCAGATCCGGACAGCCGCAGAGGCGCATTCGAAGGAGACGCATGCATTGACCCGCGAACGCGACCGTCTGGCCCAGGAAAACAGGCAGCTTCAGCAGCGCATCGAGGAATCGAGCAAGGGCATCAAGCAGACCCAGGAAACCGTGGCGCAAAAGACCGCCGAGGCAAACAGGCAGAGGGACGAGGCGCTGGTAAAGCTGGAGCAGGAGCGCAAGGCGCACGAGAAACAAATATCGCAGTTGCAGAAACTGAAGGACGCTTCAAGCAGCGATCGCGAGAAGGCGATCTCGTTACACAAGGAAGCTGTGGAGGCCAAGCGCGGCCAGTGGGCGGTTTTTGGAAAGGAATACAACCAGGTTGTTAAACAGCGTGATGATGCCCTCTCGCAGCTCTCCGGCGCAAAAGTGGAATTGCAGAAAACAGCGGAGAGCGTTTCGAAGGAGAAAGACACGGCCCTCACCAAGCTCCAAAAGGCCATGGCGGACCAGGAGCAGAAAATCGCCGGGCTCATGCAAAAAATCGACGAACTCGGAAAGCAGAACGAGGCGGCGAAAGCGGAACTCAAGGCCGCGAGCGAAAGTCACCAGCAGGAGTTGCAGAAGATTGCCACCGAACGCGACAACGCTATGAAGGCGCAGGAGGAAGTGATGGCGCTGCCGCGCATCCGCCCGGTGATGATTACGCCTCCGCCTGTGCTTCAGCCGATAAGACCCGCTCCCTGAAGTCCTTTTGGTATTGACGGATAACTTCGTTTTCCGGATACCCGATTTATAAGGATCGGAAAATCATTCGTAACTATTTGTGAACACGCCTCTCTCCGATTTTGGCCGCAATTTCTCATCGACGTCGGGCATCTATGAATTGATGGAGGATCTTGGGCGCGCGCTGTCCGGTGGGGAGGAAATGATCATGATGGGCGGCGGAAATCCCGCCCACATTCCCGAAGTGGAGGCATTATGGCGCAGGCGCATGGAGGAGATCCGTGCGGAGCCGGGGGCGATGGAAGCGATGCTCGGGGATTACGATACGCCGCGCGGCAAGCCGGAGTTTCTGGAGACGATGTCTGCGTATTTCAACCGGGCATTCGGCTGGAACCTGGATGCGGAGAATATCGCGG
>JBAVPB010000238.1:0-2267 GCA_049692655.1 Chthoniobacteraceae bacterium | reverse complement strand
GCCGTTCGTGCAGTTCGCGCTCCATCCCGAGTATCCAGCCAAAGAGCATCTCTTCAAAAATCCACACATCGCGGAACTGCCCCGCGCACGCCGCCAGCCAGAAATTCAATGCCCGCTGCAATCCGGGCTGCTCCATCGGCCACGTCTGCACAGCCGTCTCCTTGCGTCGCAACTGGCGGATGCGCTCGACGAGTACCGGATGCTCCACCATGAAAAAGAAAAACCGCCAATGCAGGCTGCTCTCCGGCAACCGGTAGCAATGGGCCGATGGAACTATCGCCAGGAACGCATCGCCGGGAACCAGCATCCACGTTTTTTCCCCCTCGGTATATTCACCACTGCCGTCCAGCGTGAATTGAAAAATTGCCTTCGGGTGTTTTGCGGATGCCCCGCGCTTGAGCCCCTCCCACGAGTATCGCTCCGGCTGCCGGCGTGTCTCGAGCCCCCACGACACGTTCTGCCGCGGACCGAACGCGATGAATCCTTCGCCACTTCTTTCAAAGGCTCGCGACAGCCGCCGATCCAATATTCCAAACGGGGATGCATGCACAAATTGACTATAAACACCGCAAACAGACGATATTCAAGTCTGAATGAATGTGGCACTATCCACGCACACATCGAATTAACGAGTTAACTCATTTTTAACTATTTAACCTCCTCAACCATCCACCCCCTCCTCATCCCATGCCTATAAAAATCGCAATGATCGGAGCCGGTTCCATCGGCTTCACCCGTCGCCTCATGCAGGACGTTCTCGGCGTGCCCGAGTTGCGCGACACCCATTTCGCCCTCGCCGACATCTCGCAGCACAATCTCGACATGGTCCACAAGCTCTGTCAGCGCGACATCCGCGAGAACAAGCTGCCCGCGAAAGTCACCGCCACCACCGATTCGCGCGAGGCGATCAAGGACGCCGATTTCGTCCTCTGCATGATCCGCCAGGGCGGCCTCGAGGCATTTCAGGGCGACATCGACATCCCGCTCCGCTACGGCGTCGATCAATGCGTGGGCGATACCATCTGCGCCGGCGGCATCATGTATGGCCAGCGCACCATCCCCGCCCTGCTTGATCTCTGCCGCCACATCCGCGAAGTCGCAAAGCCAGGCGCGATTTTCCTGAATTACTCCAACCCCATGGCCATGAACACATGGGCCTGCAACAAATACGGCGGCGTCCAGACCATCGGCCTCTGCCACGGCGTGCAGGGGGGGCACGGACAGATTGCTCAAGTCATCGAAGGCTGGGCAAAAAAGGAAGGTCTCATTTCAAAAAAGGAAAAAGTGGAGAAGAAGGATGTCTCCATTATCGCCGCCGGCATCAACCACCAGACATGGTACACCAAGGTCATCTGGCGCGGGCAGGACATGCTTCCCATCCTCCTCGAGGCATTCCGCATGCACCCCCGGTTTTCCCAGGAGGAAAAAGTCCGCATCGATGTCCTGGAGCGCTTCGGCCATTACAGCACCGAGTCAAACGGCCATCTCAGCGAATACCTCCCTTGGTACCGCAAACGCCCGCAGGACATCAACCGCTGGATCGATCTTTCATGCTGGATCAACGGCGAGACCGGCGGCTACCTCCGCGTCTGCACCGAAGGGCGCTCGTGGTTCGAGACCGATTACCCGAACTGGCTCAAGGAACCCGCGCCAAAAATCGGCCCGAAGAACCGCAGCGAGGAGCACGGCTCCTACATCATCGAGTCGCTCGTCACGGGACGCATCTACCGCGGGCACTTCAATATTCCTAACCGCTACCACATCACCAATCTGCCGAATGATACCGTCATCGAGATCCCCGGTTACGTGGACCGCACAGGCATCAACATGCCCGTGATCGGCGACCTCCCGCTCGCCTGCGCCGCCACCTGTTCCGTCTCCGCACGCGTCCAGGAAATGGCCGTGGAAGCAGCCGTCTATGGCGACGTCACCATGCTCAAGCAGGCCATGCTCCACGATCCCCTCGTCGGCGCCGTCTGCGACCCCGAGGAGATCTGGCAGATGACCGACGAAATGCTCGTCGCCCAGGCAAAGTGGCTCCCGCAATACAAAAAGGAAATCCCCGCCGCAAAACAGCGCCTCGCCGCCCACGTCAAAAACGGCACCCGCGTGCAGTTGCAGACCGGCAACGGCGCAGCCCGCCTCGAAACAAAATCCGTCGCCCAGATGACCGCCGACAAAGCCGCCGCCCGCAAAAACGCCGGCGCCGCCGACAAAGCCCACATGACCGGCAAGAAAAAATAAAGTCAACGTCGTGGAGCGCATCC
>JBAVPB010000237.1:0-33168 GCA_049692655.1 Chthoniobacteraceae bacterium | reverse complement strand
GGTCCGGGATACTATGGGGCTCCCTACCCTGTTTATTACGGCGGCGGCCCTTACTATGGCGGATATTATCCCCGCTATTACTACGGCAGACATTATTACGGTCACTACGGCCACTACGGTCATCACTGGCACTAAGCCACCGGTTTTAAGACCGTGGCAAGGAACTGCGCAGTGCGCGTTTCGTGCCACGGTTGAAGCCCGTTGACCAGATCAAGAAATCCCACATGCCCGCCGGAAGCGGGCGCTTCAAACGAAAAGAATTTGCTCTTTTCAGCCTCATCAAAAGGAAATGAACCCGATGTAAGAAACGGATCATTCTTCGCATTCACAAGCAGCGTCGGCACCCCAATCCCGGGGATAAACTGCCTCGAACTCGATTGCTTCCAGTAATCATCCGCATCGCGAAATCCATGGAGCCGCGCTGTATAACGGTCGTCAAACTCCTGGAAGCCTCCGATCCTGCGAATGCCGCCCACATCAAAATGGTCCGGAAACCGCGACGCCTTCGCCTCCACTTTGGAAATGAGGGTATTTAAAAAGCGCCGCAGGTAGATTCTGTTGGTGAACCTCTGGTCAAGCGAACGCGCACTCGACGCAAGATCGACAGGCGTCGAAATCGCAACGCCCGCGACGACAGCCGCATGAGGCGGCGCCTCACCGAGATATTTCAACACCACATTTCCCCCCAGGCTGAACCCCACCAGCGCAATGCTGGAATAAATCGCGGAAGCATGGCGTATGACAGCCGCCAGGTCCCCGGTTTCACCGCTGTGATAAAAGCGGGGGAGCCGGTTCAACTCCTCACCGCATCCCCGGAAATTCCAAGCGACCGTATCCCACCCTGCAGCATTCAACGCAACAGCCATCCCGCGTATGTAACCATTGTCCGTGCATCCTTCGAGGCCGTGCAGTAAAACAGCCAGCCGCCCCCGCCCCTGCCGCGACCAGTCCATGTCGAGAAAATCGCCATCATCAAGCTCAAGCCGCTCCCGTTCATAAACAATATCAAACCGGCGCGGCAGCAGCACCGGCAGGATCGTCTGCACATGGCCGTTGCGGAGAAAAAACGGCGGATTGAAATGGGATTGGATTACTGGCATCGGTCTATCGTTCCGCCCATTGTATCGGAATTCCTCCGGGAAAGATCGTATTTTGAGAGGCCGTCGGGTATTTTCCTCATTCACAAACATTGATGAACTCCACCCACTATCGCCTCGCCGCAATTGATATCGACGGCACCTTGCTCGGCCCCGACTCCAAGGTCAGCGCCGCGAATATGGCCGCCGTGGTAAGATTGCGCGAGCACGGCATCAAGGTGATCCTCGCATCCGGAAGAAGCCACGAGAACATCCTGAGTTTCCATCATCTTCTGAACCTCGAAGGCCCGATCGTTTCCTGCCAGGGCGCGCTCGTGAAAATCGCGGAGACGAACCGGATACTGCACGAGCATTGTATGCCTGCGGCCCTGGCGGAGGAGGTCATCCGCGATGGGTTGGCGCAGGGCATGACATTGATCTACTACCGCGCCGGTGGAATCTATATCTCAAAGCACGATGCCCACACAAACCTCTACCAAAGCCGTGGCGGAGACGAGTTGATCCTCCATGGGGCATTGGAGGGTCTGTCCGGCGAAACACCGCTCAAGATAATCTGGATAAACACCTCCGCAGAAATCGATACGCGACACCCGGGGATCGAGGCGCATTACCGCGGTCGTCTCGACACAGTTCTCACCTACCCCGAGTATCTCGAGTTCATTGCCTATGGAGTAAGCAAGGCCGTGGCAGTCAAAGAAGTCGCAAAACACTACGGGATGGAACGTGAAGAAGTATTGGCTTTCGGCGATGGAAACAACGACGTCTCCATGCTGGAGTGGGCGGGCCTCGGAGTTGCAATGAGCGAATCAACATCCGGAGCAAAAGCTGCAGCCTCAATGGTCGTTCCAATTGGCGATCCCTCCACAAGCCTTGCCCGCGCAGTGGCGGAAATATTGAGCGAGCCTTCCCTCGCGAAACTGTAGAAACCCATGCGGCTCCAAAAACAGCCGCCACTCACCGGCAATCAGAAAAAGCAAATCAGTATTGTTTACTATCTCCGCAGCAATCCTGGAATCTTAGATGGCTGCCGCAATAGCATGGAAGCATTCCACTCTTTTCGGCCTTGGGTGGGGCCGGAGGCTTTGCCAGGTGTTCTGACAATGGCAACCAGTCAGCCGCTTCCTCGTCGTAATAGAAATCCGTCGTCTTAAGACTTCCATTCGTAATACGTTCTTTGATCTCCCTGTCCGGCCATTCGCCGATAAAATCCTTCCCTCTCGCTATCCGCATGGAAGTACAATCGTATGCATGCAAAAAATCTGCAAGTTAGTTTTGTGATTTCGGGACTATGCGCCGCGGAATTTTATCATTCCTGCGCTCTCATTCCGCTTTCGTCTCGACCCACCGCGCATAGAGCCAGCAGAGATCGGAAAGACGGTTCAGATAACGGATAATCGCGGGATTCACGGCGATTTCTTTTTCTCCCAAAGCGGCCACACGACGCTCAGCCCGGCGGCAGACCGTGCGCGCAACATCCAGTGATGCGGAACTCAATGTCGCGCCCGGGGTTGCCCAATGCTTGTAACTGACTTTGTGATTTTTCTCAATGTCATCGACCAATGCGGTAAGACGCTCCACCATGGCGGCAGTCACAAATTCGTGGCCGCTTTTTTCATAACGTCCGCGATCCTCGGAGACCACGGCAAGCTCACCCATGAGGACCACCAGATCTTTCTGGATTGAGAAAATGGGCTCCGTAATGAACGGTTCCCGTACCGTGGCACGCACCATGCCGAGCGCGGCGTTGAGTTCATCCACAGTACCGTAAGCTTCCAGTCTCGGATCAGTCTTTGGCACCCTTCTCCCATACATAAGGGCGGTAGTGCCGTCATCTCCCGTTTTAGTGGCAATGGACATTGGAGAAATGTGAAATGAGGAACGGCAGGCGGAAAAAAAAGAAGCCCGAAAGGTTGACCATGCGGTGTTTCCCTTCGGGCTTCATGATTAGAATTTGATGTTTAATTAACCGACAGCTGGCTCCGGTGTCTCCACCTGCTCGCTGACAACCGGTTCACCGAATGTGACTACTTTCACATTGCGATGGATCGGGAAGCCTGTGCCGGCAGGGATGAGGTGACCCATGATCACGTTTTCCTTGAACCCGCGCAGGTTGTCCACTTTGCCAAGCGTCGCGGCCTCGGTCAGCACACGCGTGGTGTCCTGGAACGATGCGGCGGAAATGAACGAGTCAGTTTCCAGCGATGCCTTTGTGATGCCCAGCAGCACAGGTGAAGCCTCGGCAGGTTTCCCGCCTTTCTCCGCAACGCGCTTGTTCTCGGCCTCGAATTCGAGACGGTCGATCTGGTCACCCCAGAGGAGGGCGGTATCACCGGGTTCGGTGATTTTCACCTTCCTCAACATCTGGCGCACAATGATCTCAATATGCTTGTCGTTGATTTCCACGCCCTGCAGACGGTAAACCTCCTGCACTTCGTTCACGAGATGCTCCTGGAGATCCTGCGGTCCGCAGACCTCGAGAATCTCATGCGGAACAACTGGCCCTTCGGTAAGCTGCGAGCCCTTCTTCACAAAGTCGCCCTTGAGGACGATCATGTGCTTGTTCAATGGAACAAGATGTTCTTCCTCAGCACCGGACACCTCATCGCGCAGGATGATCTTGCGTTTGCCGCGCACAGAACCGCCGATTTCCACGATACCGTCGATCTTGGCGATCTCGGCAGCGTCTTTCGGACGGCGTGCTTCGAAGAGCTCGGCCACACGCGGCAGACCGCCGGTGATGTCCTTCGTCTTTGCGATTTTACGAGGGGTCTTGGCAAGCATGGTGCCGGCCTGGACTTTCTTGCCCTCGGACACAGCAACGTGCGCCCCGGCAGGGATCGAATAGTTGGCGATGACTTCCTTGTGGTCGTCCACGATGACGATCTGCGGGTGCAAATCCTCCTTGTGCTCAATGATGACAGTCCCTTTGAGGCCTGTCTGCTCGTCGATGTCGCTCCTGACGGTCACGCCGGTGATCATGTCACGGAATTCCACCTTGCCCGTCTTCTCGGTGAGAATTGGAACATTGTATGGATCCCACTGGACGAATGATTCGCCCTTCTTGACATGCGCGCCGTCGGCCAGTGCGATGACCGAGCCGATGACCACGTTATGCAATTCGAGTTCGCGGCCTTCCTTGTTGTGGACAGTGACGGTGCCGTTCTTGTTGAGGACGATCCAGGTGCCATCCAGAGCCTGCACAGTGCGCAGATCGTTGTAGCGGATAGTGCCGTCGTTCTTCGCCTTGATGACAGGCTGCTTGAACGTGCTGGATGCGGTTCCACCGACGTGGAAGGTACGCATCGTGAGCTGGGTTCCCGGTTCGCCGATGGACTGGGCGGCGATGATGCCGACTGCCTCGCCGAGCTTGACCATCTGGCCGGTGGCCAGGTTGCGGCCATAGCACTTGGCGCAGACGCCGCGGCCGGTCTCGCAAGTGAGCACCGAGCGGATCTTGAGCTGCTCGACGCCGACCTTCTCGATGGCGGCGGCGATTGGCTCGTCGATCAATTGGTTTGCCTTCACGATCTTCGAGCCCGTGACAGGGTCCTTGATCGTTTCGCAACTCACGCGACCGATGATACGGGTGGAGAGATCGACCACTTCTTCGTCGCCCTCGTAGATGGATTTCACGACAATGCCGTTCACCGTGCCGCAATCAGGCTCGTTAATGATCACGTCCTGCGACGCATCAACGAGTTTGCGGGTGAGGTAACCGGAGTCCGCCGTCTTGAGCGCGGTATCTGCGAGACCCTTGCGGGCGCCGTGCGCAGAGATGAAGTAATCGATAACCGTCAACCCCTCGCGGAAGTTGGCCGTGATCGGGCGTTCGATGATTTCGCCGGAAGGCTTGGCCATCAAACCACGCATACCTGCAAGCTGCTTGACCTGCTGCTTGTTACCGCGCGCACCGGAGTCAACCATGAGGTAAACGGGGTTCAACTCCTTGCGGCCTTCGTTGTGCTCCAGGGTTTGGAACATGACGTCGGCAATGTTGTTGCCGGCGTGGGTCCAGATATCGATCACCTTGTTGCGGCGTTCGCCGTCGGTAATGATGCCGCGCTTGTATTGCTTGTCCACCTCGGAGATCAGCTTGTAGGCGGAATCGAGTTCCGACTGCTTTTCCTTCGGGATGATCATGTCGGTGATACCGATGGAGATGCCCGCCCGGGTCGCCCAGGTGAAGCCGAGTTCCTTCAGTTTATCCAGCGTGATGACCGTGCCATCCTGGCCGACCGTCTGATAGGTGCGCCAGATGATGTCACCGATCTGCTTCTTGCCCGAGGCTTTGTTGATGAAGCCGAGCGCTTGAGGCCAGATCTGGTTGAAGATCACGCGGCCCGCGGTAGTGCGAAGGACTTTCTTCGAGTTGTCACCATAGATGGTGGTCGCTTTTCCTTCCTTGTCAAAGTCCGGGTTCATGTAATGAATCCAGTCGTGGATGTGGATTGTGCCTTCGGAAAGCGCAAATTCCACATCGCCAGGAGAGGAGAAGAGCGGCAGGCGCTTTCCTTCCTCGCTGCGGCGGGGATTCTGCGTGAGGTAATAGCAACCCAGCACGATGTCCTGCGACGGCGTGGTGATTGGTTTGCCGCTCGATGGCGAGAAGATGTTGTTCGGAGCAAGCATGAGCATGCGTGCTTCCATCTGCGCCTCGACCGAAAGAGGAACGTGAACGGCCATCTGGTCACCGTCGAAGTCCGCGTTATAGGCGGTACAAACGAGCGGATGAATACGGATTGCCTCGCCCTCGATGAGCTGCGGTTCGAATGCCTGGATCGAAAGACGATGCAGGGTCGGCGCGCGGTTCAGGAGCACGGGATGTCCCTTCGTGACTTCTTCCAGGATGTCCCACACTTCAGGCGTCTGGCGCTCGATCATTTTCTTCGCGCTGCGGACGGTGTGGACATAGCCACGCTCCTTGAGCACGCGGATGATGAATGGCTCGAACAGCACGAGCGCCATTTTCTTCGGCAGACCGCACTGGTTCAGCTTCAATTCAGGCCCGATGACGATAACCGAACGGCCCGAGTAATCGACGCGTTTGCCGAGCAGATTCTGACGGAAACGTCCGCCCTTGCCCTTGAGCATGTCGGAGAGTGATTTCAGCGGACGGTTGCCTGCGCCGGTGACTGCGCGGCCATGGCGGCCGTTGTCAAACAACGCATCGACAGCTTCCTGCAACATGCGCTTTTCATTGCGGATGATGACGTCAGGTGTCTTGAGCTGCAGCAGGTTTTTCAACCGGTTGTTGCGGTTGATCACGCGGCGGTACAAATCATTAAGATCGGATGTTGCGAAACGTCCGCCTTCGAGCGGAACGAGAGGACGCAGATCTGGCGGGATCACAGGAAGCACTTCCAGGATCATCCACTCAGGGCGTGTATGGGAAGTGGCAAAGCCCTGCACGAGCTTCAAGCGTTTCGCAAGTTTCTTGCGGATCTGCTTGCTGCGGGTGTTGGTCATCGCTTCTTCGAGTTCCTTGTTCACCTTGGCGAGATCGGTCTGCGCGAGCAGCTTGCGGATCGCCTCGGCGCCCATGCCGGCTTCAAAGCTTTCACCATACTGGTCCTGCGCTTCACGGTATTCAGTCTCCGTGAGGAGCTGGCAGCGCTGGAGCGGCGTCTGGCCGGGGTCGATCACGATGTAATCCTCGTAATAGATCACGCGCTCGAGATGACGCGAGGTCATGTCAAGCATCAGGCCGATGCGCGATGGCATGCACTTGTAAAACCAGATGTGCGATACCTGCACAGCCAGTTCGATGTGGCCCATGCGCTCGCGGCGGACGCGTGACAAAGTCACTTCCACGCCGCAACGGTCGCAGATCACACCCTTGTGCTTGATGCGCTTGTACTTGCCGCACGAACATTCCCAGTCCCGTGTAGGGCCGAAAATACGTTCGCAGAACAAGCCGCCTTTTTCAGGCTTGAAGGTACGGTAATTGATGGTTTCAGGGTTTTTTACTTCACCCTTGCTCCAGGAGCGGATGCTGTCAGGCGACGCGACCGTGATGCCGACCTGATCAAAGCCTACCCCGCGCTCCTCACCGAAAATTTCGCGAATATTTGGTTCACTCATAATTAATTTTCCTTAGATAAGTTCAATGGTTGACGAGGGGGCCTTGCCGCCGACTTTCACATCAAGGCCGAGACTCTGCATTTCTTTGATCAAGACGTTGAATGATTCCGGCGTTCCCGCTTCCAGCGAGTTGTCGCCCTTGACGATGGATTCGTAGATGCGTGTGCGTCCCTGCACGTCGTCGGATTTGACGGTGAGCAGTTCCTGCAACGTATAGGCGGCTCCGTACGCCTCGAGCGCCCAGACCTCCATTTCTCCGAAACGCTGTCCGCCGTATTGTGCCTTGCCTCCCAGCGGCTGCTGGGTGACGAGCGAGTATGGGCCGACCGCACGGGCGTGAATTTTGTCCGCCACCAAGTGACCGAGTTTCAGCATGTAGATGTAGCCGACCACGACCTGCTGGTCGAACTTGTCGCCGGTGCGTCCGTCATAAACGGTCGCCTTGCCGGTTTCGTTGATCCATGTGAAGCCATCGACTTTCTGGGCTTCCTTCAAATATTCGCGGATTTTCGATTCCTCGATACCGTCGAATACGGGAGTCGCCACTTTGAAGCCGAGCGCTTTTGCCGCGACACCAAGGTGGGTTTCCAACACCTGGCCCACGTTCATACGCGAAGGCACGCCGAGCGGGTTCAGACAGATTTCCACCGGAGTTCCGTCCGCGAGGTAAGGCATGTCTTCTTCCGGCACGATGCGGGCTACGACACCCTTGTTACCGTGGCGTCCTGCCATTTTGTCACCGACGCTGAGCTTGCGCTTGCTGGCGATGTAAACCTTCACCTGCTTGATGATGCCGGGATCGATGTCGTCGCCGCTTTCGACGCGGTCGAGCGAGCGCTCGTGCTCGAGATCGAGTTCCGCGAACTTGTGTTCGTAGTGGCTGATGATCTCGCGGATCTTGTTGCGGATCGGCGAAGGATCGATATCCACGTGATCATATACGCCCGCGAGCTTGCGCAGCAGGGTCTTGGTGATCTTGCGGTTTGCAGGGATGATGATTTCACCGGTCTCGGCGTTTACGACGTCGAGCGGGATTTTTTCGCCGAGCAGGATGTTCGACAAGGCTTCGGTGAGTTGCTCGTGCAGCTCTTCCTTCTTCTTGTTGTAATCATCCGCGATCGTCTTGAGCTGGCGCTTGGTCTCGGTAGGAGTCAGTTTCTGCCGCGCAACTTCCTTGCGGGAGGAAACCTTCACATCCATGACGATGCCGTAGGTGCCCGATGGGACGGTGAGCGAAGTATCCTTCACGTCCGCAGCCTTCTCGCCGAAGATGGCGCGCAGGAGGCGCTCTTCCGGTGCGAGTTCAGTCTCGCTCTTCGGGGTGATCTTGCCGACAAGGATGTCGCCAGGCTTCACTTCGGCGCCGATGCGGATGACTCCGTCCGGTCCGAGGTTGCGCAGGGCTTCCTCGCTGACATTCGGAATATCACGCGTGATTTCCTCTGGTCCCAGCTTGGTGTCGCGGGCGCCGATTTCGAATTCGTCGATATGGATGGACGTATAGATGTCCTCCTTCACGACCTTCTCGGAAATCATGATAGCATCTTCGAAGTTGTAGCCGTTCCATGGCATGAATGCCACGAGCACGTTGCGGCCGAGCGCGAGCTCGCCGTTCTCGGTGTTCGGGCCGTCTGCAATGACATCGCCCTTGTGAACCGCCTGGCCTTTCTTGACGATTGGCTTCTGGTTCACGCAGGTGCCTGCGTTCGAGCGCATGAACTTGCGCAGTTCGTAAACGTAAACGTGTTCTTCCGGATCGTGCTTGAGCTTTTTGCGGCCTTCGGGCATATGGCCATCCTTCGTGATCACGATCTGGTCGGCTGTGACCGATGCGACCTTGCCGCTGGCTTCGGTGACAATGACTGCACGCGAATCGCGGGCAACCTTGCCTTCCATGCCCGTGCCGACAAGCGGTGCTTCGCTGCGGAGCAGCGGCACGCCCTGGCGTTGCATGTTCGAGCCCATCAATGCGCGGTTCGCGTCATCGTGTTCGAGGAACGGAATCAGGCCGGCAGCCACGGAAACAAGCTGCTTCGGCGAAATGTCCATGTAGTGGACCTTCGCTGGCTCGACTTCCAGGAAGTCGCCACGATAGCGGATGGAAACCTTCTCGCCGGTGAAATTACCCTTGGCGTCGAGCGGGGCATTTGCCTGCGCGACGAGGAAATTCTCTTCACGATCTCCGGTAAGGAAATCGATCTGTTCGGTGACACGGCCTTTTTCCACCTTGCGGTAAGGAGTTTCAATGAAGCCGAATTCGTTGATCCGGGCATAGGTGCTCATCGAGCTGATCAGACCGATGTTCGGACCTTCAGGCGTCTCGATCGGGCAGATACGTCCGTAATGCGAAGGATGCACGTCACGGACTTCGAAGCCCGCGCGATCACGGCTCAGACCGCCTGGTCCAAGGGCCGAGAGACGGCGCTTGTGCGTCAACTCTGCGAGCGGGTTCGTCTGATCCATGAACTGCGAGAGCTGCGAACGACCGAAGAAGTCGCGGATCACAGCGCTGAGCGCCTTCGGATTGATGAGCTTCTGCGGGGTCATGCCCTCGATGTTCACATCAAACAGGGTCATGCGCTCTTTCACCAGGCGTTCCGTGCGGGCAAGCCCGACGCGGCACTGGTTTGCCAGCAATTCACCCACGGTACGGACGCGGCGGCTTCCGAGATGATCGATGTCATCCAGGGTGCCTTCACCACGGCGCAGGCCGGTGAGATATTTCATCGCAACGATGAAGTCTTCCTTCGTCATCACGCGCTCGCCGAGATCGACCTCGGTGCCGAGCTTCTGGTTGATCTTGTAACGTCCCACGCGGCCGAGATCATACTTCTTCGGATCGAAAAAGAGACGCTTCAGCAAGCCACGTGCGTTGGCCACGGTCGGTGGATCGCCAGGGCGGAGGCGGCGGTAGATGTCCTTCAACGCTTCTTCTTCATCATGCGCCGGGTCTTTCTTCAGCGATTTGATGATGGTGTCGTCGTCCTTCGTATCGACGACATTCACTTTGTTCACGTTGAGCTGGAGAATCTGCTTGATGGTCGCCTTGGTGAGCGGCTCGAAGGCGCGCGCCACGGTGATCTCACCATCGCGGACGTCGTTGATCAGCACCTTCGTGGCGAGATCCTCGTCGTCAAATTTGTCGGTCAGCGTGAGGGTTTCAACCGTGTAGAAAAGATTGATGATTTCCTCATCCGTGCCGTAACCGAGGGCGCGCAGGAACGTGGTCGCGAGGAATTTCCGGCGGCGTTTCCGGCGGTCCAGGTAGATATAGAGCAGATCGTTCGTGTCGAACTGCACTTCGAGCCATGAACCGCGGTCAGGGATGATGCGGAAACTGAAAAGAACCTTGCCGTTGAGATGGATCGAGGATTCAAAACAAATGCCGGGCGAACGGTGCAACTGGGAAACCACGACGCGCTCGGCGCCGTTGATGACAAATGTGCCCTGCGGTGTCATGAGCGGAATTTCGCCCATGTACACTTTTTCTTCCTTCGTGCCCTTTTCTTCCTTGAGCTGGAATGTCACATGCAGGGGCGCGCTGAAAGTCTGCCCTTCGCGCTGGGATTCCAGGGCGCTCAGCTTCGGCTCGCCGATTTCGTAGCTTACGAAATCAAGCGTGACCTTTTCGTCGTAGCTCGTGATCGGGAAAACTTCCTTGAATACCGCCTGCAAGCCGGTCTCTTTGCGCTTGCTGGGCGTGACATCCTTTTGGAGAAACTCCACATAGGAATTAAGCTGCACCTCGATGAGGTTTGGTGGTTCCGCAGCTTCCTTTAGTTTACCGAAGTTGATTCTCTCAGACATAGTATTTGCGCTATTGGTGGTTGGCTCCGTCAAATTGCGGGAAGCAGTTTGACAGAGGAAAGGGCTATTTGTTCAATCCGTCCTTGAACCGCAAGGACTTCCAGGGCAGACAAATAGAACGAAAACCGCTGCCTTCTTCTCTGGCCGCGACTTTCGTTCTAGCTGTAATTTCAAATTTAAGTTGCTTCAGAATGGTATGGTAAACCTCGCTGAAAAAATGGGGATGTAAACATAAACACAAATCGGCGCGTGGCAAGCAAAAATAAATTTGCCGCCACCGCGCACGATAGTGTTTTCGATGGACGATCTACTTGATCTCGACTTTGGCGCCGGCCGCTTCGATCTTTTTCTTGATCTCTTCGGCTTCTTCCTTGGTCACGCCTTCCTTGAGAGGCTTTGGAGCGCTTTCAACAAGGGTCTTTGCATCAGCAAGGCCCAATCCGGGCACCGCTGCGCGAACTTCCTTGATGACTGCAATCTTGTTGGTTCCGGCTTCCTTGAGGATGACGTCAAATGCCGTCTTTTCCTCTGCAGGAGCAGCGGCTGCACCAGCAGGACCGGCTGCAGCGACTGCGACAGGTGCCGCGGCGCTAACGCCCCACTTTTCTTCAAGTTTCTTGACGAGATCAGCAACTTCCAAAATGGTAAGTCCGCTGAGTTGATCCACTAACGTGTTTGTATCTGACATGTGTTTTCCTTTCGGTATCGTCGCCTCCCGAGGCTTCGGGAAATTTCAGGCCGGTGACCACCGGCCCGACGAGGAACCATTTGTTTTTTGTTGACTCGCGGCGCACGTGACGCGCACCGCGAAATTTTTTGTTTTTAGCTCTCCTTCTCTGACTTTGCCTTGAGCACACGGGCCAGGGCCGACGCAGGTTCGTTGAGCAGACGAACAAGAGTCTGCGCGGGCGATTGCAGCGTGCCGAGCAGTTGCGCGAGCAGCACATCGCGGGAAGGCAGGTCGGCGATCGCCTTGATCTGGTCGCCGGTGACGACGATGCGGTCCACCACACCCACTTTTACGATTGGCTTCTGGAATTCAGCCGCGAAACTTTTCAGGATTTTTGCCGCTGCGGCCACATCCTTGTCGCCGATGATGATGGCGGTCTGGCCCTTCAATTCACCGACGTCGGGAAGCCCGG
Source organism: Chthoniobacteraceae bacterium (assembly GCA_049692655.1). Taxonomy (GTDB): domain Bacteria; phylum Verrucomicrobiota; class Verrucomicrobiia; order Chthoniobacterales; family Chthoniobacteraceae; genus DASZPK01. Next base: position 21,041 of record JBAVPB010000237.1, on the reverse strand, counting down.
CGTCCTTCGCCGCACGACGAAGGAAGGTGTTCTTGACGACTTTGCATTCCGCGCCTGCACCCGCAAGGCGGTTGCGCAGTTCGGTGAACTGGCCAACCTTCAAGCCGGTGTAATCGGTGACGAGCAGAAATGGCGACAGGTTCAGTTTTGCCTGAATGTCTTCAACTATAGATGCTTTTTCGGGTCTCATGGTTGCTCTTTCCTGTTAGTTCTTCAAATATGGCGTGGCGTCCACCCGCAGGCCGGGCAGCATGGTTGCCGCCAGTGTGAGATTTTCCACGAAAGTTCCTTTTGCCGATGGCGGGCGCGACTTGACGACCGCATCAATGACCGCCGCTCCGTTTTCCACGAGCGCCTTGGCATCGAATGAGAATTTCCCGACCGGCACGGCGATGTTGCCGTTTTTGTCGAGCTTGAATTCCACACGGCCAGCCTTGACCTCTTTGACTGCCTTGGCGGTATCATCCGTCACGGTGCCGGTCTTCGGGTTTGGCATCAGGCCGCGGGGTCCGAGCACCTTGCCGAGCTTGCGCACTTCAGCCATTGCGGCCGGCGTGGCGATTGCCACGTCGAAATCCTGGAAGCCTTCCTGGCATTTCTTGATCAAATCTTCAAAACCAACAAATTCAGCGCCAGCTGCGCGGGCGGCCTCGGCCGAGTTGCCCTGCGCGAATACCAGCACCCGCACCGTCTTGCCGCTGCCGTTTGGCAAAGGGCAGGTGCCGCGCACCATCTGGTCGGATTGCTTGGGATCGACACCCAGCCGGAAGGCGAGTGTGACAGTCTGGTCGAATTTCGACGGAGGCAGGCTTTTCAGGACCGTGATCGCTTCGTCGAGCGAGTAATTTTTCTTTCCGTCCACTTTTTCAGCGGCGGCGCGATAGCGTTTGCTTCTTTTTTGTTGCATATTTTTGGTGCAGTTCAATCGAGTTAAGACTCTCCTGCTTTATGGGTGTTTCCGCCTCCTGCCTGCTGGCTTTAGAGCGCGGGGAGTGGAGAGATTAGCCTTGAAACCCGAAACGTCAACGATTTTTTAAAAAACTTCAAAAATCGGGACGTGAGGCAAAAAGGCGGACCGCTTTGGATGGCAAGCCTGGGCTCAATGCAGGAGCATTGGGCGCTCCTGCTGCGGCTGGACTTCCTCTTTGGGCGCGCTCTCCGAGGATAACGTGGGATGCTTGAGAGGGATCGTATAGGCCTTGTTCTGGTACTGCAGGACTACGCTGCCGTCATTGATCCTCAGCACCTTGATTTTCAAGATCTGGTCTCCGTATCTGGCCTCGATGGTTTCGCCCTCGGCGCATTCCTTGTTGTTGATCAAGGCTATCGGCGTCGGAGAAATGGAAATGCCTGAAACCACGAAATTATTGGCGCTGATCGGCGCCACTGTCTCTGCAACAGCGGTGTTTTGCGTCGGGTCGGCGCCTCTCACCCAGCCAATGGGACAGAAGGGATTATGTGGGCTGGTGTAGGAAAATTCAGAACGATGCTTGATGACGTAGATCCCGGTAGTCCCAGTGGTTCCAGCAGTCTGTGACCACGCAATGTGGCCGCCAAAACCCAGTGCCAGCAACACGACAACCGCAATTTTAGGAAATATTTTCATTGTTTTACAATGGTTGACACCACCATGGTGACGCTCTGGTACTGGACATTCTCCCTCAGCGCTGCGATGCGAAGCACGGTGATTTCCAGAAGCGGTTGCTCGTTCTCAAGTGCGGCAATGGTTTTGCCCAGGGCGGCCATTTCCACGCTGGGAATCGATACGGTCCAGTTGTATTTTCTAAACCCCTGCATTTCCCTGTCTCCGGTTTCCCCGTCCACATGGATGCTGCATTTGTCGATACCCTGGCGCTTGAAGAATGAGAGCAACGCGGGCGGAAACCATGCAATGGGGGCGCCATCGGGGATTGCCGATTTGATCTGGTCCAGCGTTTCCACTATTGCGGGTGCGTTTTTCTCCCGTGCGGCGACGTCTTTGATGACAGCCGTGGCGCCCAAAATCTTCGGCTTGAGGTCGCTGATGCTGTTTTCCGCAGTGGCTTGCTCCTTGTCCAACGGGCCAAGCAACATGCTGAAATAACCATACAGCAATCCGAACAGCAACAGGATGCTGAGAAAGATTTTTTGGATTTCTTCTTTGCCGAGTTTCATGATTTTGGCGGGTGGATGGGTTTCTCGCTGGCCTTTTCAGCATCATCGATATCCGGGGCGGTGCAGGTGATATCGATCGCAAAATTTGCGGTCGGAAGCGTCTTGCCCTGGTATTGGGTGGTCTCGGTATTGTCTTCGAGTGTCCCGAAGACGGAAGTCACATTTTGATAATGAATCGAAAGTTCGTTTTGCAGGGTAGTTCGAAGCTTTTCAGCAACAGTCCTTGGCTGGACGCCTGCGGCGATACCCGTGAGTCTGACCGTTATTTTCTTCGCCCCGTTGTTAATGGAGCCTCCCTCGAAATTGTAGATCTGCACCTCGGGGGGGGTGATATGCATTATGTCCGCAAGCAGGGGCGCCCAGTAAAACCGGTTTTCGATTTTATGGACCAGCGCATCCCGGGCTTTCACATTTTCATCCAGTTCATCGCGGCGCGCCAGGGCGGTTTTTTGCTTCGGTTCCGCAGTCTTCCATTCGCCCTGCACCTGGATCAGTTCGTGAGTGGATCTTTTCACGGCTTCCAGGCGCCAGAAATAATACACGATAAATCCCACGGCGATCATCAGTATCACCATGATGCCGATTTTAAACGGGTCCCTCTGCCGCTTAAGCTTCTGCTTCTGGATTTCGTGGTAAAGATTGAGGTAAAGCGCCATAATTCTCTATTTGCTCTTGAGGAATTCAATGGCCGCCCCGCAGGCGACACCTAATTTCGTGGCGTCGTTTGCAAAGCCCGCCTTCTGGCTGCCGTGCAATGCCATTTCACATTTCAAAAGCGGATTCCACACTTCGCAGGGCATGTGCAGTTCCTCGGCAAGAAGCTGGAGGATTGCCCTGGAATTCGCCGGACCGCCCGATACAAAAATCTGTGAGATATTCTCCTCATGCCGCCCCTCAAAGAAACCGATGGAACTGCTGATCTCGCGGGTCAATGCGGCCAGTGACAGGCGCGCCGTCTCGATCAACAGGTCATCCCCCTCCTCCAGAAGGCTCAATACTGACGATGCATTGCCTCCCCCGTGGCGAACAAGCGCATCCATGAGCGCCTTGCCACCATATTCCAGGATGCGCACGATGATGAGCTCCTTGCGCAATCCCACAGTCACTGTGGAAGATGCATGTCCGATATCCACCAAAAGAAACGCTTCCTTGTTGAAGGTCTCCTCGTTTGAGAATTCGAAGGAGTTGAAAATGGAAACCGGTGCAAGCTGGATGGAATTCAGGGATCCGAAGCTCTTCTGGAAAATATCGTCAAGCTGGTTGATCTGCGTCCGGGGAAGTCCCCCCACCAGGTATTTCACCTTCGGCAGGTTTCCCGCCACGGCGGGCTTTTCCGCCACGGTGGCGGAGTCGATCACCGCGCAATCGAGCACAAACTCACGCACATCCTGGTTCAGAAGCGAAAATCCGTTGATCCGCAGCGCGTCCCGCAAAACCTCCCGTGGCGTCGAGGGTTGCTCGATGATCCTCAGCAACGCATCCGGGCTGGTAATGGCCACGGCGCATGCTTTCGGCGTTCCTCCCATTTCCTTGAGCAGCAATTTGACCTCGTGTGCGATCTGGTCCGGCGTTTCCACCGGATTCTCGAAGCTTCTCACCGCGTAATTCGTGAATTGATAGCGGTTGCTTCCACGACGGTGCAACAGCACCGACTTGAAAGAATGACGACCGAGGTCTATGCCGACTACTGAATTTGGGACTTTTGCCATTGCGGGAAGTGTGTAGCAGGTTGGATGCCTGATTTGTTTTCTTAAAAAAAAGATTGGCGCACAATCTTATTATTTCGATTCCGCGTTTATGGGTTGCACGGCGTCCGCTTTGGGCGGCGGCCGGCGGGAGCTTAATTCCGATGCCATGTATTGCATCACCCCCAGTACACCGATGGTCACGATGATGATGATCACGATGCTCATCACGCGGGTAGTATTGCGATTGATACCCTTGCTCGAGTGCTTCGCCCGCATCATCATCGTGCTGGCTTCAAGTGACTTGAGTAATTGATCTGGATCAGGTTCTGTCATGGGGAGTGCGTTTGTAATAATTGAAATCCCAGCCTTCGATGCCAAAAGCCGTTTCTTCACAAAAAGCATTCATCGCGCCGTTTGCCGCATTTCTACTGCTCATGCCGCTGGCGGATATTTTCGGGGCTGCCGCAAAATATTGGGTTTTCCCATTACAGACAGTTCTATGTGGGGCGTTGATCATCTGGTTTTGGCCGCGTTATTCATTAAAAGTGCCTGAAAAGGCCGGTTTCACCGTTTTAATAGCAGTAATCGTGCTCTGCATCTGGATTTTACCCCAGGTGATGCCCCATGCTCACCCGCGCCTGGACGGGTTCGACCCCACGGTTTTTCGCGACCGGCCGGCTATTTACTACACGACTGTGGCGATGCGCTTCATCCGGCTCGCAGTTGTCGTCCCGGTCCTGGAGGAAATCTTCTGGCGCGGTTTTCTACTGCGTTACCTCATCCGCGAGGATTTCGAGTCAGTACCCATCGGCGCATTCACCTGGCTCTCCTTTCTCGTGGTGACCGCCGGCTTTTGCCTGGAGCATTCACCCGTGGATTACCCCGCCGCGCTCATCGCGGGGATTTTGTTTAACGGAGTCGCATACAGGACGCGCAGTCTTTCCTCCTGCATCCTCGCGCATGCCGTCACCAATCTCCTGTTGGGCCTTTGCATCATACAAACCGGCCAATGGGGTTTTTGGTGACATTTTGCCGTGACACGCTATAATTAACCCGTCGATGCAAGCCTCTTTCTTTCAAAAGTTCCTCCTTACGATTACCTTTGCCTTCTTTACGGCATGCGGCATCTGGGGGCTTCGCCACATAGTTCTTGAAGCCATGTGGGAAACATCAAACGCCGGTTGGAAACAAAGCCTGTTCCCCGACGGCAAGCACACAAATTACTAACCCGCCCGGCATGCTTCGCGGCAGCCGTGCGCATGGAAGACTGGGATGAAAATCGGTTTCGCACAGATCAACACCACCGTAGGCGACCTCACGGGTAACGCCCGCAAAATTCTCGCCGCCTACCACGATCTGGTAAAACTCGGCGCCACCCTGGTCCTCACGCCGGAACTCGCCATCACCGGCTATCCGCCGCAGGACCTCGTTTTCAAGTCCCGCTTCGTCCCGCAAAATCTCGAGGTTCTCGCCGAACTCCACAACTCCATCGGCGACACCCCGCTCCTCGTCGGCTTCATCGATATCAACCACGGTCCCGGCCAGCCCTTCCACAACTCGGCGGCACTCCTGCAACGCGGCCAGCCCATTCGTAAATTCTACAAATCCCTCCTCCCGACCTATGATGTTTTCGACGAGGATCGCTACTTCGAGCCCGCAAAAAGCGTCGCACCGGTTGAGATCGGCGGCGTCAAGTTCGGCATCACCATCTGCGAGGATATCTGGACGGAAAAATACCTCCCGCGACACCTCTACGGCGTCTCTCCCGTGGAATCCCTCGTCTCGCAGGGCGCCACCGCCATCCTGAACCTCAGCGCCTCCCCGTTCGCCCTCGGCAAGGCAAAGCGCCGCGCCGAGATGCTCAGCGCCATCGCCGTGCAACACAGCGTTCCCATCTTCTATTGCAACGCCGTCGGCGGGAACGACCAGCTCGTATTCGACGGCAACTCCATCGCCGTTTCGGCCGAAGGTCACACGACCGCCCGCCTCGCCCCTTTCGCCGAGGAATGCGCAATTGCCGGACCATTACCAACCCTTGCCAACCCTCAGCCATTCCAGACCCCTGCCGCCGAGCTCTTCCACGCCCTCACCCTCGGCACCCGCGACTACCTTCACAAATGCGGTTTCAAATCCGTCGTCCTCGGCCTCAGCGGCGGCATCGATAGCGCCGTCACCGCCTGCATCGCCGCCCACGCCCTCGGCGCCGAGAACGTCCTCGGCGTGACCATGCCCACCCAATACAGCTCCCAGGGTAGCATCGACGATTCCCTCGCAGTCGCCCGCGCCCTCGGCATCCGCTGCCTCACCATCCCCATCCAGAAAAGCTTCGACACCTTCCGCGGGCAGTTCGGTGAAATATTCGCCGGCGTCCCCGAGGACACCACCGAGGAAAACATGCAACCCCGCCTCCGCGGCATGACCCTCATGGCGCTCTCCAACAAGTTCGGCCACCTCCTCCTTACCACCGGCAACAAAAGCGAACTCGCCGTCGGCTACTGCACCCTCTACGGCGACATGTGCGGCGGCCTCGCCGTGATCAGCGACGTCCCAAAAACGCTCATCTACGAGCTCGCCGAGTGGATCAACTCCTCCAGCCCCCTCGCCCGCAAAGGCCACGACATCATCCCCCGCGCCACCATCGAGAAACCTCCGAGCGCCGAACTCCGCCCCGACCAGCGCGACCAGGACACTCTCCCTCCCTACGAAATCCTCGACCCCATCCTGCAACTCTACATCGAGGAGCAACTCAGCGGCGCCGAGATCATCGCCCGCGGCTTCGACGAAAAAACCGTCCGCTGGGTCGTCCGCCACGTGGACCTGAACGAATACAAGCGCGCCCAGGCCGTCCCCGGCCTCAAAGTCACCAGCCGCGCCTTCGGCCTCGGCCGCAAAATGCCCGTCGCCCAGCGCTTCGTGGATTGATCCTCCCTGCTTTCATTCAATATTGGAAGTTGGACGTTGGAAGTTCAAAAATCCCTCCTACTCAAACTGCTTCCTAAACCCCGCAAACTCCTCCCGTAGCGCCGCGATCTCCGCCTTCAACGCGCTCACCTCCGCCTCCAGCAAATCCACCCGCGACTTCTGCGTCACCGGCGCGCCCGCACCAGTCACCGGCTCCGAAGCCGCGCTACTCCCCGCCACAGCCTCCTCCGCCGCTGGCTCACTGGAAAGCAACTGCACATACCGCCGCTCCTTCTGCCCCGGACTATGCGCCAGAATCCTCACCAGCGGATCGCTCCCCTCCATCAATTTTAGAAGGCACGCCTCCACCGCCTCCGTATTCGCAAAAGCATTCATCCGCTCCGTCCGCGTCCGCAATTCCCCCGGCGTCTGCCGCCCACGCAACATCAGCACGCACAGCACAGCGATCTCCCCCGGCTCCAGGTCATACGCATCCGGCAGATTATGCCGGAACTTCTGCACCCGCGACCCCGCACCCCACACCATCGTCGCCAGCTTCTTCTCGCGTAGCGCATCCAGCCCCTGTTCCACCACTTTCTCGTCATAGCTCGAAACCGGATCGCGCGCCGTCGTCTGATTGCAAGCCGCCGTCAGCGCATGCAAACTCAACGGATACCCCTCCGGCGTGATCCGCTCCTTCTCAATCAAACATCCCAAAACCCGGGTCTCCAGCGCAGAAAGTACAAAAGCCATGGAAACAAATTACCAGCCTCTCCCCGCCCGCACAACCACCCCGTTCCTTTTTCACCCCAAAACGAAATTCACGTGCAGGTTCCCCTTTCCTCCCTCCGCCCTAAACAACGTGATTGACCCATTGGCTCTGCAATATTATGCAATCAGCGTGTCTTTATGACACACCTAACAGTGCCCGACCCGCCCATCGGAACACTTAAATTTATTGGGCAGCAAAAATCAGTCAGTCACCACCCCTATATAACATGGCAAAAGTCTCCCTCAAAAACGTTTACAAAATCTACCAGGGCGAAAAAGGCAAGGACGTCACAGCCGTCACCGATTTCAATCTCGAGATCAATGACCGTGAGTTCATCGTCTTCGTCGGCCCCTCCGGCTGCGGAAAATCCACCACCCTGCGCATGATCGCCGGCCTCGAGGAAATCAGCAAAGGCGACATCGCCATCGGCGACCGCCGCATCAACGACATCCCGCCGAAGGATCGCGACATCGCCATGGTCTTCCAGAATTACGCGCTCTACCCCCACATGTCGGTCTATGACAACATGGCGTTCGGCCTGAAGCTGCGGAAATACCCCAAGGCGGAAATCAACAAGCGCGTCACCGAGGCCGCAAAGATCCTCGGCATCGAGACCATGCTCGACCGCAAGCCCAAGGCCCTCTCCGGCGGCCAGCGCCAGCGCGTCGCAGTCGGTCGCGCCATCGTCCGCCAGCCCAAGGTCTTCCTCTTCGACGAACCCCTCTCAAATCTCGATGCAAAAATGCGCGTCCAGATGCGCACCGAGATCACCAAGCTCCACCAGCGCCTCCAGGCCACCATGATCTACGTCACCCACGACCAGATCGAAGCCATGACCATGGGTGACCGCATCGTGGTGATGAAGGATGGTCTCATCCAGCAGATCGACGCCCCCCTCGCCCTCTACAATTTTCCGAAGAACCTCTTCGTCGCAGGCTTCCTCGGCAGCCCGCCGATGAATTTCCTCAACGGCAAACTCAAGGACGGCCCCGGCGACACCGTCATCTTCAAGGAAGCCGGCGAAGGCGTCCTCGAGATCAAGCTCAACGACCGCAAATCCGCAAAAACATTCGTCGGCAAGGACGTCGTCCTCGGCATCCGTCCCGAGTCCATCGAGATGGCCACCGACGCTGAAAAAGTCCCCGGCAGCCGCTTCCAGGCCGTCGTCGATCTCGTCGAGCCCATGGGCGCCGAGACCAACTTCTACCTCCAGACCGGCGAGCACACCATCATCTGCCGCAGCGAAGCCTCCGTCGATCACCGCGAAGCCGGCCACCGCCTCCAGTTCGACATGAACACCGCCAAGGCCCACCTCTTCGACCCCGTCTCCACAAAGCGGATCGAGTAAAGCCGCTCGGCGTGCAAAAAGTCTGATTGAAAGCGGTGCAAGCTGAAAGCTTGCACCGCTATTTAGAGAACATTTAAAGGTCCGATGGATACGGGGAGTGCGGGCATCCTTGCCCACTGTCGTCTGCATCCTGCTGACGACATTCGACTGCTCGCGCGTAGCGCCCTCGTTCCTCAAACTCCGTTTGGGAACGCGCTGGTCCCCGAAACTCTGTTTCGCCTGCCCGAATTTACGCAAAGCAACAACCGCATCGTTACAGCTAAACGAATCTCAACTCTTCCGGAAAAACGCAGGCCCCGACCCCATCTGTCTTTGGAACACACGGGAAAAATGCCCGCGATTCGCAAACCCCAGCCTCTCCGCAATCTCCTCGATCGTAGCGGACGAAAACTTCAGCATGCGGCAAGCATGATCAATCCTCCGGCTCAATGTATAGCGCGCAGGACTCACCTCCATGTGTTGCTTGAACCACCGTATAAACCCGCCCCGGCTCATCCCCGCCCGCAGCGCCAGCCCCGTCACGGGAATCGGCTTCGCCAGCGACAACTCGATTTCCCGCAGCAGCGCATATAAATTCGACGGCAGGTGCAGCGGCTGCGTATTCACCGCCGGATCGGCAAATACCTGGTGAAGCAGCGCGCTGCACAGGTGATGCATCTGCCGCGGCGTGGTCGCTCCCGGCTGCCTCACTTTCTTCGCCAGCGCCTCCACCTGTTGCGCGAGTCCCTTCCCGCACGGCACCCGCACGGGCACGTTGTCCTTCGCGATGAGATCCGGGTGCAGTGAAAAATGGATCCAAAAATGGTTCACCGCTCGCGCCGCCCCGTGCGTATCAAAAAGCGTATGCGCAGGCACCAGCAGAAACCGGGTCGTCTCCACGTCGAAACGGCGTCCCCCGCATTCGATCCACGCGCCCGGCCGGTCGCTCCAGTAGAGCCGCCAGAATGGGCTTCGCACATCCGGGTAGCTCCATTCCGTGGAGAGCTTCAGGCAACCAGCCTCATGCAGATGGATGCCGAACAACTCCTCCCCGTCCAATCGCACCCCGACCGGCGTAAGCGGATCGCGATATCCTGAGATAAAGTTACTTTTAGACACAAATAAGGTACGACCACATATAGCACCCATCGCCGCTTCATGCCATCGTTTTCCCATCGCCTATGACCACGTCTCGAATGCCCGCCGCCCGCACCCCCCAGGTGGATCGCAACACCCGCATCAAACCGCGCATCGTGGACCAGTTGAACGACTGGCAGTATGTCGAGCGCAGCATCCACCGTCTGCTAGCGGGATGGGGCCGTCATTTTTGTGAATGGGATGGCAAGAGCGCCTGCCACCGCCACGTCTGGGAACAGGCCGAAGTAGTCCGCCGCCTGCGCGAACGCATCGCGGAATTTCCCGGCGGCAAACCCGACGCCCCGGTCAGCGCGCAACTCGAGGAATTGGCGAACACCACCTTGCTCGCCCCTTCCTTCGAGGATGCCCTCGACGGCATCTATCAATTACTCACCAAGGCGCTCGTCGCCTCGTATGTCACCTATGTGCAGAACGCCCATCCCGTCCACGATGCCCCCACGGTCCGCCTCCTGCACGACATCACCGGCGCCAAGGAGCAGGAATGGCTCTGGTACAACGATTGGCGTCGCGCGCATCCGCATCAAACCGACCCCGCCTACAAAGCTAAAGTCGCCAACGCACTCGCCGACTGCGGCCACCTGATGGCCCCCCTGCCCGTCACCTCTCCCGCCGCCCGTCTCTGCGGCATCGGGGTCGATTTCTCCCCGCCACGTCTCAGCGGGCGTCCCCCCGGTTACAAACCGAAATACAACTTCCTGCCCTACGTGCGCGCAGATTTTACCACAAACGTGGATACCCGCCGCTTCTTCTGGGCATGGGGATACATGATGGAAAAAAACCTCCCCGACGACCAGTTAAAATGGATCTGGTTTGCCCACGCCATGCCTTGGGATTTTCATCACGATATCTCCCGCCATCTCTGGGATGAATCGCGTCACGGCGATTCCGGGCTCTCCCGCCTCAAGGATTTCGGCATCTCCCTCGAAGAGATCGGCTTTCCCAATTATGGCGATCCGGAATACACAGCCGATTTCACTGCCCCATGCGACCCGATCGGCCCGAAAGAACTTTATAACGCCGTCTTCGAGATCGGCATGGTTGCCGAGAGCGGCCATTTCGAAGTGAAAAACGAATCGTTCACTGATTTCCGAAATGGCAACGACCTTGAGTCCGCGGAAATGATGCTTTTCGACATCATCGACGAAACCGTCCACGTCCAGTACGCGCACAAATGGCTCCCAGTCCTGGCCGAACAAGCCGGCATCGACAATTCCGGCTACCGCGAGCGCGGCGTCCAGGAGCGCAAGCGCCGCCAGCAGGAAGTCCACAACCGGCTTGAAAAGGAAAAGCATTTTGTAAACAGTACTCGGGACACCCCCGACTACGCCTTCTATCAGGATTGCCTCCGCCGAGTGCGCCAGACAGCGCCCCTCGAAGGCCCTGCCGACATCCTCCGCTCGCAATTACCGATGTAAAACAACCGATCTATATTTATGGAAACCACATCACCTCTCCCTCCCGTGATCACCGGCGACGAACACCACGACGACGTTCATCCCGATCCCGCAAAATCAGCCCCATTCGATCCCGGCAAGGCCCGCTCCCCGGGCGCAGGCAGTCTCACTCCTGCACAGATCGAATTCTACGACCGCGAAGGCTACGTCGTTCTCGACAATCTGCTCAACCAGGAAGACATGCGCCCCTTCCGCGAATCCGTAAACCTGCGCGTGGATGAAATCGCCGGCGATCTCCACAGCTCCGGCCTCATCCCCCACAAATTCGAGTCGAGTCCCTTCGAAACCCGGCTCGGCCATCTTTTCGCCGGCCTCACCGACGCCCATTTCCTGAAATACGGCCGCGGCTGGCGCGACCGCCTCCCCGGTTACTACCATCTCATGTCCAATCCGAAGATCCTCGATGCCGTGGAATCCCTCATCGGCGGCGAAATCTTTTCCAACCCCGTTTACAACACCCGCCCGAAAGTCCCCAAGGTCGCCGCCGGCGCGGTCCCATGGCACCAGGATAAATCGTACTGGCCCGGCGCAAACGCAAACCCCGTCATCACCGTCTGGATCTCCATGGTCGATGCCACATTGGAAAACGGCTGCCTCCACGTCTGGCCCCGCACCCACCATACCGACGTCCTCTCCTACCATGCCGAGACCTATTCCGGCACCGGCTTCACCGAGATCGACGACGTCCATCTCCGCGACGCCCGCGCCGTCCCCCTCCCCGTCTCCGCCGGCACCGCCATCCTCTTCAACGACCGCTGCATCCACATGTCCACCCCCAACCTCTCAAACGGCGTCCGCTGGAGCTGCGACCTCCGCTACCAGCCTACTGATCAGGACCCCATGCCCGAGCACGGCGCCGGCTTCCTCGCCCGCAGCAAAAAACACCCCACCCGCGTCGCCACCCTCGAAGACTGGCTCGCCAAGCGCCCGGAATATCAGGAATCTCCCGCCTCCCTGTAAAGCGAAGGCAGATGGCGGTTTTGCCGGAGCCGTTTCGGCTCTGGTTTCTCTTGCCTGGAGGTATGGATTTCGTAAAATCATGCGGCAGGAATAGAGTCTTGTTCACTCCCGGCGGCGCATAATTGACCGCCACAGGCGATTCAGATTTCCAAAGTATTTAAAAAAATACACGCCGTTTGTAAAAATTTCCCGTCTATCTCTTAAGCCACGGAATGAAACGCGGCGAAAATGATATCCCCCAAGCCGAAAGAAACCATGAAAAATTTCGTAAAATCACTGATCATAGCCACAGGTCCGGCGGCGCTTATTGCCTTGGTTATTCCCGCATTTGCAGCCACCGTCCACAGCGCCGATTCCGCAACGGCCACCGCAGGCATTGGCATACGCTCCGATCCATCCACTCAATCTCCTTCCCCGATACCAACTCCTTCTGCCACGCCGACACCAACTCCTGTTCCCGTCCCCACGCCAACTCCTGCTCCCACATTTCCACATGAAGCCATTGACGGCATGCGTTCCTGACCTTGATCTTAGCTCGTGAAAAATATCGTCAAATCACTGATGACAGCCACTGCACCCGCATCATTGATTGCCGCGATCGTTCCCGCATTTGCCGCCACCGTCCACAGCACCGATCTCACAACATCCGCCTCCGGAATTGGCACACGCTCCGATCCTGCCGCACAATCTCCTTCGCCTAAGCCTTCCGCCACGCCAACTCCGACACCTTCACCCAGCCCCACGCCGACTCCTGCTCGCACACCTCCGGATTACTTTGAAAACATTGCCGGCCTCCGGCGTTGAATACAGCTCATGAAAAATATCGTCAAATCCCTGCTCACAATCACCGCACCGGCATCATTGATTGCTGCGGTCATTCCCTCATTTGCCACCGCCGTCCGGAACGCCGATCCCGCAACAGCCACCGCTGGAGTTGGCATACGCTCCGATTCCCCTCCGCAATCTCCTTCACCCACACCGGTTCCAACTCCTGTTCTCAGCTCAACGCCTGCTCCTTCTCCTACACCTCCATTAACCATTGCCGGTATGAGACCCTGACATGAATACACCCCATGAAAAACCTCGTCAAAACCCTCATCGCAACCACCGCACCGGCAGCACTTCTCGCCTCCGGCTCTTCACTATTTGCAACATCGATGCCGGATACGGACTCCACAGCAATCTCCCGGCAGGATCACACCGGCAATATTCATGTCTGTGCGTCCGATTCATCACCAACCCCGACGCCGGCTTCAACACCCTCACCGTCACCCACCCCTGTTCCTACACCCACGCCTGCGCCTTCACCCATATTTCCCCCCATGGCGACTCAAGGCACGCGTCTCTAAATGGAACTGATCCTCGGGGCAAACGGCTACATCGGCAGTCATCTCGCCTGGAGCAGGCGCGGGCGGGAATGCCTGCTGCACTCCGGCTCCCCGGCAAATGAAATGTGCGCGCGCACGGGCTTGCCGTTCATCCGGGAAAACCTGGTGGAGATGCGCGACCGCACCGCCGCCCTGAACCCGGAGACGGTCTGGCTGCTGGCGCGCCCCGTGACGATGGAGGCGAATATCTACCTCGATTTCGCGCAGAATGCGCAATGGCTGCTGCAGGAATGGGCGGATCGTGGCTGCCTCCGCCGCGTGGTATTCGCTTCCACGCAGCTCGTCTATGCCACGCCTCCCGATGCCCGACCGATCCCGGTGTTGAGCCCGCTCCGGCCCGAGACCGCCTACGATTGCCACAAGGCGGAGATGGAATTTTTTCTCGCGCTGCTGGCGCATCATCCTTCGATCCGGAGCGTCGAGGTGCATCGGTTGCCGCTGGTGGCCGGTCGCGAGCCATCCGCCACCGCGCGGCAAATGCAATTTCTCTTCCACTGGCGGCAGTGTTATCTGGCTGGCACGCGCTGGATCTTCGATACTGGAAACGCCATGCAGGACTCGTGGGGAAACTCCTGGGTGCATATGGACGATCTCGTGCGCCTGCTCGGCGAACCCGCGCCGGAAGGCCAGGGGAAGTTCCACATCCGCCAGCCGGTGTCCGGCCACATCACCTACCGGCAGTTGGATGAATTTTTCACCACCCACTGCGAACTTCCCCCGATGCGCGAGCGGATGAAACTGCCGCAGACCTGTTTCTTCCTGGAGGACAATACGGGACTGCCTCCGCGCCCAATAGCGGATGTTTATACAAACGATCACGCCGCCGCGCCACTGCCATGAATGTGATCCACCTGGAGCTTCCGCGCATTTTCACATTCACGGTGAAGGAATATTTCACGGAGGTGAAGAGCACCCTCGAATCGGACGGCCACACGTTCCGCCAGTACGATGCAAATCCTGTTTTCTGGAGATGGCTCATGCAACTCTCCACGCCTTACAGCCCCGGCGATTGTCTCGCGCCCCTTTTAAAAACGGAGCCGGACGAAACTTTCTGGGCAAGCATCGCGGAAATGCAGCGTCATCTCAGGGACATCTCCACGCTCTACGGGATCAAGGTGGAGCTGGCGGGGCTCCGGCTCCCGGCGGCGGTGGCCGACTCAACTTATGCGATGTGTTCGCTCATTGCGGATAACTTTGGCTGCGCCCTGTTCAGCGGTTTTTTCCAGCATCTAGACGAGCGTATCCATTTTTCCGGCGCGGATATCCTTACCCTCGGCAACGACGGCCAGGAAGGGGTGTTCTGGGCATTGAATCTTGCGGCTTGGATGCGGGCGCGCGGCTCAACGGCACACATCTGCATCGCCCGGCACGGGCATGAAAATTTCTCGCTCGTGCATCACGTCGGCAACCTCGCGAAGAATGAATGGTTCTTCGGCCTGGTCGATTCTGTGGCGCTATACCCGGAGGAACTGCCACGAACCCTCCGCCTGCTTTCTGATGCCGTGAAAACGGATGACTACGGCGCACTGGAAAATATCGCGATCAAGCCGAAGGCCGGACCCGTCTGGATCATCCCGCCGCGTGCAGGGGCGACTGCGGAGAGCAGGGTGTCGCCGCCGGATTACTCGATCCCGGAGGAATACTTCCAATCCATGGATGTGCCGTTGGAGCACCTTGTTTACAGCATGGCAATGGTGAGGAACAAATGCTTCTACAAAAAATGCACCTTCTGCGTGCAGATCACGAAGCACGTGGGCGACGCCGCTTACGAGCCCGCTGCGGAACTGGAGCGCGCGCTCAATGCCTGCGCGGAGTTGTGCAGGCACGGCGTGCAGCTCGTCAATTTCTCGGATGAAGCGATGCGCCCGGTGGATTTGCGGCGCTTTTCGGAAGGCCTCCTCGCGCGGAAAATCCCGGTGCGCCGGGTGGGCCGCATGGTCGCCGCCGCGCATCCCGATGTCGCCACGCTGCGGCTCATGCGCGACGCGGGATGCACGGAGATCCTTTTCGGCATCGAGTCTTTCGACCCGGCGCTGCTGCGTGACATGGGCAAAATCAGCGGCCACAGCGACACCGCCGCCGAAACGCTTGCGATGATCCGCTCCTACCTCGATGCCGGCTTGTTTGTCATCCTCAGCATGATCTACGATTTCCCCACCGAGCCGCCCGGTTCCCGCGCGGCGACCCGCGCGCTGGCGGAAAAAATCGCGATGGATTCGGACCGTACAGCCTTCATCTTCAATCGGTTTGGATTGTTCCATACCTCGGCCATTTACAAGGACCCCGCACGCTTCGGCATCGAGCCGCCCGGGCCCGCGCTCCCCCACAACGACATTCAGTACGTCTTCCCCTGCAACAGACTCTCCAACCCCGACCCGCTCACGGCAGACGAGGCGCAACTCTACAGGCGGCTCAAGTTCGGCATGGACGGCGAAACCTATGCCGCCCTGCACACAAAGCACGGCGCCGAGCTGCTCGATATCGCCCATTTTTTCGATTACAATTCCATCGGCTTTGTCCACCGCGCGTTGCATGACAGGACGTTTCTTTCCAGCTTTTGCATCCGCAACCCAGCTGTAGCAAAATAAAGCCTCCCATGAAGTTTTTCCGTCCCACCCTCATCTGCGCCGCAATCTCTACGGTGCTGGCATTCGCCCACGCCCACGCCGCCGATTCCCCAAAATCCCCCGAAGGCATGGTCTGGATCCCCGCAGGCGAATTCACCATGGGCACCGACGACACGCGCAGCATGCCCAACGAGCGCCCCGCGCATCGCGTGCATGTCGATGGATTCTGGATGGATGCCACCACCGTGACGAACGCGCAATTCGCAAAATTCGTGAAAGCCACCGGCTACCTTACCACCGCCGAGCGCAAACCCGATTGGGAGGAAATCAAGAAGCAAGTCCCCCCGGGAACACCCAAACCCGACGACAGCCTTCTCGTCCCTGGCTCCCTCGTTTTTCATTCCACCAAGGGCCCCGTCGATCTGAGCGACATGGCAAATTGGTGGACATGGACCCCGGGTGCCTCATGGAAACATCCCTCCGGCCCGAAAAGCTCCGTCAAGGGAATGGACAATTATCCCGTCACCCAGATTTCATGGGATGACGCCACTGCCTACGCCAAATGGGCCGGCAAACGCCTCCCCACCGAGGCCGAGTGGGAATACGCCGCCCGCGGCGGCCTCGAAAACAAACGCTATGCATGGGGCGATGAATTCATGCCCAACGGCAAATACATGGCCAACACCTGGACCGGCAAATTCCCCTATCTGAACGACAAGGCCGACGGCTTCGAAGGCGTGGCCCCAGTGAAATCCTTCCCTGCAAACGGCTACCAGCTCTACGACATGGGCGGCAACGTCTGGAACTGGTGCAGCGATCTCTACCGTCCCGACACCAATGCTCTCACCGCCAGGGAAAACGGCAGTGCCTGCTGCTTCAACCCCACCGGCCCGGCATCCAGCTTCAGCCCCGAACGCGAAGTCCAGACCGAGGAACACGTCATCAAAGGCGGCTCCTACCTCTGCAACGCAGATTACTGCGAAAGCTACCGCCCCAGCGCCCGCCGCGGCACCCCTCCCGACACCGGCTCCCAGCACGTAGGCTTCCGCTGCGCCAAAAATCCGTAGGAAAGCCCGTTTTTAAATCACGTCTCAACGAATCTCGTTCCGTTCCAACGTTCCGGTGTAAAACGGCAAAAAATCGTTTACAGAGGAAACACCTCTCTAATCAAACATTTTTCACAATAATTACAAAAACCTAAAAATAATTCTTGTGTTTTTCCTCAAATTTTGACAATATCGAAGAATAGGCCACACCCATGGCTTGAAACGGAGCGAGCAGGAAAAACTCATCCATATATCAGCGAAGATATTTCGCCTTGCTCTCCCTATGGCAACGCCATCCCAGCCACAGCAGCCGTGGGTCGAGCGAGGCACGAGCGATACCCACGGGAGATCACACAAAATAGAACCCGATCCTGAAGGGATCGCAGCCAAGCCGTAAAACATGTATTTTTTCCGAACGAACCCAAACGAACCCATTTTATGGCATTAACGATGCGATCAGGATCAACATTATACCTGCCTATCAGTCCCATAGGTACTATAAGCCCTATATAATAGCGAAATCCACGATGCTTATCCGAAAATTCCTCCGGTTTATCCGACTCTATCCGGCATTATCCGAGTATATCCGACTCAGAAAACCTACGAAAAGCCATCGCAATCCCCTCTTCATTCATCATTGGATGTTCGATGTTGGACGTTGGAAGTTCAAGGTTGGGAGTTTCTCCCCCTCCTTTACAAAAACCTCAATTCCTTCTCTTTACATTCCCGTCCTTGATTTCTAATTTCAAGTTCCCACATGAAAGTCACCCTCTTCATCCCCTGCTTCGTGGACGCCTGTTACCCCAAGGTCGGCCTGAGCATCGTGCAGATCCTCGAGAGACTCGGCCACACCATCGACTTCCCGGAGGAACTCGCCTGTTGCGGCCAGCCCGCATTCAATTCCGGCTACTGGGACGAAGCCCGCGCGGTCGCCCTGCCAGTATTGAAGCGCCTCCGCGATTCCGAAAAGATCGTGATCGCTTCCGGCTCTTGCGGCGCAATGCTGAAAGTCTTCTACAAGGAACTCTTCGAACACACGGAGCACGCGCAGGAAGCACGCGACCTTTCCGAAAAATGTCACGAGTTTACCGACTTTCTCGTTAACGTGCTCGGCGTCACCGATCTCGGTGCGCGTTTCCCGCACAAGGTCACCATTCACGATGGCTGCCACGGCCTGCGTGAGTTGAAAACCGGCAAAGTGCCTCCCCGCAAGCTACTGGCCCGGGTGCGCGACCTCAGTCTCATCGAAATGGAGGAGGCCGAGACCTGCTGCGGTTTCGGCGGAACATTCGCCGCGAAGTTCCCGATGATCTCGACCGCCATGGGCGACGTGAAATGCGCCTCGGCGCTCGAAACCCGCGCCGATTACATCGTGTCGAACGATTCCAGTTGCCTCATGCATCTCCAGGGCCTGATCGACCGGCAGGGCAAGCCGGTCCGCACCATCCACATCGCGGAAATCCTGAACTCATGATTACTTTCGTCAAAGAGTTCAAGAAACAGGCCACGCGTCTCACCGACGATCTGCGGCATCGCAAGCTCATCCAGACCGCGCTGAAAAAATACGAGATCACACGCGGCGGAAAGCAATCGAAATTCCAGGACTGGCAGGTTGCCCGCCAGGCCGCCGCGGAAACGAAATGGGAGGCGATCAACCACCTCGACAAATACCTGATCGAGCTCTCGCAAAAGCTCGAGGCGCGCGGCACGCACGTCCACTGGGCGACCACGCCGGAGCAGGCACGCCAGATCATCCTGAAAATCGTGCGCGACAAAAAAGCCCGCTCGATTATCAAGTCGAAGGCGATGACCGCCGAGGAGATCCATCTCAACGGAGCGCTGGAGCAGGCCGGTTTCGAGGTGGTGGAATCCGATCTCGGCGAATACATCGTGCAATTGCGCCACGAGGCGCCGTATCACATCGTCTTTCCCGCCATGCATCTCTCACGGGGCGAGATCAGCGATCTCTTCCAGCGCGAACTCGGCAGCGCGCCTACCGATAATCCCGAGGAGTTGACGATGATCGCCCGCCGCGCCCTGCGTCACAAATACATCACCGCCGATGTCGGCATCACCGGCACAAATTTCGCCATTGCGGAAACCGGCATGGTTTCGATCACCGAGAACGAAGGCAACGCCCGCCTCACCGCCGCTCTGCCGAAGACAATGATCTCGCTCCTCGGCATTGAAAAAGTGCTGCCGCGCCTCGAGGATCTCGCGCTCTTCCTGCCGATGCTCGCGACCGCGGGCGCAGGCCAGGCGATCACCGGCTACAACACGATGTACGGCGGCCCGCGCCAGCCCGGCGAATGCGACGGCCCGGAGGAATTCCACGTCGTCCTGCTCGACAACAAACGCACCTTCCTGCTCGCCGATGCGGAACAGCGCGACGCCCTGCATTGCATCCGTTGCGGAGCCTGCCTGAACGTCTGCCCGATCTATCGCAACGTCGGCGGTCACACCTACGGCACGACTTATCAGGGGCCGATTGGCTCGGTGATCACGCCGCATCTGCGCGGGTTGCAGGATTGGAAGCATCTCTCAAATGCATCGTCGCTTTGCGGCGCTTGCACCGAGACCTGCCCGGTGAAAATCAATCTCCACCACCACCTGCTCCAGAACCGTCGCAACGCGGTGTCGCAGCAGCCGGTCTGGTGGGAGAAGCTGGCGTTCAAGGCGTATGCGTTTGCGATGAACCGGCCGAAGCTCTACGCCCTCGGTACGAAGCTGGGGCGGATCGGGATGATGTTGCATCCGATGATCAAGGGAACTGTGCTGGATCCAGTGCGAAGCTGGACGCGGACGCGCGAGTTGCCGGAGCTTGCGCCGCAGTCGTTTCATGAGATTTGGAAGGAGAGAAAATGAACGAGCGCGATGCAATTTTGGGTCGGATCAGCGAGGCGCTGAAGATTGCCGCTCCGGTGCCGGGGGAACATGATCACCATGCGCCGCCAGTCAGAGACCTGCGGGATTTTTCGAAGTGGCTGCCGCCGGTCGGGGCGGATTTTGAACAGCAGGTGGAATTGTTCCGGGCGAACTCGGAGGAATTGAAAACAGATTTCAGGTTGTTGGATTCGGCGGCGGATATTGTGGCAAATCTGGAAGAGCTGAAGGTTGGTAACGGTTGGCAAGGGTTGATTAGCCATCGTGGAATGCTCACGGATGCGGCCCTGGCGAACACCGGGCTCCCTGTTTTGCTCACGGATGGCGGGTACGATGTGAATGCCATGGAGAAATGCGATGCGGGCATCACGGAATGCGATTTTTTGGTGGCGCAGACGGGCACGGTGGTGATCACGAACCGCAGCGCGGGCGGGCGGGCGTTGTCGGTGCTGCCTCCGCATCATGTCGTCATCGCGCGGCGTGAGCAGTTGATCCCCGATCTGCCGGTGGCCTTTGCGTTGCTGAAGAAAAAATACGAGGGCAACTATCCGAGCATGATCTCGCTGGTCACCGGCCCGAGCCGCACCGGCGACATCGAACGCATTCTCGTCCTCGGGGCACACGGGCCGAAGAAGCTGACTGTGCTTTGTTACTGAATGAAAGTTCCCCTCGCGATCTTTCTGGCACTCACACTTTCTTGCGCGGCGGACAACAGCATTTTTCCGCATGACAATGTGTGGAAC
>JBAVPB010000236.1:0-7208 GCA_049692655.1 Chthoniobacteraceae bacterium | reverse complement strand
CTGATAATAAAGGCGCCATGCGTTTGCTAATTACCGGCGGCTGCGGCTTTATCGGCAGCAATTTTATTCGTTTCATCCTGCAGCATTATGCGCCGGAGTTCATCAGCAATGTGGATGCGCTCACCTACGCGGGAAACATAGATAACGTCGCCGGGCTGGCCGAGAAATACGGCGAACGCTACGAGTTTTACAAGGCCGACATCGCGAATATCGACCAGATGGATGCCTTGATGGCGAAGCATCAGTTTTTTGCCGTGGTCAATTTCGCGGCGGAGTCGCATGTGGACCGCAGCATCAATTCGCCGCAGAATTTCATCCATACCAACGTGGTCGGGACCGGTGTGCTGCTGGAATGCGCGCGCCGGCATGGAGTGAAACGCTTTGTGCAAATCTCGACGGATGAGGTTTACGGATCACTCGGGCCCGAGGGAAGATTCACGGAGCAATCGCCGATCGACCCCAGCTCGCCGTATTCCGCCAGCAAGGCGTCCGCGGACCTGCTCGCGCTCGCGCATCACAAGACTTACGACCAGGAGGTGGTCATCACCCGGTGTTCCAACAATTACGGGCCGTATCAATATCCCGAGAAGCTTATTCCGCTGATGATCCTCAATGCGCTGCACGACAAACCGCTTCCTGTTTATGGGGACGGGCTCAACGTGCGGGACTGGATCCATGTCGAGGACCATTGCGCGGCAATCGTCGCCGTGCTGCTCGAGGGAAAACCGGGATCAGTTTACAATGTGGGATCGGACGCGGAGATGAAAAACATCGACGTAGTACACTTGATCCTCGATCAACTGGGCAAGTCGAAGGATTTGATCAAGTATGTGACAGACCGCCTCGGGCATGACCGTCGCTACGCCATCGATTCCGCAAAGCTGCGGAACGAATTGAACTGGAAGCCGCTCCACCGCCCTGAACAGGGCATCCGCGAGACGATCGACTGGTATGTGGCCAATCGCGCGTGGTGGGAACCCCTGCTTACCCGTAACCGGTGAAAACTCCCCGGCTTGTCGTTGTAGGAAGCGGAGGACGCCTTGGCGCCGCATTGCACCGCATTTACAGCGGAGTCTATGAGGTAACGGGCTTCAACCGGAGCCAGCTCGACCTGAATTCCAACGAGGACATCGAGAAAAAGCTCGAGGAGCTTTCCTTCGACGTGCTCATCAACTGTGCGGCGCTGACGAATGTCGATTACTGCGAACATCACGAGCAGGAAGCGTTGCAGATCAATGCCCATGCTGTGCGGACGATGGCCGAAGTCTGTGCCAAGAAGCATGCGCGCTGCATCCACTTCAGCACGGACTATGTTTTTGACGGCAAGGCGACGAAACCCTACCACGAAAGCGATGCGGCGCTGCCGGTGAGCATCTATGGCGAGTCGAAGCGCATCGGCGAACTCCGGTTGCTGGAGGTTTCCGAAAACAATCTTGCTGTGCGCGTCTCATGGGTCTTCGGCCCGGACCGCCCAAGTTTTGTGGACCAGATCCTGAAGAAAGCCGCTACTTCCGACAATGTGCAGGCGGTGGGTGACAAGTACGCGGCGCCTACATTCACGCTGGATGTCGCGGCGCACCTGAATCCATTTTTACGCGAGGTCAAGACCGGGGGACTTTTGCACCTGAGTAATGCCGGGGAATGTTCGTGGCAGCAGTACGGGCAGTTTGCACTCGAGTGCGCGATCGCCGCTGGGTTGCCGATGGAAGCCACGAAGGTCGGCGGGCAGAAGCTTGCGGAGCTGAAGGCATTCATTGCGAAGCGGCCGGTCTATACCGTGCTCTCCTCAGACCTGTTGACGAAACTCACCGGGCGGCCACCACGGAGCTGGCAGGATGCAGTGGAGGACTACGTGTTCAATTACTACGCGAAGCACAACACCTCGCAGGCGGAGTGAGCAGGCTCAATTCCAGAGGCGATCCAGATCGGGATCGTTGCGGACGTTTTTCTTGAAGGCTGAATTCAATTCCAGCGCCGCGCGGATGCACTGGCGGGCGGTGCCAAGATCGCCCAGCTTCGCCTCGTAGCACGCGAGATTGTAATGCAGGATGCCGGTGCGACGGATCCAGTCCGGCGCGGCAAGCAGGACGTTCACGGCATCGTCGCCGCGCTTGAGCTGGTGCAATGCAAAGGCGCGCTGCACCATGAATTCGTTTTCCTCGGGATAGAGGGTCGTGCCTTTTTCGGAGAGAGACTCGGCGTCCTGCCACCGTTTCAAATGCAGGAGCGCACGCACGCGGGCGCGCAGGACGGCGATCTCGCCCTGCTGGTTGATGTGGACTTCCCGCAGCTCCTTCAGCGCCTCCTCAGGCATGTTGAGGTAGAGGTATCCATCCACCGCCTCGAGCGCCCTTTGCACATCGGGATCCAGTTGCGACGTTTCCGTATTCAAGTAGAGCATTGGTAGCCTCCATTTCTTTGACGGTATGCGCCCATTCCGAATTCACGCAATAAATGGTCCACATGCCAGCGGCAGCTTTTGTGTTGTGCGATCTTTGCAGCGATGCACTTGATATGAAGATAACATCTACGTGGCTTGCTCATTTTCTTTACACCTCGCCCTTATAGTAAAGCATCGGATGTGCCATGCAAATTGGACGGACGGATATCCACGGGGTTTGTGGGTGGAACCTGCTCTGCTGGAGTGTATTAGCGAAGTCTTTGAAGGCGTTTTTTAATAGATCTTGTATGGCCGATGGGGTCTATATCCGGGGCTGATATGTGTAATTTGTGTCCAATATTGCTACACGATGGACAAAATGGCGCACTGCTTGGGGGTATAAAAAAACCGCGCCCCTTGCGAGGCGCGGTTTTTTGTTAATTTGTTGAATGTCTCCAGCTTTTAAGCGTGGAACTTGATTTCCTGACCGGGTTGACCGGACTGCATGGCGACGTGTTCGGCGTCGGTGCAGGCGGAGTTCGTAGGCACTCCTGCGGGCTCGGGATTGAGCTGCGCGAGGTTTTCCTTGATCAGGTAGGCTTCGACTTCGTCGCCGCTGATGTCGGGAAGCATGACGCCGTTGATCTCCACACAAGGGGAGAGCGGCTGTCCGCTCTTCTGTTCCATCTCCCAGCGGAACGCCGGGTTCTGGATGATGTCCTTTTCGGTGTAAGGCAGGTCGTATTTGGCCAGAACGGCACGAACGCCCCTGCTCCAACCGCACTGTGTTTTCAAGTAAGCTGTGATTTCTGGTTTTGACATAATTTTGTGTTTTTAAAATAGCACGCCTGGAGGTTCGCTCCAAGCGTGCGTTTTTATTTGAATTACTTTTTCTTGTCGCCGGGGCGATATTCTTCCGCGGCAGCCTGGAAGGCCTGTTCGAGACCGACCATGTCTTCGCCTGGGCGGAGATTGTCGAACGCCTCGCTCTCCTTGCGGAGCTCTTCCTCGGAATAATTTGCGGCCTTGATGGAAAGCCCGATGCGGCGTTCCGTCTTGTCCACCTTGATGACGCGGGCTTCCACTTCCTGGCCAGCCTTGAGCACGTCCTTGACCTTCGCCACGTGATCTTCGCTGAGCTGGGAGATGTGAACCAGGCCGTCGATGTCGTCGGCGAGTTGCACGAATGCACCGAAACTCGCGAGCTTGGTGACCTTGCCCTTGACGAGATCGCCGATCTTGTACTTCTGGTCGATTTCCTTCCAAGGATCGTTTTCGAGCTGCTTCACGCCGAGGCTGATGCGCTGGTTTGCCTTGTCGATGTCGATGACGACCGCTTCCACGGTGTCGCCCTTCTTGAGCAATTCGCTTGGGTGATTGATCTTGCGGGTCCAGCTCATGTCGGAGACGTGGATCATGCCGTCGATGCCTTCTTCAAGCTCGATGAACGCGCCGTAAGCGGTCGTGTTGCGAACCTTGCCGGAGACTTGTTTGCCGATGGCATACTTGTGCTCCATCTCGTCCCATGGATTGTTCTCGAGCTGGCGAACGCCGAGTGAGATCTTCTGCTCCTCTTTGTTCACGCCGAGGACCACTGCCTCGACTTCCTGGCCGACTGCGAGCACATCCGACGGACGCGAAATGCGCTTCGTCCAGGAGAGCTCGGAGACGTGGATAAGACCTTCCACGCCGTCCTCGATCGCCACGAATGCGCCGTAAGGAACGAGGTTTGTGACCTTGCCCTTGACCTTGGTGCCGGTGGGGAAGCGTTCTTCGATTTTGTCCCACGGGTTGTTTTGAGTTTGTTTCAGGCCGAGCGAGACGCGTTCTTTTTCCTTGTTGATGTCGAGAACGATCACGTCGAGTTCCTGGCCGACCTTGAGCAATTCGCTCGGGTGGCCGAGGCGACCCCATGTCATGTCGGTGATGTGGAGCAAGCCGTCCATGCCGTCGAGGTCGATGAACGCACCGAAGTCGGTGAGGTTCTTGACCGTGCCCTTGACGGTGTTGCCGATCGTCACGCTCTCCATGAAGCGCTGGCGTTTTTCCGAGCGTTCCTGCTCGATGAGTTCGCGGCGGCTGAGCACCACGTTCTTGCGGTCGTCGTTCACCTTCACGATCTTGAAATCGTAGGTGTTGCCGACAAATTGCTGGAGATCCTTCGGTGGCACCACATCGATCTGCGAGCCGGGCAGGAATGCCTCGACGCCGATGTTGACCATCAAGCCGCCCTTGACGACAGACTTGACCTTGCCCTTGATGAGTCCCGAACCCTGGAACACTTTTACGATCTTGTCCCAGTTCTGTTTGTGAGCGGCTTTTTCCTTGGAGAGGACGACCATGCCCTCGTCGTTTTCGAGTCTCTCGAGGAGCACTTCGATTTCATCGCCCACCTGTACTTCGTCCGCGTCGTCGAATTCCGACAACGAAATTACGCCTTCAGACTTGTAGCCGATATCGACAAGGACTTCACGGTTTCTCAGTTCG
Source organism: Chthoniobacteraceae bacterium (assembly GCA_049692655.1). GTDB lineage: Bacteria > Verrucomicrobiota > Verrucomicrobiia > Chthoniobacterales > Chthoniobacteraceae > DASZPK01. The sequence goes on along the minus strand of JBAVPB010000236.1, from coordinate 2,341 downwards.
AGAACGCGTCCCTTGACGATGCTGCCTTCTTTGAAATCGCGAAGACTTTTCGCGATCAATTGTTCCATTTCGATCATGTTTGCTTTCATACGCTGACACTTCCAACACTGCACTGCCCAACCACGGTTGCCTCATTTTTTCCGAATTCCCGGGCTGGCCAATCGGCAAACCTATAGCGGGAAAGGGGGTGCAAGGATACGTTCATACGAGGTAAAATCAAGTAGTTTAATGGGAAGGGCGGGGCGTATGGGCAAATATTGATAATATCTCTGACGTCTATTAAAAAAGAGGACATTTTACGAGTCCGATGAAAACTGGATTGCCCAATGATTGACGCCACTAAAATCCAACGACAGATTTCTATCGCGAGATCTGGTCTTAACCGATTTTTAGACGAAGGCATGAGCGAGTGGCCAGAAGTGTCGCTGCGACCGTTGTTTTCCAATGCCGACTTGGAGCATTCATCCATTCAGAAGGCTTTGGCTGAGTGGCAGTCATCTGGTTTTGTCACACTGCACAAGAAGCCGGAGTGTTACTTAACCGTTCTCACAACAATCAAGTAACCGCCTGACCAATACCAATACGAGTTCGGGTGCGATGGTTAAAAGCGCATGGCAAGTAAATAAATGCTTCTCACAGCATCTCCCGCCCGCGAAAATCCCCCGGCGTCACTCCAAACGCCGCCCGGAATACTAAGTGAAAATAATTGTCCGTGGCAAACCCGCATTCCAGCGCGATTTGCTTGATGCTCTGTGTCGTGTGCCTCAACAGATGCACCGCTTTTTCCAGCCGCTGGCTGTGCAGGTATTGCTTGGGGCTTTGCCCGGTTTCGCGGCGGAAAAGCTTCCGCACCTGCGTCGCCGTCAGGCCCACACCTGCCGCCAGCGACTCTACCGATAACTCCGGCGAACCCAGTTCCTCCTTCATCCGCTGCAATATCTGCCCGATGCGCGGATCGCCTTCGCGATCGAGGGGCGCGAGCCGCTTTTCCTCTTGCAACCGTCCCGCCATCAATTCCAGCACCAGCGTCCTGCCCCAGTGACGCCCCAGTTCCGGATCGGCGCTCATCATACTCGCGAAATCGGCGAGCACGCGATGCCAGCGCGCCGCATCGTCGAGCCGTGCCACCGGATTACGGAATCGCGCCAGCAGCGGTCGCCGCCAGCGGTCCTGGATGTGGCAATGCAGCGCGATCTGCTCGAGATGCTTGTGCCCCTTCTCCAGCACCAGCGCATGCTCCTTCCCGTCCGGCAGCGCGAGATACTCCCCCGGCGCCACCAGCATCCGCCTCCCATCCACCGTCAGCCGCAGATTACCCCGCACCGGAAAAAGAAAAAAGCTGTCGAAACACCGCCGCGTCTCCAGCTCCCACGGCGCGCGGTTTCTCCAGTAAACGCATGAAACAATCGTGACCTCATAATGCGCAAGAAGCTCGCGTAAATCGTGGCAGTAATTCTCGCTCAGTCGTCCTTTCAGTAGATCTTGGGTTTGCGGCATGAGTTTCGTTTTCTATACCATGCTGTCGATTCTTCGAGTAGAAAATTTTCTCCCCCCGTCCTACCATCTTCCCGTCACTCCACTATTTCATCAATCACATCCACGAGGAAAAAACCACCATGCTCACCCCCATCACCTCCGCACAATGGAACGAATACGAGGAACAAGGCTACCTGAAAATCGGCCGCCTCGACGAAGCGCAACTTCGAAAAATGCAGGATCGCATCGACGCCATCATGCTCGGCAAGGCAAACCTCGATTACAGCCGCCTCCTCATGCAGCTCGACAGCGCCACCGGCGCCTATGAGGATGCCGGCGAGCAGACCCTCGGCTTCAAGGGCGCGACCCTCGACTACCGCAAAATCCAGGAGCTCGAGCACGACGCCGTCTTCCGCGATTACCTCCTCGACCCCGTCTTCGAGGACATCTGCCGCCGCACCTACGGCGAGCACACCCCCGTCGCCCTCTTCCGCGCCATGTTCATGAACAAACCCGCAAACCGCGGCACATTCCTCCCGTGGCACCAGGACCGCTGGACCTCCATGGACCGCGACCCGCACATCACGCTCTGGACCGCGCTCGATCCCGCTACGCGGCAGAACGGCTGCGTGCAGGTCATCCCCCGCAGCCACCGCCACGGTCTCATCAACCCCACGCACCCCTCCGGCTTCCTCAGCAAAGCCCAGGCCGCAGCCATCTGCACCCCCGACCGCATCGTCCATGTCGAGCTCGAGCCCGGCGAAGTCGTCCTCCTGCACAATTACCTCCTCCACGCCAGCGACGTAAACCGCAGCGCCCAGTCCCGCCGCGCCTTCAGCGTCTGCTACATGGAGGCCGCCACGCT
>JBAVPB010000235.1:0-12151 GCA_049692655.1 Chthoniobacteraceae bacterium | reverse complement strand
TCACCACTCTCACCGAGCGCGGTCAGGTTTCCATGCCGGCTTCCCTTCGCAAACAGCTCCATTTGAAACCCGGCCAACCACTGATGTGGGAAAAAGTTTCCGATGATGAGTGCCGTGTCCGTATAGTCCGCCAACCCGGGGCAAAGACGGTAAAATCCATGCGCGGATTTATGAAACGCTTTCAGACGGACCCTACCTTGCCAAAAACCACCGCTGGATGGATGAAATTATTGCGCGAGGGAGAGCGCAAATAAATGCCTTGGGTTGTTGATACCTGCCTGCTGCTCGACATCGGCCTCGATGACCCTCACTTCGCTGGCAAAACCGAGCTGCTTCTCAATGGCAGGATCGCTGATGGCCTGCTCATTTGTCCGGTCACTTTCATTGAACTGGCTCCCTGTTTCGGAGGGCAGACAAAAGTCCTTGAAGAATTTCTTTTCAATCTCGGCATCGGCTGCCGCGAGGACTGGACATGGGATGACACCAAAAGCGCAACCGGCGCATGGTCGCGCCACGTCCGGAAACGTCGCGCAAAACAAGCGCCAAAGCGCCCGGTGGCCGACGTGATGATCGGCGCATTTGCCTCCCGCTTCCAGGGTTTGCTGACTCGCAACGCAGGCGATTTCAACAAAGTTTTCCCGGATCTCACGATAGTTGAGCCGCAATAGCTTTCACAAGCATCCCTCCGCGCTTCTCAGTTTTCTCCGTTCCCTCCTGTTCAAATCCCCTTTCTTCACTCCGTCACATCTCAATGTATTGCCTTCCCTTCCAATACAGGGCAATATTCGACCATGCTTCTCACGGATTTGCCAATCGAGATCCATAAGGATGGTGTCTCGCGCTTTTTGCAGGGATCGTCATATCCAACGGCTGGCATTATTCGGATCCGTGACGCGCAAAGATTTCACCCCGGCAAGCGACATTGATGTGCTGGTGGAATACCTCCCCGGCCACCACCCCGGCCTCATGTTGTTCCGCCACCAGGATGAATTGGCTACCCACTTCGGACGCCCGGTTGACCTCCACACACCAGCCTCATTAAGCCGCCACTTCCGCAACGACGTGCTCACCCATGCGCTCCCGATCTATGAGGAATGATAACGCTTTGGTGACATTACAAATAGGTTTTTCGATCCTATAGATATGTGAGATTGATAACTCAATATTTCGCGACGGTCGCCGGATTCGTCCTTTTAGGAGGGTGGCTCTGCATTCTGTTTCGTTGGTGGCATAGGCACTTGGTCGCATTAGCTGAGAGTCACAATTTGGAGCAACGACGTAAGCGTGCGGCGTTTCATTATGTTCTACTCCAGCCTTTTCTTGCAGGACCAATATTAGGCTTGTTCTTCGTCGTTATAACAAAAACGTCGGTAGATAAGTTTTCACCACTCATTGGTTTGGCGTTATCCTTTGTGCCGGCTATCATCTGGTGGTGGCCTCGTATGTCGTCTCTTAAGGATCTCGGTTATGGACACCAATCTCGCCGGGTAAAATGAGTAAACTTAATTTCAGTTAAGCAATATTCGCAGATTCATAGTTTTTAACTCAAGCCGGGATTCCCTCCGTCTTCCTCTGTTTTCTCCGAATGTTCGGCGCATCACGCATGCCGGAAAAATGGACCGCCCCGCTGAACGACACCCTCTACTCCTTCATCCCCGGCTACCACCCCATCGCCATCAGCGAATGCGCCCGCCGCAGCGTCGAAATCGCCGCCGCAATAAATCCCTCCATGAAATAACAGCACCCATCGCACGCCGGGAACTTTCAATAAGCATGGCCGCTTCATGCATCCCCATCCTCTGCCCCAAGTCAACGAACTTTGGGGCCGGACTCGTTGTCTCCGTAGCCGCAGGGAAAAAATTCAAACACCGGCCTGCTCGGAAATCCGCCCCCATTGCATCCTTGGCGCCCTTCGCAGTTAAATTCCCCAAGTATAAATTGGGCCAAAAAATCATCGCGTAGCAATTGACGCCACTCCGTTATCCTCCTAGTTTGTAGCGCTTTTCCAGAAATGACCTTATTCTCGCATTTCAAATCCATACTGGCTTTCGGTGCCCTGATCCTGGGGGCACTCTGTTTCTTCCCGGGGTGTCCGGCATCTGCGCAGACTTTTTACGTCTCGTGCATGGGCGACAATACGGTGCAAAAATTCGATGCCACAGGAAAACCGCTGGGCGCATTGTCCAACTTTGGCGAAAGCACGCCATCGGGTCTTGCCATCGATAAGAGCGGCAACCTCTGCGTCGCCCTGCTCGGCACCAATGTCATCGAGAAATTCTCGCCAACCGGGGACGATCTGGGCGTCTTCAGCCGCATCCAATTGCTTGCACCCACCGGGCTTGCCTTTGACGGGAGCGGCAACCTCTTTGTCACAAACCGCTTTACCGGCAGGATCGGGAAATATTCCCCGCGCGGAGCGTTTCTCGGCATGTTTGTGAATGGCGGCCTGAACACCCCGGTCGGCATCGCTTTCGATGGTGCCGGCAACCTCTTCGTCGCAAACTGGGCGGCCAACGCCATCGAAAAATTTTCACCGAAGGGCGAGGATCTCGGCGTATTCGTCAGCAACGACTTGAACTGGCCCAATGGCATCGCTTTCGATCCGGATGGCGCGCTCTATGTGGCAAATGAGGGGGACAATGCGATCCGGAAATACTCGCCGAAAGGGGTGCTTCTCAACGTAATTTCCGGCAAATCCCTCGATGAACCCACAGGCATCGCTTTTGATGAAAGCAGCAATCTCTATGTGGTCAACCATGGCGATAACACAGTGGTCAAATTCTCTCCAAAAGGGGAGAAACTCGGCCAGTTCATCACCCAGGGCCTGAGCAAGCCGACCTACATAGCGATCCAGCCCGCGGCAAAGCCGTCGCACTGAACAAGAGTTCGAAAACCGGGTTACCCCGTCCCAACGCCGCGCTTCCATTTATAAAATTTGCCGCTAAGGTGGTGCCCGCTCAACCAATTACGAACTTGAAAACAGGGATCAACGGTCGCGCGCAAACCATCTCCACCCTCACGGCCACGGCTATCGTCGTGGCAAACATGGTCGGCACTGGTATCTTCACCAGCCTTGGGTTTCAAATCGGCGATTTGCCGACGGGCTTTTCTATCATGGCGCTCTGGCTCGTGGGCGGCATCTGCGCGCTCTGCGGCGCACTCTCCTATGCGGAGCTTGGCGCGGCGCTTCCACGCTCGGGCGGGGAATATAACTTCCTCGGCGCGATCTTCCATCCTTCCGTCGGCTTCCTCGCCGGCTGGATCTCCGCGACAGTCGGCTTTGCCGCGCCAGTGGCGATCTCCTCGATGGCTTTCGGCAAATATCTGGCCGGAGTAATCCCAAATGTTTCTCCGCTCGTTTTCTCGCTGGCCGTGGTGTGGCTGGCTACCTTGTTTTTATTGCGCGACCTGCGCCTCGGCAGCGCTTTTCAAAATGGCGCCACGTTTTTGAAAATCGCATTGATCCTCGTGATCATCGGCGCCGGATTTTTCATCAAGTCGCCGCAATCCATTTCATTCCTGCCTGCCCATGGCGACAGCGCATTGATCCTGAGCGCGCCTTTCGCAGTGAGCCTCTACTGGGTGATGTATTCCTATTCGGGCTGGAACGCCTCGACCTATATCGTCGGCGAAGTCCGCAATCCCTCGCGCGCCATCCCCATCTCTGTCGGCGTTGGCACGGTGCTGGTGATGGGGCTTTACCTCGCGGTGAATGCCACCTTCCTGCGCAGCACTCCGGCAGGTGAGCTGGTCGGCAAGGTGAATGTCGCGCAGGTCGCGGGCGCGCATCTTTTCGGCGTGCATGGCGCAAAAATTATGGCCGTGCTGATCTGCGCCGGGCTTGTTTCATCCGTCAGCGCGATGATGTGGATCGGCCCCCGCGTGACAGCCACCATGGGCCAGGATCTGCACATCTTCCGCGCACTTGCCCGGGAAAATTCCCGCGGGATTCCCGTGCTGGCGATGCTCGTTCAATTCGTGATCGTCAATATCCTGCTGCTGACCTCGACATTCGATACCGTGGTCAGCTACGTGCAATTCAGCCTCACCCTCTGCTCGACGCTCGTCGTCATCGGCGTGTTTGTGCTGCGCTGGCGGCAGCCCGGTCTTCCCCGCCCGTACCGCACGTGGGGTTATCCCGTCACACCCTTGGTTTTCGTCGCCGTCAGCGGCTGGATGATCTGGCACATGCTGGAGGATTCCTCCACACGCGGCCCATCCCTCTGGGGCTTTGCAACCATGCTCCTCGGCCTCGTGATTTATTTTGTTTCCCCTAAAACTTCGCCTAACATTGTTCCGGTCCCAGTCCATGAAAATTAACACGCCTGCATTCATCGCCCTCGCGCTGACATTTGCCACACGCGCATTTTCACAAGTCGCACCCGTCGATCTCGATGCGACCGACACCGCCCTCTTCCTGGCCGGGCTTCCTCCTTCCACCGGCTCGCACCTTGCGGAAATCGCAAAAGACCCCGCATGGCAGGAACATGCGAAGTTTTTCGACACCGCATGGGCCAGCCTCGATAAAAACCAGCTCTCCAAAATCCGCGATTGGGACGCCATCTACATCCCCGATGCCTCCGCCGGCAAGGCGCCGGTGTTTTACATGTTCAGCGGCCCCGACTATCTCTACGTGGATGCTTTCTACCCGCATGCCTCCACCTACGTACTGTGCGGTATCGAGCCCGTCGGCGCCATCCCCGATATCACAAAAATCCGCCCCGGTTCCCTGCCTGCTGCACTGCAAAATCTCCAGACCTCGCTCAATTCGGTGCTGAGTTTCAGCTTCTTCATCACCAAGGACATGAAGAACGACCTGCAAAACCACGAACTCACCGGCACCCTCCCGCTCATCTACATCTTCCTGGCGCGCTCGAGCAAAACCATCAACGAAGTTAGTTTCGTGGGCATCGATTCCGATGGCACGCTGCACGTCGCAGGCGACACCATAGCGGACCACAAGGCACTCACGCCCGGCGTGAAGATCACCTTCTCCCAGCCCGGCGCCACCGAGCCGCAGACCCTCTACTATTTCAGCACGGATATCTCCGACGACGGCATCAAGAAAAGCGGTTTCCTGAAATTCTGCAAGGCGCTCGCCCCCGGGAACAGCCTCGTGAAATCCGCCTCCTACCTCATGCACGAAAGCTATTTCTCCACCATCCGCTCCTTCCTCCTGGAAAACAGCATCACCCTTATCCAGGACGACTCCGGCATCCCGGTCTCCTACTTCGCTCCGGACAAATGGCTCGTGCGTTACTTCGGCAGCTATCCCGGCCCCATCCCTATTTTTAACAAGTACATGCAGCCGCAGCTTTTCTCCATCTATCAGAAGAGCAACCCCGTCCCGCTCGATTTCGGAATCGGCTACCGCCACTACGCAAAACAATCCACCCTCATCGTCGGCACGCGCAAGCAACCCGCACCCCCCGAAGCCAGTCCCACCCCGGCCGCATCACCCTCCGGCGAAACTCCCTCCTCTCCCTCAGTCAGTGCTGCCACCCCGGCCATGCAATAACGCACCGGCCTGATCAACGCCCAAGCAGCGTCCGCAAAAACACCGGATCCGAAAACTGCGCATTCTCACCCTGCCGCACGATGACGAGGTCAAGCGACGGGATCACATAAAGCCGCTGGTAGCTCGATCCCACCGCCGCCACCATGTCCGCCGGGGCGTCACGGCAGATGCAGACATTCCGCCACTCCTGCTGCTGCCATTTCTTTTCCAGCATGTCCTCGATATCCGGGTCACGCGCGGCGGGATTGCCAGCCTCGCTGTTCAGCCACAGCCCCATGCCAAATGCGGGGTTCGCCACCGTCCCGTGAAAGCATTCATCCAGCAGCGATGACGGCACAATTTCCCTCCGCCCATAATTGCCACGATGCAGGATCAGCCAGCCAAATTTCAACCACTGCCTCGCTGTCATCCTGAAGCCCGTGGCAACCAATGGATTGCCCATCGCGTCCTCCTTGTGCTCCACCGCGCCGAGCCCGAGGGGATCGAGCACCTTGTGCTGGAGATAGAGATAAGGCGTTTCATTCCTGGCCAGCAGCTTCCTCCGCAGCACCTCGCAAAAAACCTGCCCATGGCTCGGCCCGTACAAAAAAGCTGTCCCCGGCTTTGCCACCACCGGCACCCGGATTGCATACCCGTTGCGGTCCTTGATCGATTCCCCGTGCAACTGGAATGCCGGGTCGATGCCGTCCGTGAAATTCAGCAACTGCCTCACCGTGATCGTCCGCTTGAGCAGGTCGCTCCGCCACGCGGGGATCGTCTCGCACACCCGCTCGTCGAGATTGAGGATGCCCTCGTGCTCAGCCACCAGCGCTGCCACCACCCAGAAACTCTTCGTGCCACTGTAAATCTTGTGCGTCGCCGATATCGAGCTGCCGTTTTGATATTCCTCAAAGATCACCTTGTCGTGCTGCATCACCACCACCGCATACCCGCGCCGCTCCCGGGAGTAATCCGCCGCCCGTCGCAGACTCTCCTCCGTGATCGCACCCCTCGATGAAGTAACCGCAAGCACACACAAAAGCAGCGCGCAAATAAAACCAGCCCATTGCATCCGCGAAGATTTCATGGTTTTGATATCGCGTCGTTTGTGCAGCGCGTCCAATAAAATCAAGCCGTCACTTCACGTCCCGCCTGCGTTTGCAGGTACCATCGGTAGGTTTGCTCGATCCCTTCGCGCAGCGGGATTTGCGCGGACCACCCAAGCGCGTTGATTTTCGACACATCGAGCAGCTTGCGCGGCGTGCCGTCCGGCTTGGTGGCATCATAGGCAATCTCCCCGCTGAACCCGACCACCTCGCAGATCAATTCCACAAGCTGGCGGATCGTCACATCCTCGCCGCATCCCACGTTCACGATCTCCGGCGAATCATATTTCTCCAGTAGAAACCGGCACGCCTTCGCCAGGTCATCCACATGCAGAAATTCCCGCCTCGGCTTCCCGCTCCCCCACACGCTCACTTCCCGCGCACCACTCAGTTTCGCCTCATGCACCTTGCGCAGCAGCGCCGGCAGCACATGCGAGCTTTCCAGGTCAAAGTTATCGCCAGGCCCGTAGAGATTCGTCGGCATCGCATTGATGTAATTGTCCCCATACTCCCGCGCGTAGGACTGGCACAGCTTGATCCCCGCGATCTTCGCCAGCGCATAAGCCTCATTCGTCGGCTCGAGCGCCCCGGTCAGCAGCGAGGACTCCGGTATCGGCTGCGGCGCAAATTTCGGGTAAATGCACGAGCTTCCGAGGAAAAGCAGCTTCTCCACGCCTGCTTCATGGGCGGACTCGATCACGTTGTTCTGGATCTTCAGGTTATCGAGCATGAACTCCACGGGGAAGTCGTTGTTCGCCTTGATCCCCCCCACGCGCGCCGCGGCCAGCACCACCATGGCGGGTCGCTCCTTCTGGAAAAAATGCCGCACATCCGTCCCGTTGGTGAGATCGAGTTCCGCGCGGGTCTTTGTAATGATTTCATACTGCCCGCCCGCCTGCAAATCCCGTACGATGGCGCTTCCGACCAGCCCACGGTTGCCTGCTACAAAAATCGATTTCATTGCCGTGATTATATCGCAAAACCTTTTTGTGGCGACTGCTTTGATGATTCAATTATTTCATGCGCCGCCCCTGTGCTTTTCCGTCACCGCCGCGGCGTTTCCGCTTTGCGAAAACTCGTCCAGCACTCGCTGGAGCTGCTGAAAATCGACGGGCTTGGTCAGGTGCGTGATGAATCCCGCCTCACGCGATCGCTCCAAATCCTCCTCCATGCCATAGCCGCTCAGCGCGATTCCCTTGAGCCCGTGGGATGCGCGCAATCTTCCCATCAACTCGGTGCCTGTCCCGTCCGGAAGGCCGAGGTCCGAAATCACAAGATCAAATGGCTCCGTCTCGGCAACAGCAAGGGCTGCGGCTATGGTGGTGACCGCTGCCACATGGTGCCCCTCTCTCATCAGCAGACGCGAAAGCACCCGCAGCGTGGATTCGTGATCCTCGACCAGCAATAACTTCAGTGACGACACTGGGGTCAGCCCCGCACGATCCGCCGTCCATTTTGCCGGGAACAATTCCGGATAAGCATCCGGCCCGTCGGCGACCCCGGGAGGCGGCTCCGTCGCCCCGGGCAAATCCACCGCGAAGGTGGTCCCGCGGTTCAACCCTTCGCTTCGGGCGCTGATCGTGCCTCCGTGCGCATCGACTATGGCGCGCGAAATTGCGAGCCCCAGCCCCAAGCCTCCCATCCGGTGGTTCAACTGCTCGAAAGGCGTGAAAATTTTGTCCAGCGCGTCCGGTTCAATGCCGATTCCGGAATCACAAACCTCGATATGCAGAACACCGCCCCCTTGTTCGCCGGTCTCGTCTGCCGTGCGAATCAAAATCCGCCCTCCGCGCGGGGTGAATTTGACTGCGTTGCGCAGCAGATTCCAGATGACCTGCTGAAACCGCGCCGGGTCTGCCACGAGCCCGCTTTGGTGGGCGGTGAAATCCCGCTCCAGTTTTATTTCCTTCTCCATGGCGTCGTCCCGCACGATCTCCACTGCCAGCCCTATCAGCGAATGGGCGTCGCATGGCTGTGTGAGGAGCTGGATCTGGCCTCTGCCGATACGGGTAAGATCGAGCAGATCATCAATGAGCCGGGCTTCCAGCGCGATGTTGCGCTCCATCATCCCGAGTTGCTGCCTCACCTCCTCCGGCAGACGCGTGTCGTCGCGCAGCGCCGCGGCGCTCATCAGCACGGGAGTAAGCGGCGTGCGCAGTTCATGCGATAGCACGGCGAGGAACGCGTCCTTGGCGCGATTCGCCCCCATCGCCTCCCTCTGCGCGGTCTTGAGATCGTGCGTGTCCGTGTTGGTGCCGAACCAGTGTACGATTGTCCCGTTCTCATCGCGCATGGCCTGGGCCCGCACCAGAAACCACCGGTACGCACCATCATGCCGCCTGAGGCGGAATTCCACTTCGTACCGCGCGCCGGTGGCCAGGCTTTCCTTCCAGCGTTCCATCGCGTGGGGGAGATCATCCGCATGCACAAATTGCGCCCAGGCATTCCCGAGGATGTCCCGCTCAATATCCGCCTTGAGGTAGTTGACACATTCAAGGTTTGCCCAATCCAGTTCCCCCGTGGGACGCGCCGTCCATACTTGCAGCGACACCACCTCCGCGAGCAGGCGGAACCGTTCCGCGGATTCCGCCAGCGCCCGCTCAGCCACCTCCGAAGCCTGCCGCGTCCGGTGCAACTCCGCTTCCGAACGCCTGCGGTCCGAGATATCCCGCGTAATATTCGAGATACCGATGATCGTCCCCAATTCCGTTTTTATCGGCGAGACGGTGAGCGATACCGGGATCTGCGTGCCGTCTTTCCGGAGACGCACCGTTTCATAATGCTCGATGCGTTCCCCGCGCCGGACACGCTCCAGGATCTTCGGTTCCTCACCCTGCCTGTCGGGGGGAATGAGGACCAGAAGCAGTTTCCCGATTATCTCCCTGGCACTGTATCCGAACAAACGGACGGCTCCCTGGTTCCAGCTGGTAATCCTTCCATTGAGGTCTTTGCCGATGATCGCATCCTCGGATGATTCCACGATCGCCGCGAGACGCCGTATGGCATCGTCCGCGCTCCTTATTTCCGTGACAGCCCGCGCCCATCCGACCACTTGCTTTACGCCGTCATCGTCGTCAAATTCAGGGATCAGGCTGTATTCGTAGTAGCCGGGGTGTCCTTGCACATTCAGGTAGGGAACCTCATTGTTCAGCACATGTCCGGACGCGATTACCTCCTTGAGCTGCAACTCAAACTGGTCGGCAAATTCACCCGGGTGACCGATCTCTGAAAATTTCTTTCCGGCGATCCCTTCCTGCGTCGTTTGCAGGACCTTAAGCAACGATGCATTGGCGTAAACAAAGCGCCCCTCCGGGTCAAAGACACAAGCCAGTTCCGTGACATGCGCGAAGGCGAGCTCAAGAATATGGGGTTCGATTTTCACGGTATTCTGGTTACAAAAAACCTCACACGGTCAGTCACCGCGAGGCCGGATTCAGATTATCCGTTACATGCCTGTTTTGTATATAATTTATTCCGTGCCGGTCTTTATTCATCCCTTGCCGGATCGCGGCTTCCGTTTCCAGGCATCCATGCCCCGGCGCATTCACGATACATTGTTATCAAAGCTGTTAACTCAAAACCGAAAGGCTCCATATGCTAGGTACAATCTTGATCATTCTGCTCGTGTTGATGTTGCTCGGCGCGATGCCCACCTGGCCTCACAGCCGGAACTGGGGCTACGGTCCAAGCGGAGGCATGGGCCTCGTGTTGCTCATCCTCATCATCCTTTTACTCACCGGCAGGCTCTAAAAAGCGCGCACGCCTGGACGTCGCAACCACCGGACACCGCAACCCCCTGACGTTGTAGCCACGGCCCTGTGGGCCGTTTCTTCCGGTGATGGCTATTTAAAAATCAAATCACCTCGCGGCAAGAAATGCCGCCACCTGCTCCGCAAGTTTGCGCCCTATCCCCTCCGTAGCCGCGATCTCGTCCACCGTAGCCTTCCGCAACCGGGCCACGGAACCAAATTGGGCAAGCAGGATATGTTTGCGGTTCTCACTCACCCCCGGGCAATCATCCAGGATGCTCTCCGCGATGCGCCTCTTCATCAAAAGCTGGTGATACCCATTCGCAAAGCGATGCGCCTCGTCGCGGATGCGCTGCAGCAGCCGCAACGCTCCGGAATCCTCCGGCAGCAGCAACGGCAACGGCCGCCCCGGCCGGTAAATCTCCTCAAATTCCTTCGCAAGACCGATGATCGGCACCTCATGCAACCCAAGCCGCTGAAGCTCCCGGCAGGCGCTACCCAGCTGCCCCTTCCCTCCATCCACAATGATCAAATCCGGAATCCGAACCGGCGCCGGCGAAATCTTGCTCAACCGCACCGCCGTCTCCCCCGCATTCTCCTGCGAAAACTCCGCCGAATAATCAACCACAGTCCCGGCGCTATCACTCCCCCCTTCCGCCCTCATCCCTCCGCCCTCCGCCCTTTCTCCTACCTCCAGCAGCACGCGCGAGTACCGCCTCCTCACCACCTCCGCCATACTTGCAAAATCATCCTGCCCCGCCACCGTCCTGATGCGGTACCGCCTATAATTCGACTTGTCAGAGACGCCATCCTTGAAGCTCACCATGGAAGCAACGATGTGCGTGGAGGAAATGTTGGAAATATCAAAACACTCCATCACGCTCGGCGGCGCGGCCAGTTGCAATGCATCCTTCAATCCATTCAAATCCGCAATCGGATCAATCGCTCCCGGCAGCGAATGCCGGGTAAAACGCCGCATCGGTTTCATCGTCTGCCGCAGGTCATCGACCATCGTGCGCAACTGCGCCGCCTTCTCAAAATCGAGTTTCACCGCCGCCGCCCGCATTTCGTTCTCGAGCTGCTCGATCAATTCCGGCGTCTCTCCCCCGAGGAAGGCGCATGCCGCTTTCACACGCTCCCGGTATTGCTCTTCATTGATGTCGCTGAGCCGCGATGGCACCTGGTAGCTGGAATATTTCAACTCCTTGTCGCTCGGCTCCCCGCGCCCGAAGGTAAGCACGCCAAATTTCTTCCGCATGAAATTGATCGTCTCGCGCAGCGCACCTGCATTCGCATACGGCCCGAAATACCGCGCATTATCGTCCTTCTTGATGCGCGCAAAGCGAAACCGCGGCCAATGCTCCTGCTCGTCCACTTTCACCAGCAGGAACCGCTTGTCATCGCGGAAGCTTATATTGTACTTCGGCCGGTATTCCTTGATCAGCCGCCCTTCCAGCAGCAGCGCCTCCGGCTCGCTCTTGACCGTGTGAAATTCAAAATCCCACACGCTGTCCAGCAACGCCCGCGTCTTGATATCCGCCCGCATCTTTTTCGACGGCATGAAATACTGCCCCACCCGCTTCCGCAGGTCGCGCGCCTTTCCCACATAGATCACCCGGTGCAGCCGGTCCCGCATGAGATACACCCCCGGCTTGTGCGGAAGCTCATGCACTTTTTTCTGAAGATCGGTTTTTTCTTTGTGAACTACTGTGGACATTTTTTATGGATGATCGCTGCTTCGTCTCCTGCTTCTGGAACACCGGAACAATACGCCCTTAACCCGCGCCCTCACACTCAGC
>JBAVPB010000234.1:0-7226 GCA_049692655.1 Chthoniobacteraceae bacterium | reverse complement strand
AAAAACTCCGCCGCTGCAGCCGCCAACAAGGCATTCATCACAAACCGCCTTGGCGACTTCGGTTTCATGCTTGGTATTCTCATGGTATGGGCTGCGAGCGGCTCTGTGGAATTTTCGAAAGTATCGCAGGTGTGGCACGGCCTGCACTTGAGTCCTCTCTATCTCGCTGCTGCTGCGATCCTGGTTTTCTGTGGAGCGGTCGGCAAGTCCGCGCAGTTCCCGCTTCATGTGTGGTTGCCTGACGCCATGGAAGGCCCAACACCGGTTTCCGCACTCATCCACGCCGCGACGATGGTAGCCGCCGGTGTTTATATGCTATGCCGGGTATTTTTCCTCGTGGAAGAGTCACCGGAAGCCCAAAATGTGATCGCATGGATCGGCACGATTACCGCAGTGATGGCGGCGCTCATTGCCACGCAGCAAAACGACATCAAGCGCATCCTAGCCTACTCCACGCTTTCACAGTTGGGCTACATGGTTCTTGCCGTCGGCCTTACCGGGCATGACGCGGCAATGTTCCACCTCTTCACGCATGCATTCTTCAAGGCACTGCTATTCCTCGGTTCCGGCGCGGTGATTTACGCGATGCACCATGAGCAGGACATCTGGAAAATGGGCGCCCTGCAAAAGAAGATGCCAGTCACGTTTGTTACGTTCCTCATTGCAACGCTCGCCCTGACCGGATGTCCGTTATTGAGCGGATTTTTCAGCAAGGAAACGATTCTCGGCGTGGCATACGAGCACGATAGAGCCATCTTCTGGCTGGCGTTAGGCACAGCATTCTTGACCGCATTCTACATGTTCAGACTCGTAACTGTGGTGTTTTTTGCCCCAGCCAAATCCGGCAATGTGGACCATGCCCATGAGGTGCCATCGGTAATGACAATTCCTCTTGTGATTCTCTGTGTGTTGTCTGTCATTAGTGGCTATAGTTTCGTTGCGGGACACTTTCTAACATTGCCGAAGGAAGCAGGCTTTGGTCTTACAACCCTGCTTGCCATAGGTGCATTTGCAGTGGGCGCAGGCGCGGCCTTCGTTATCTACAAGGGCAAAAGACAGGAGCCGGTCAAAATCCCACTTCTCACCAATCTCTTTGCCAACAAATTCTATATCGACGAGGCTTACACATTCCTTATCAAATGGACGCAGGATTTGCTTGCATGCTATGCGGCATGGTTTGACCGGTGGGTGCTCGATTTCGGTATCGTCCGCTGGGTGTTTGCGGGTGGAACTTACAGCATCGGTCTGGTTCTGCGCTTCCTGCAAATCGGTAATCTTCAGGCATATGCATTTATTTTCGGAGCTGGCGTGATCGCAATCATTTATTACATTCTTTTCATCGTAAAACCGTGAGCTTTTTTCTTAACATCATCGTCCTGCTTCCCGTCGCCGCGGCTATTGCGATTTTGTTCGGCGCGCCTGCCCGGCTTACATCAATTGCAGTTGCCTCTTTTAATCTGCTAATCAGCCTGGCGGCATTTGCCACGTATGATCAGGTCCATGGAGGATTCCAATTCACCTCATCGGTTCCCATAGTAGCGGACTGGAATCTTAACTACGCCCTGGGCCTTGATGGCCTGAGTCTCATGATGGTGCTGCTGACATCCATCGTCACATGGGCCGCCATCTGGCTGACGCCAAAAATCCAAAAGCTCGAGCCGCAATTCTACGCCTGTCTGCTTTTCATCACGGCCGGAGCGCTCGGAGCCTTTACTTCGCTGGATCTCTTTTTCTTCTACGCATTTCATGAACTAGCACTGATCCCTACATTCCTGCTGATCGGCATCTGGGGAACAGGCGACCGGCAGGCGATCGCGTGGAAGATCACGATCTATCTCGCGCTGGGCAGTATTGTCCTTTTGATCGGTCTTATCGGTCTCTACAACATTGCGCCTGTTGGAGAGCGGACGTTTAGCATTCCCGGCCTGTTGGATCTCGCCAAAAGCGGCAAGCTGGATCTGACCCATGCTAATTCCATTTATTTATTCCTGCTGATTGGTTTCGGAATATTGGTTTCACTATTTCCGTTCCACACCTGGGCCCCTCAGGCATACGCCTCTTCCCCTACTCCCTTGGCAATGCTTCATGCAGGCGTATTGAAGAAATTCGGCCTTTACGGTCTGTTGCGGGTCGCGATTCCACTTCTGCCGCATGCCGCACAACATTGGGCAAATCTGCTCCTCCTGCTGCTGATCGGCAATATCATTTACGTCGGTCTGGCTACCATCGGGCAAAAGCGACTCGATCTCATGCTTGGGTATTCCAGCGTGATGCACATGGGGTATATTTTCCTCGGCATCGCCGCGATGAATTCCCTCAGCTTGAGTGGTGCGGCCTTGCTCATGTTCGCGCATGGTCTTTCCATTGCCGCATTGTTTGCACTTACCGGGCACATTCGTCAACAAACCGGCACCATGGTTTTCTCGGAACTGGGAGGGCTGGCACAAGTGACACCATTTCTTGGTCTCAGCTTCGGCATCGCTGCCTTTGCATCCATCGGGCTTCCGGGATTTGGCAATTTTGCCTCGGAAATCATGGTTCTCTTTGGAGCATTCAAAACCGAATCAATCGGGCATTGCTTCCACAACAATTTTAAAATAGCCGTCATTCTGGCACTGTGGGGAGTTGTGATATCCGCCGTTTACATGCTTCGCGCTTATCGCGCTGTGTTCATGGGCGATATCGAAAAACGCTGGAGCAATCTGCAGGATATGGCCCCCCGCCTTCGCTGGGCTGTCATTTTACTGCTGGCGACGCTTACGATTGCCGGATTCTTCCCCCAGATTTTCCTGAACTTTATAACACCGGGCGTGCAAGCTTTCCTCGCCTTGCGATAGATCACCATGGCACCGATATATTTGGAAATCATAGTTGTTTTGGTCGGCATCTTTTTGCTACTGTTCGAGACCTTTGTGCCCACAAAGGAAAAGAGCATTCTTGCATGGATCGGCGCTGCCGGTCTCGGGCTTGTCCTGCTGCTTAGCTTCTTTGTCCAGGCTCCTGTAGAAATCGCACCTCTCACCGGATATCACACATTTTATAGAGCCGATGCCCTGGCGATGTTCTTCAAACAATTCGCCCTGATCACCACCATTGTGGTCCTGATCATGTCAGTGGAATACAAAGGTGTTATCAGCAAATATATCTATGGAACGACGCCAGAGGCCGGCTTGGGTGAGTTTTTCGCATTGCCCGTTTTTACCTGTGCGGGGTTGATGTGGATGGCCTCTGCGATCGATTTTATACTCATATTCGTCTCGCTCGAATTGGTGACCATTTCGTTCTATATTCTGGTCAGCTATACACGGCGTAATTCCCGTTCCCTGGAAGCCGGGGTGAAATATTTGATTCTGGGGGCGTTATCGACCGGATTTCTGGTTTACGGGATCACATGGATCTTTGGAATTACAGGTCAGACCAATCTCGACCTTATTGCCGAAAAGATCCAGCATATGCAGGGCTCGACCACGCCCCTACTTTTCGGAATGGTGCTTGTTTTGATTGCTCTTGGCTTCAAGATCGCGGCGGCGCCGTTTCAACTCTGGGTTCCTGATGTGTATCAAGGAGCGCCCACACCCATCACTGCATTCCTTTCCGTGGGATCAAAGGCGGCAGGGTTTGTCGTGCTTGTGCGGGTGCTGAAAGTATTTGTCTCGGCCCAGCAAACCAGCGGACAAATCATCAGCATGATGGGCATTCTGGCCGTGCTTACATTGATTTATGGCAATCTTGCCGCAATGCCTCAAAACAACCTCAAGCGCCTCCTGGCATATTCCAGCATTGCCCATGCCGGTTACCTGTTGATAGCGGTGGCCAGTGGCGCCTATATCCATTCCACGGTCACAATTGTATTTTATCTTACTGGGTATTTGCTCATGACCCTTCTGAGCTTCATGGTGATCATTGTGGTTGCCAACAACTCGGGCGGGGATGACATTGCACATTTCAATGGCCTTGGGAAACGCTCGCCCCGCCTCGCCTTCGCGATGCTTGCCGCCATGTTGTCACTTGCGGGAGTTCCGTTCACGGTCGGATTTTTTGGCAAGTTCCTCGTGTTTTCCGCAGCGTATGACCAGAAGCAATTTCTTCTGCTTGGCATCGGTATCGTAACGGTCTGCGCCGGCTTTTACTACTATCTCAAAGTAGTGCGCGCGATGTATTGGAACGAGCCTGCCGAAGGTTCGCATCCAATCGTTATTGCTCCGGTGACAAAAACGACGATCCTGGTTCTCACGGTGCTGATCTTTGTCCTGGGCATATATCCCCAGCCTATCCTCAGCCGCCTGAAGACAAGAGATACCCGCATCGTGGAAACCAGCCGCTAGGCTGCGGCGCTCCAATCAGTCGCTTAGCTCGACGTTCCAATACGCGAGATCGATGAAGTGCTTCCAACTCTCATCATGTTCACCATTGAACGTAATATTCACAAAAGGCCGCCATTTCGGTCTCTTTGGCTTCCGGATCAGATGCATGTTGGCATCATGAGGAAGCCGGTTTCCCTTGCGGCTGTTGCAGGGGATGCATGAACAAACGATGTTCTCCCAAGTGGTGAGTCCGCCCTTCTCCCGTGGCAACACATGGTCCAGATTCAGTTCCTTGCGATCAAAAATATTCCCGCAATACTGGCAGGTGTTTTTATCGCGCTCGAAAATATTGTGCCGGGTGAATTTAACTTCCTTTTTCGGCAGGCGATCAAAAAGGAGCAGCACGATCACCCTGGGGATACGAATCTTGAACGAAATCGTATGAACCATTTCCGCTTCCGGTTCACGCGTCGATAAACCCCGCCAACTTTCAAAATCGTGCGTGAAAAAGTTGTTGTCCTTATCCGACTGCACGACTTGAGCCTGGCCCTGGCAAAGAAGCGTGAAAGCACGCCTTACTGTGCAAACGTTTACCGCTTGCCACAGCCTGTTTAGCACTAGCACTTGACGGTCCAACATCTTGTAAAAGTGGCCAAAAGCTATCATCCAGCGGTTGTGGTGTCAATCGGCGCCCGGTTACAATTGTGTAAACAAAGCGGGATTTGACACATTAAACCGCGTATTGCGCTCGGAACTGTTTGCATCGCAAATCGATTTACAGTATTTTTTGCGTCCTCTTATGCGGCAATTTTCAGTCCTGATCCTTATCTTTGCGCTTCACATCGCTGCGGCACCTTTCCTGCACGCTGAATCGAGCGATCCCTCGGAGCTTTTTCTCAGCGCTTACATGTCGGTTCAAAACGGCGAAAAGCTCGAGGAACAGGGCAAATACAAGCTTGCCCTGCAAAAATATCGTTACGCCGCCAGCCTGCTTGAACAGATTCACGACAAGTCTCCCCAGTGGCAACCGCTGATCGTTGATTACCGCACTAAAAAGACCACCGAATCGATCGATAAGATTCAGAAAAAAATCGATCTTGAAGGGCCAGGCAATACACACGAAGAGCCGGATACCACGCTGCCCCAAAAATCGGATGATACCGCTCCATCCGTAAGCGTTACGCCCAACGTAACTACTCCGGATGCCGGCACTAGTACCAGCGGCGGTAGCGGGGACGTCTTCGAAAACGCCACCAAGGCAATGCGCGACAAGTTCGAAAGGATGCAGGCCGAACTCAACGATACGAAGCAGAAGTATCTCGATGTCCAGCGTCAGAATGTGGATCTTGCCGACAAACTTCAGGCGACCATCGACAAACTCGACAAGTCCCGCGTCAACGAAACCCAGTTGAAATCACAACTGTCGCAAGCCGAGGAAGCCTACAAAAATGCGGTGGCTGACAAGACCAAAGACACCGAAGGACAGAAGGATCTCAAGGATGAGGTCACCCGTCTGCAAAATGCGGTGAAAGATGCGCAGGCTGAGCGCGATGTCGAAGAGGAAACGAACGAAGACCTCACCCAGAAAATCAAGGGGGTGAAGACAGAGCGCGATGTGGCGGTCAAACAGCGTGATGAAGCAGTGGATTCCCTCAACAAAGCCAAGGATGCCCAGCAGCAGGTGGACAAACTCATGGCCGAAAATACCGCGCTGGTGCAAAAGCTCAACGACGCCGAAAAAACCATCGCCCAGTTCAATTCCGACGCCCCCACCAAAGACGCAGCGATTGCGAGTTTGAAGAAGGAGGTCGGGGATACCAAGGACCAGCTTGCAGCAGCCCTCAAGCAAAGCCAGGAGAACCAGAACTCGATGAACGATCTCCAGTCCCAGCTTGAAAGCGCAACCACAGAACTTTCCCAGATCAAAGCTGGTACCGTGCCTCCCGATGACAAGAAAAAGCTCACCGACGAAAACGAATTGCTTCGCGGTATCGTGATGCGCGAACGCAAGGAAGAGGCTCACCGCGACCAGGAGAAAAAGCTGGTGCTTGCAGAACTGGAAAAACTCCACGTCCAATCCGACGCCCTGGTGGACAAGATCAACTACCTCGGCCAGCCCGTGGTGAAGCTCACGGAACAGGAGCGCTCGCTGTTTAAACAACCTCAGATCGCTATCAGCGACCAGGACATTTCGATTGCCGTGCAAAAGCCCGAGGCATCTCCTTCTCCGTCACCCGTGCCGGCGGCTAGCTCAACTCCATCCAGTTCCGCCTCACCAATACCTGCGGCATCCCCTTCCCCAACACCGGTCGTTCCCGCTCCTTCATCTTCTGCCAGCCCCACGCCGGCTAGCAGCCCTGAATCACCATCGCCATCTGCAACTCCAGAAATGCCTGCGGCGACTGCAACACCTGCCGCCTCACAAGCAACCGCAGCGACGCCGGATGCAGCGGGTTCCGCTCCCCACGTAGAGACATCGATCACCCCGCCTGTTCCCGCCGAGCTCGTCCCACAGGCCAATGAGGCCAAGGAGGAATTTGAGCGCGGTCATTACCGGGATGCGGAAAAGACTTACGAATCGATGTTGAGCAAGGAGCCCAAGAATATTTACATCCTCTCAAACCTGGGCGTTGTGCGTTTCCGTAGCGGCAAGCTCAAGTCCGCCGAGGAGACCTTCCGGAAGGCGATCGTGGTGGCGCCTGATGATGCATTTTCACACTGCACACTCGGCATCGTTTACTACAGCCAAGGCAAGCTCGACGAGGCGGTGGGTGAATTGACCAAGGCACTCGCGATCAATTCAAAGAACGCCACCGCGCACAATTATCTCGGCATCACCGCCGCGGCGAAGGGCTGGGTGGAAGCCGCCCGCAAGGAACTGGAAACCGCCATCAGGATCGACCCGAATTATTCGGACGCGCA
>JBAVPB010000233.1:0-8959 GCA_049692655.1 Chthoniobacteraceae bacterium | reverse complement strand
CTTCTCTTGTTTTGTGGCGACGTTTTGTTTTAGGGGTGGGCGCTGGTAGTTGGTTCGAGCTCGCTTTTTAAGAAGCATCGCTGAGGGGGACACGACAAAGCGTGTCCCTCCAGGGAGGGCGCTGTTTGGAGGGATGTTTTGTCGTTTGCCGGCTTCAATGTGGGATTATCCAAAGCAGGGATTGACATGGGAGCTTGGGCCCGGGAAATTTGGATGATGGATTCGGGAAGGAAGCATCCTGTTCATCATGCGCCTCATGAACGGCATAATCGGCCGGTGATTATTTTTGTGACGGTGTGCAGCAAGGATCGGAAGAAGATTTTTGCTACTCAAAAAGTTCATGAGCTGCTTCTTGATTGCTGGTCGCGGGCTGATACGTGGGTGGTGGGGCGGTATGTGGTGATGCCGGATCATGTTCATTTGTTTTGCGCGCCGGGGGATTCGGACCGGAGTGTGTCGTTGCAGCGGTGGGTGACTTATTGGAAGGCGCTGGCGACGCTTGCGTGGCCGGTGCCGGGGGATGAGCCGGTGTGGCAGCGGCATTTTTGGGATAGTCAGTTGAGGAGCGATGAGAGTTATGACGCGAAGTGGGATTATGTGGTGCGAAATCCAGTGCGGGCGGGGTTGGTTGAGGGGGGTGGGGATTGGCAATATCAGGGGGAGTGTAATGTTTTGCGGTGGTAGTTGGTTGGTTCGGGCTCGCTTTTTAAGAAGCATCGCTGATGGGGACATGACAGAGCATGTCCCTCCAGGGAGCGCCTTTCGGCGCGCGGCTGGTAGTCGTGATTGCTCAGGGCGAGAGCTTGGCTAATATCGAGGCCACGGTTGGGTCCAGTTTTATCATGGCTGCGTCAACATTCTGCTGATGCTGGGTCATCTTTTTTGTGAGGTCGTCCCACTGCGATTGCAAGTTTGGATCGGCTTGCATGGCGCGGGATTGAGCCTGGCGGATCTCGTTGCTTTCTGCCTGGGTCAGGGGGCTTCCAGACATCTTTTGGAGCGCCGGGCCCACTGCAGGATCGGCTTTGACCATGGCGGCCTTGAGCACCGTCTGGTAATGAGTCATGCTGGCCGAGAGGGTGTCTGCCTCCGCGTCGAGAGTGGAACTGCCCTGAAGCGCCGCGGTATAGACTTGCTGTAGTTTCGTTTGCTCCTCGTTTGTGAGGGGTGAAATCACTGCGCGGGGCGGCTGGCCCGCGTAGAATTTGTAAGAGGTGGCGTGGGGGTTGGGCTGGATGAGGATTTGCGCGGAACAATACGTGCCTGGCAGCAGCAAGGCGAAAAGTAGGAGCCTCATCATGCGGAAGTTGTAAGCTGGCGGGGTGTTTGCGGCAATGATCAATTCGATGCTGGCTGGTCATCCTGACTTAGCTTCCACGGTTTTTACCTCGTTCCAAAACTCCGGTTTTGGAACGAGGCCGCCGGAGGCCGCTACGCGGCCTTAACTTGGGACTGAGGAGACAAGTGCATTACGAGGAAACTCTGGATGGTCCAAAAAAAGCTCCCCCGGGCGCTGGCCCGGGGGAGCTGATGCTACAGACTTGCGGGATTTCCGCCTCAATTGAGATTGTCAGCGGCGCCGTATGGCGACCAGAAGGAGACGTCTGCCACGTCGGACAAGGCGGCAAATGTCGCGGGATTGAGACTCACCGCGCTCTGGGCGTCGCCCATGGGGACGTCGATCTGCCCCGACCACGGGAAAACGTGGCCAAACATGTCATCAAGCCCGGTGCCTCCGTCGCCTTGATCAATGGCGCTATAGAGTCTCGTGCCTGGCTTGAGGTAGGCTTGCAGATCGGTGGCGGTATAGCTGGCGCCGGCGGATTTGTTGTAGTCGATGGCATATTGATCGACTGCTGCGTTGAGGAGGCGCAGGTCGTTCAGCACGGTGGTGGCTTGCGAGCGTTTGCGCGCACGCATGAAGTTTGGCACGGCAATCGCCGCCAGGAGCGCGATGATTGCGACTACTATCATGATTTCCACGAGGGTGAAGCCCCCGTGTTTTGTTTGTTGTTTATTTAACATATGTTATTTCTATTTATTGCTTTTTATTTATGGATTAAGGCGTACTTGCGTACGCCGGATTACAGAAAGGGAGAACAAGCAAAAATGATGCCCCGCGAGTCACTTGCGCTTGTCGAAGTGACGATAGTCGGGATTTAACTGCTGTTGCAGTATGTTTTACCCTGTAAAATGTGAGGAGCTGAGGCGGTTGAAGAAAGGGCGGAGGGATGAGGGCGGAGGGCGGAAATGGGGAGGCGTCTTTTTTGAAGTTTGGCGTTGGGTGCTTCTGACGCCGGGGAGGCTGGAGCCTCGGGGCGAGTAGGAAAGGTCCGAAAAAGCTATCGCGGACCGGGACATGACAAGAGCATGTCCCTCCACGTGGGCGTTTTCGAAGGTAGATGGTCTTCGGCTGCGGGGTGTCCGAGGGCGTTTGCCTTGGACTACCGGAATCTTGCGGGTTGGCCGGTGGATTCTAATACCGATTGCCAGAGGTCGCCTTTGGGATCGACGCGTTTGCGGCCGGAGGTGGCGAGGTGGATGGGGAGATGGACGAAGTGGCCGTGCCAGCGGGCGACTAACATGGCGGTCTTGCCGGCCATGGCGGCGTGGACTGCGGCCTGGGCGAGGCGCATGCAGTAGCCGCTGTCCTGCGCGGAGGCGGGGACGCTGCGGATGATGTAGCTGGGGTCGATGTACTTGAGGTTGACTTCCATGCTGCGCTCTTTGAAGTGCTGTTCGATGCGCTGTTTTAAATAGAGGCCGATGTCCTTGAGTTTTACGTTGCCGGATTGGTCGGCGCCTTCGGCTTCGGCGTCGATGTATTCCTGGCCGGCGCCTTCGGCTACTACGATGACGGCGTGGTGGCGGGTCTCGATGCGCTGGCGCAATGTTTCGAGGAGGCCGTGCTCGCCTTCGAGTGCAAAGGGGACCTCGGGGATGAGGGCGTAGTTGACTTCGTTTGTCGAGAGGACGGCGGAGCAGGTGATGAAGCCGGAGTGGCGGCCCATGAGCTTGACGAGGCCGACGCCGTTGCGGGAGCCCTGGGCCTCGGTGTGGGCGCTCTGGATGGAGTGGACGGCGGCGGCGAAGGCGGTCTCGTAGCCGAAGCTTTTGTCCATGTACATGATGTCGTTATCGATGGTCTTGGGGATGCCGACGACGGAGACGGGGCGGCCGCGTTCCTTTGCCTGGCGGGAGATGTCGAGGGCGCCGCGGAGTGTGCCATCGCCGCCGATGACGAAGAGGACGTTGATGCCGAAGTCGTCGAGGCGGTCGAGGATGCGGTTGATGGGCTGCGGGCCGCGTGAGGTGCCGAGGAAGGTGCCGCCGAAGCGGTGGAGGCTCTCGACGGAGGCGGGGGTGAGGGTCTCGACGGCGTGGCCGTATTCCTGGATGAAGCCTTCGTAACCGTAGCGGAAGCCGTAGATCTTGCGGACGCCGTAGCGGTAATTCAACTGCATGACGAGGCCGCGTATGACATCGTTTAAACCAGGACAGAGGCCGCCGCAGGTGACGATGCCGCAGACGGTCTGGTCGGGGTCGAAGAAGATCTTGCGGCGCGGGCCGGCCATTTCGAGGGAGGGGAGGGGCTCGCCGCGGGCGTGCATGGCGTTCACGCACTCGAGTGTGTCGTTCAGCAGGATGCGCTGGTGGTCATCCACAAAGCTGTCGCTGCCTTCCGTGGTATCGGCAAGACGATGGAGCGGGGACCAGATCGTGCCTGGCCCGAGGTTGGGAATGTTGAGATCGTCCGCGTTGATTTTATCCATCATGTCGCCCATTTTTTGCCCCCTACTCTTGCACAGGTAAGCTCATGCCGCATGGTAAATCTGGCGGCTGGTGACTTCGTTTGCGCATGGGTTGCCATTTTCGAAATCCGTTATATTGCCCAGCGTGGTGTCGGCAATATTTTTCAGCGCGTTCTCCGTGAAAAAGGCCTGGTGGGCAGTGATGAGCACATTTGGGAAAGTGAGGAGGCGCTGGAAGACATCGTCCTGGATGATGGTGCCGCTGAGGTTCTCGTAGAAGAGATCGGCCTCCTGCTCGTAAACGTCGAGGCCGAGGTAGCCGACGTGGCCGGACTTGAGGGCGTCGGTGACATCCTGCGAATCGATGAGCGCGCCGCGGCTGGTATTGATGAGCATGACGCCCGGGCGCATCTGGGCGAGGGTGGTCTTGTTGATGAGGTGGTGCGACTCCGGGGTGAGCGGGCAGTGGAGGCTGATGATGTGGGATTCGCGCAGGATCTCGGCGAGATCGACGTAGGAGCCGAATTTTGCGAAATGCTCGTGTGGGTAGGGGTCGAACCCGAGGACGCGGCAGCCCATGCCGGAGAGGATTTGCGCGAGGATGACGCCGATTTTTCCAGTGCCGATGATGCCGGCGGTGCGGCCATTCATATCGAAGCCGATGAGGCCCTCGAGGGAGAAATCGCTCTCGCGCACGCGGTTGTAGGCGCGGTGGGTCTTGCGGTTCAGGGTCATCATGAGCGCGAGGGCGTGCTCGGCGACGGCGTAGGGGGAGTAGGAGGGGACGCGGACGACTTTCATGCCGAGGGCCCCGGCGGTTTTCAGATCGACGTGATTGAAGCCAGCGGAACGGAGCGCGATGAGGCGGGTGCCGCCGGCGGCGAGGATCTGGAGCGTGGCTTTGCCGAGCTCGTCATTGATAAAGGCGCAGACGCCGCCGCAGCCGACCGCGAGCGGGGCTGTCTCGGCGGTGAGGCGGGGCTCGAGGAAAAGGAGATCGTGTCGCGGGCCGGTATTTGCGGCGGCGAGCGAACGGCGGTCGTAGGGTTTTGTGCCGAAGACAGCGATTTTCATTTTCGCGGAAGAACGTAACGGCATCGATGATGGCACACAATCTTTCTTGTGGGCGGGGAATTTTCACCACCAAGACACAAAGGCACCAAGGAAGAAAAGGGAAGGGGCTGTGCGCGGAGAAGTTTGACACGGTGGGGTGGCAAAACTATTCTCCCGGTGCTCTATGCCAGCCTCGTCACCGATCCCCAAACAAACAGTCGGCCGCACTTTTTTCTATGCGATCACGATCCTCGGCATCGTGGCGCTGGGGCAGCTTGGCGCGGTGGCGTGGGTGTTTATTTCGCGGTTCCATGCCACGCCCACTTCGCAGGCTGAGACGATCGCACAGCGGGAGCAGGCGATATTGCAATCGGTGGGGCCGGACAAACTGAAGATGTCCGAGAGTTTCGCGCCGCCGGATTCCGCACAGCCGACCAGCATGCCGAAGCCGACGCCGATCACGCAGGCCTCGCAGACGCAGAAGATATCGCCGGCGGTAGGGAGGCAGATGGAGCTCATCAACCAGGCGAAGGAGTTGCGCGACCGGGGCGACATGAGCACGGCGCTCACGCGGTTGCGCGAAGCGATGGCGCTCACGCCGGACAACCCCGCGATCATCTCCGAGATGGCGCTCACTTACGAGAAGATGGGGATGAAGGAGAAGGCGCTGGAGCAATGGAGGAGGATCGAGGACATGGGGGAATCGGCGGGCATTTATTACTCGGCGGCGGATGCGAAGTTGAAAAACGTGGAGACGGCGCCGCGGCCGAACCCGGACGGCACATCGCCGAAGGACGCGGAAGGGTTCCAGCCGGGCTCGGTGCTGGCGCTGGTGGATATCGCGAAGGTGGATTCCGCGGATGCGCCCGACAAGAAATTCACGCTGAAGATTCCGTTGAAGCGGCGGTCCGACGCGAAGATCGATTCGCCGAACGACGTCATCATCCATGTGTTTTTCTACGACATGCTTGAGGATGGGAGCGTGGTGCAGACGGATGCGAACATGACGTACCGGTGGACGACGCTGCCTGTGAACTGGAATGACAGCGACATCGAGATCCTGGAGGTCGATTACTCGGCTGCAGCGACGAACCCGAAGCAGAAGCATCCGGAAAACCGGAAGTATTTTGGCTATATCGTGCGCGTCTATTACAAAAACGAGCTGCAGGACATGCGCGCGGAGCCTATCAAACTGCTGAAGCAATATCCGCCGCCGCTGACGCTTACCAATGACGAGGGGAAGTAGGGGGCGGTTTTCAGGCCTGCCCGGTCGAATTCCGCCGGAGTGGGCTCGCTGCTATTGATCGACTGCGGTCTCGAAGTTTCTCCAGAAGCTTGATCTTTTCGGAAAACGGGAGAGCGGCCAGGCGTTTGCGGGCCTGCCGTTTGCTTTCCAAAATTTTACGCATCCGGTCGCTCATTCGTTGATGAACTTATCCTCGAACTGCTGCCACTTTGCAAGCAACCCATGGATGGAGAGAATCTGGTTGAGCTTGTCGGGATCGAGAGTGCCGCTTTCGATGAATTGTAAAATACGGTTGTGATCCTTGGCCCGCCCGGTTTGAAGGGCGATTGCCACGAGGTGTTCGGCGGTCATGACCCAGGTGCTGATGTTTTCGAGTTCAGTTTGAATCGCATGTTCCAGCGCCTCCTCGACGAGGGCATTGCCGGGCGGAAGAAATTGCACCGGCCACCCTTCGATCACAATATATTCCCCTTCGATTTTGCAATTCCGAGCGGCAAGATAATCGTAGATCGGCGAAAGAGACAAAAGTGTGCCAGTGTTTTGGAACGACACAAAAATGTCGATATCGAGAGCGGCGGAAGGTTCGAGATAAAAGGTGGCGCCCACTGCGTCGCCGATGGCGTATTTGCCAATCACGCCATCGGTTTGCATCTGATTGATGATTTCCAAGGTGGCGTTCATGCTGCCATCTTAGACATTAGGATCAGGTAACACAAATATAGAGAATCAACGGGCCGCAAGTATTCTCCGTGGAGAAGTTTTGACACAGCGCGGGAGCAAATCTACTCTCCCCTGCGTCCCCTCCTATGCCAGCTTTGCCACGGATCTCCAAATACATTGCAGCCAAGTCGTTTTCTGTCTCCGGGCGCGTGCGTGAATATTCGTGCGCGTCCATTATTTCAAGCGGAGGGGTGAAGTGAAAATTCTGCTTGTCGATGATGACGGGGACATGATCCATGCGGTGCTTGCGGCACTCACGTCGCTGCACGATGCCGAGGTGCATGTCGCGCATGGCGGGCCGGAGGCGCTGGAGTATGCGAAGGAATGGGGCATGGTGGACCTGCTCATCACCGATGTGGTGATGAAGCCGATGGATGGCTTTACGCTGCGGCACGAGATCGAGAAGCTTTCGCCCGGGGTGAAGACCATTTTCATGACGGGCTACGACCTGGCGGAATACGCTGATTACACAGTGGGGGCACAGGTGCTTGCGAAACCGTTTGAGACTGCGTTTTTGCGCACGGCGGTTGAGTTTTTTTTCCCGCCGCAGCAAGGGGTGGAGGAACCACACGCGCCAGTCGGGCCTGAGCCTGAGGCGGCCGGCGTTCCGGCGTTGCAGCCAGGCGAGATGTTGGGGGATTACAAAATCGTGAGTCTCCTGAGCGAGAAGCCCCAGGGTTCCGTATATGAAGCGGTGCAGGTCACGATGAACAGGCTGGTGGCGATGAGGGTGCTGTCGCCGCATTTGCAGCAGGACGCGGAGGTGCGCGGGCAATTCATTTCCGACGCGCAGGCGAAGGCGAGTGTGCAGCATCCGGCTCTGCTTTCTGTGTACGAGGCGGGCGAGAGCGGGGCGTATAGTTTTTACACCATCGAGTATGTGGATGGCGCGAACCTGGCCGATTATGCCCGGAAGAACCACGAGGTGGACGATCCGCTCGCCTTGCAATTGATCCGCGTGACGGCGGAAGGCCTCTCCTATCTCGACCGGCAGGGGATTTCGCATGTGCCCGTGGATGCCTCCCTGCTTTACGTGGACAGCGCGAAGCGTCCCCACCTTGCAAATCCCGCGACGCAGAGCTTGTCGCATCCCGACGCGAGGCTGGAGATGAATGCGCTGTCGAGGATCGTCTCGCAAGTGCTGCCGGGAGGGAGGGCGGCGGATCCCGCGCTGCAATCGCTCCTCCACAGGATGTCGTTGATGGGCGTGGAGGGCTTTCCCTCGTGGGACTCGCTTCTGCAGGCGGTGAAGGCGCTGGAGCCAAAAGTAATGCCCGCCGGGGGATTCAAAATGAGCCAGCAGGACGTGGCGGCCATCCAGGCGGTGGAGTCGGCGGGCAAAAGGAAGAAGCTTGCCATCTGGAGCACGGTCCTCGTCCTGGTGGTGTTGCTCTTCCTGGCGTTGTATTCCGAGGGCCGGCAATTCATCAAGCACGGTGAGCGCGAACTCGACATGCAGGTGCAGGTGCCCGCCGGGGAGTTCATTTATCAGAACGGCGAGAAGGTGGATCTTCCCGCTTTTTCGATCGATCGCTACGAAGTCACCATCGGCGAGTATGCGAAGTTTTTGCATTACCTGGAGAGCCATCCCGATGAGGCGAGGAAATTTGACCATCCCGCCCAGAAGCCTGGGAAATCACATGTTCCCGGGGATTGGGATACCTATTACGAACCCGCAAACTCGATGCTGGCCAAGAACCGCATGGTGAATTCCATCCCCATCGATCTCAACTGCCCGGTCTCCGGGGTGGATTGGTGGGATGCCTATGCCTACGCGCAATGGAAGGGCCGCCGCCTGCCGACCGAGCAGGAATGGGAAAAGGCCGCCCGCGGGACCGATGGCAGGCTTTACCCATGGGGCAATGATTTTGATGCGAATAAATGCATTTCAGTTGCGAGCCACAATTACCGCGCCCCGGTAGATGCAGTCAGTGGCGACCGCAGCCCCTATGGCGTATGCGACATGGCGGGAAATGTGGCGGAGTGGACCGGCTCGCTGGATCCCACGGGCAGGCACCCGGTGATCCGTGGCGGTTCATACCACTCGGTTGACGACACCGGCAGACCCGATGTAATGATTACCCAGCGGCTCACCGAACTTTTCCCGGATGACAGGAGCGGATATCTGGGATTCCGCACCGCTGCAAGTGAACCCGCCACAAAAAAATAGGACCCCCATATAATGAAC
>JBAVPB010000232.1:0-5920 GCA_049692655.1 Chthoniobacteraceae bacterium | reverse complement strand
TACTTTACCGGCAATTTGTCTTCAAACGACTGTACTGTCCTGAGGGATTCCTTATCCTTCGATGCGTCCACGATCACAATCAATTCTGGTCTGTGAATCTGTGTTGCAATGCTGTCCAGCGTTCCTGCCAGTGCCTCAGGTCTCTCGAACGTGGCAATCACCAGGCTGTAAGACATTGTATTCATCGCAATGCACGGGCGAGCCTCTCCGCTCCGGAAAATCCAAGTGCGCGATAGGCGAGTTTGTAGGTTTGCGGGGCCGCTGATCCCGAAGCTTTGATCAATCCCTGTCGTTTTCTTGTTGCGTGGTATTCGCTAGCCTCGGCGAGATCATATTTTGCAAGCGAACGCGCCATCTCAAAAAAAGCCTGTCCGACCACATCATCATGAAGCTTGTTCCACAAATGTTGTGATTGCATCCATGCGCGCAGATCATCCATAAGACCGGATCTAACGTGGATGACCTGTCGTGGATCACGACGGCAAAGTGTTTCTTCCGACCAAATGCGGTAAACTGCATTCGGCGTGGGAGCGAAAGAGAAACTCACGCCTGCTTTCAAGGCGCGAAGATAGAGTTCGTGCTCCTGGCAGCAAGGCTGACGTTCATTCCAACCGCCGGCTTTGGTAAGCACATCCTTCCGCCACAGGCACCCGCCAGTCTGCGGCATTTGCCACGAAAACCACTGCGCATAGATGTCATACCGGGGATTGATCTCGCTCGCCACCCTGTGGCCTGTGCTTGCATTTTCGATCCACACCGGGCTGTAGATTACTTCGCTGCCATTACTGGTTTCTGCAAACTGGCGTGAAATTTTCTCCGGCAGCAAATAATCATCCGCGTCCAGGTATTGAACCCACTCTCCCGACGCTCTGTGCAGGATTTCATTGCGTGCTAGATTTGATCCTCCGTGCTCGGCGAAGACCAATTCGATGGCATTTCCAAATCCCCGAAGAATATCGCGCGAACGGTCATTGGATCCATCATCCACTACGATGATTTGCTTCTCAGGCCAGTCCAAGGCGAGCGCACTGCGGACACACGCTTCGATCCAGCGCTCAGCGTTATAACAGGGGATGCCTATCGTTACACACGCCGTATTTTTTGTGATTGGGCTGGAAGAGGACATGTGAAAAATTATTGGCTCCATGGCAGAGGTTGGATCGGATCAAACTTAGATTCGATAACCCTCCTGCCGCTGAATCGTTCAGGATATTGGAGTGCTTCGATAATTTCCGTAATATGCCACGCAAGTTCTGCTGACAATCTGCATGGGCGTATTTGACGGATCGCCTCAACCATTTCTGCCGGGCCTCGGCAAAAATCCACTGGCTTGTTGCGATCGACAAAAACGCCCGAAGGCTTTCGGGCGAATGGATATCTGTGTCTGAATAACCACGAATTTCCTGACCATGGAATAGCAGGAAGAACCGACTCCAACCATTCCTGAAAGGGGTTCAGATAACGCTCAAGGCGTGCAGAAAATCCCGTAGAGGGAATCGTGCGGACATAAACGGGGCCGGCATCGTTCCTCACATTATTGGTGGAAATTACACCGTCATCACCATAGACGGATATGGATTTGTCCCGTGCCGCGACAAGACCGCATGTCACACGGGCGACCACTCCATCGGCATATTCGATGCAGCCCACTGTGAAATCAGGAGCCATCTTATCCACCGGTATTCCTTTGTTGGAGATCTGGCAGGAAGAAAAACTTGTCACCACTTTCGCCGGGCCAAAGAAAGCAGCGAGCCACGTCAGCATGTATCCGGCATGTTCATAAGTACAGCCTACTTCAAACTCGTCCTTCGCAGGCCATGGAATCCCCGCGCTGTTATACCAATTCCACGGCGACTGCTTGGGTGCGATCAACCCGTCGTCGAAGTTTGCATAGACCAGCCTGATTTTGCCGGCAGCACCGTCCTTGATTGCCTTCCACATTGTCTGCGCGGTTTCGCTCAACAGGCTGCACGGGGCGGCGCTCAAATAAAGATTCCGTTGTCTCGCGATTTCGAGCAATTCCTTTGCCGCCCATGCATCCATCGCCAGCGGCTTTTCTGAATAAACGTGTTTGCCTGCTTCAAGGCATTGCTTTGTCACACTGTAGTGACTGCGCGGATTCGTTAAATTGAGAACCAGTTCCACCTTGGAATCCTGCAACGCAGCTTCCAGGCTTGCATAAGGCCGCGTTGCCCACCGCTCACAAAAGATGCCCAGATTTTTTTCATCCCGGTCAAACGCCCCGGCGAATGCAAGACTCGGGTGATGACGTAAAGTCATCGCGTAATGATCGGCAACATATCCGCAGCCTATGACTGCGATCTGCATAGGCTCACTCTCGGGATTCATAGTGCTTCTCTACCTTCCGGATTGACGCAGCGATTTCTATGATATCTATTTCTGTACCTAGAAATATAGGGTGAGCCAGATAGATGATCTCCTTCACAGCTTGGTCCGATACCGGAGTGGGCTCTACGCGGATATAATCGGGATGCTTTTCTTTCAATTGCTGCAACACCGGCTGCTGCGCCATGGTTTCCTCGTAGCAACGATAAATAGGGATACCCTCCGAGCCTACTGCCGATAAAAAATCTTCAATGGTCAGCCCGCCGCAATATTCCGCCTTGTATCGCATCACAAACATATATACGCCGTGACGCACGACGCCTGGCCCGATTCCGAGCGGCTCCACACAATTCACGTCTGAGAGCAATTTTCGTAGCAGGTTAAAACGGGAAAAACGCTTCTCTTGTTCCGCCTCAAGTGTCTCGATCCGGTGGAGCAATACGGCGGCGACATATTCACTCGGCCTGAGATTCCAGCCCATCGTATTGTGCATCCATCGCTGTGCTCCCATGTGCGCGCGTCCCACATTGTGAATGCAATCCGCTCGCTCATGAATTTCATGGCTGTTGGTAGTGAGGGCGCCGCCTTCTCCGGAGTTGAGATTCTTTGTGGATTGAAAACTGAATGCCGCTGCGTCGCCTAGTGAACCTGTGCGTCCAAGTTCGTGAATTGCTCCATGCGCTTGCGCCGCATCCTCAATGATTACCAGTGAATGCCGCTGTGCAATATCCCGGAGTGCTTTCATATCTGCGGGTTGCCCGAAAAGATGCACCACCATGATCGCGCGTGTTTTTTCCGGGATGATTGCTTCTTCCACTTTGCTTGGGTCGATGTTCAGCGTCACAGGATCCACATCCACAAGCACTACTCCAAAGCGTCGGTCCAGGGCAGAATTTACGCTCGCAATGAAACCAAGATTGGGCACGATTACTTCACCGCCATATTCCAAGCCGTCATGATCTAAAGTGGCCGCCAGCGCAATTTTCAGCGCATCAGTTCCATGCGGCAGGAGCAGTGCATGCTGGGTTCCGCAATAGGTGGCCCATTTTTTGCCAAATTCCTTCGAGAGCTTTTGAGGAGATCCCTCGGCTCCCGTCCGAAAAATCCGCCCCATCACAGGCCCGAGTTTCCAAATCCATACGCCCACGCTGCTTCCGGGCTTATCGGAGTAGGGGCGCAGCCGGATATCTCGCACACGCAATCCCCCTTCGCGCGCCAATTTTCCCGAGAGACGTTTTTCGGATATCGGCACGACCATGCCAGCAAGCCTACGCCCGGTTTTCATGGCAAGTTCGACTAGGAATAAAGGGGAGGGCGGCACCGAGCCTTCGGACCGTCGCTCCAGGCTCAGGATGTTTCGCGCGATATTCTTGATCGTATTCAACATGGGCGAAGCATTACTCCGGAATACTGAAGTGGTGGGGGGTGAGCACCAGACCCTCGTCCTCGGGTGGCAACTTCCCTGTGCCATAGAAATCACCCGGCTCCACATCAAAAAACCACGCTTCTTTCACCCAGTCCACGATGTCGCCTTTCATCGTGGTGAAGAGAGTGGTGCAATACCTGCCGGGTGCGAGTGGCAGACTGTCAATGTGGATTTCGATAGTGTCGTTGTCTTTCGATATAAACTGGAAACCGTTCCCGCACAGCTCGCTCTTGAGCAGGATGAGCCGTTGGCCCCGGTACGTTTCGATGCGGACTTCCACGTCGAGTTGGCGGAGATCCTGGCCGCTGTGGTTGCTGTATTTCATCACAAAGATTGATTTTTCGCCGCTGGTAAAAGAGTTCACCGTTTCACGCTTTTCGTTTTGCAGTGTGACGGAAGTAAATTGAATTTCGCCCGACCCCTTGCGATCCGTCCGGTCAACCAGCGAAATCTCGGCGAGCTCACTGAGACCGGTGATGTATTGCTTGATTACATCGGATGCCGGGCCTTTTGAAGTCACTGTACCGGCTTCGAGAAAAATACCCGTTTTGCAAAGATTTTCCACCGCCGCCATTTGATGACTTACGAAAAGCACCGTGCGCCCATCATTCTTGGAAACCTCGCCCATTTTCCCCATGCAGCGCTTTTGAAAAGCGGCATCACCCACTGCCAGCACTTCGTCGATTATTAGAATTTCAGGTTCCAGATGTGCCGCCACGGCGAAAGCCAGCCGCACCGACATTCCCGATGAATAGCGCTTGATCGGCGTATCGAGAAACCGTTCCACTTCCGCAAAAGCCACGATCTCGTCAAATTTGCGTCGGATGTCCTCCCTCTGCATTCCCAATATCGCACCATTCAGGTAAATGTTTTCGCGCCCCGTGAGCTCGGGATGAAACCCCGTGCCGACCTCCAGCAGGCTCGCCACAGTTCCCCGTATACGGATACGCCCCGTCGTAGGCTCGGTGATGCGACTGAGCAGTTTGAGCAATGTCGATTTTCCGGCCCCATTGCGACCGATAATGCCCACCACATCACCCCGTTTGATGTCGAAAGAAATATCTTTTACAGCCCAGAATTCTTCCGTGTTTGAACTTTCCGTCTTCGGTTTTTTGGAAAATATGCCTTTGACGTTGCGAACAATAACATCGCGCAAGGCCACATAGCGTTCCTGCCCCTGATGATTCAGGCGGTAGCTCTTCCCGAGACTTTCGATGCTGATGACGGTGTCGCTCATGGCTTTAAATCACATCCGCAAATCGTTTCTCGGTCGCGCGGAAATAGACGATGCCTGTGACAAGCATCACCACAACAAAAACGACGGAAATCACCAGCCCCGGAATATACAGCGGTATATTGCTGCCAAGAAGTGCCCAGCGGAAGCCGTCAATAATGCCAACCATCGGATTCAACGAATAAAGCAGGCGCCACTTTTCCGGAACAGTAAGCGATGTACTGTAGCCCACGGGCGAAACGCTCCCGCCAATATTTACGATGAATGGCACGATATAGCGAAAATCCCGGTAGGAAACATTCAGCGCGGCAAACCAGAGGCCGGCTCCCATCGCTCCGCCAAGCGCGAGAAGCAAAAAAAACGGCGCGGTTATAACTCTCCAGTCCGGGGCAAATCGGTAAAAAATCATCACCAGTCCCACTAATCCGGCCAAAATCAGAAAATCCACGAGCGCCGTGATCACTGACGATGCTGGAATGATCAGCCGGGGAAAATAGATTTTTGAAATGAGGTTGGTATTGCTGATCAAGCTATTGCTGGCCTCGGAAAGTGCGCGCGAAAAAAACTGCCACGGCAATTGCGCCGCCAATACCATCACCGCATAAGGCGCCTTACCTTCGGATTTCATTCCCGCCAGATGCTCGAAAATAAATATGCTCACCAGCGTGGTGGAGAGC
The DNA here is from genome assembly GCA_049692655.1 of Chthoniobacteraceae bacterium. GTDB lineage: Bacteria > Verrucomicrobiota > Verrucomicrobiia > Chthoniobacterales > Chthoniobacteraceae > DASZPK01. Next base: position 237 of record JBAVPB010000232.1, on the reverse strand, counting down.
GGCTGGATCACCGCCCACGCGATGCCGATCGCAGTCTGCTTGTAGCGTACGAGGATGTCCCGCCACGCCAGAAAATAAAATAATTCCCTATAGCGCCACAGGTCGCGCCAGTAGTGAAGCTCGGTTTTACCCGCTTCAATGACGATTTCCTGGGCCACATAAGGCTCGTCTGGACTCTGTAAAACGGGTGAGGTAATCATTGCTTAAGCATTCCCAAAGTAATCTATTGCCAAACAC
>JBAVPB010000231.1:0-13960 GCA_049692655.1 Chthoniobacteraceae bacterium | reverse complement strand
GGCGAGGGTGGGGCATACACTGGCGCAGCCACCATTTTTGGTTCATGCATCCCCGCATTCATCGAAATAAGATCAACTTAAGCGTATTCACAAAATGACGAAAAAGCACAACTACACTAGGAACGTGAAATTATTTTACACAAAACTTACGAAACGCTTGACATATTTCCGCAAAAATGACATATTTATTCTATGAATAGTACAGGAAGGCAGTTTCATCAAAATCGGCCCTGTCCATCCTTCTTCCCTTTGCGGCCTTCGCCCTTAGCGGTAAAAATCCCATCCCCAAAAAAACGAACCCAAACGAACCCAAACGAACCCAAAAAGTGATCTGAAACCGAACGAAACAAGCATGAAATCTGCGTTCATCTGCGCAATCTGCGTATTCCCCTACTTCAACTTTTAACCTTGAACTCAAAAATTACCCCACTCAATCCCACTCCAGAAAACCACGTATGAACCCTCGCCGATCCTCTTTTCTCGTCCTTATCCCACCGCCTTTGCTTCAATTTATCCGACTTAATCCGGGTAAATCCGACCAAATCCGACCAAAATTTCCCACAAAACCCGCCCAACCTTACAAACTCTGAAATGATTTGCGCCCCACGCTTCATGCATTAACATTTACCCCCCTATGAAATTCCAGGAACAGATTGACCACGATTTAAAAGAGGCGATGAAAGCCCGGCAGGCCGACAAACTCGCCGTGCTGCGCATGCTCAAAGCCGCCCTCAAAAACACCGCCATCGAAAAAGGCGGCGCCGATGCCGTGCTCGACGATGCCGAAGCCCTCGCCGTCGTCCGCAAGCAGGTCAAGCAGCGGCAGGATTCCGTGGAAGGCTTCGAAAAAGGTGGCCGCCCCGAACTCGCCGCCACAGAGAGGGCCGAGATCGAATTCCTCAACGCTTATCTGCCGCAGCAACTTCCACCCGAGGAATTGACCGCGCTCGTCAAGGAAGCAATCGCCGAGGCAGGAGCCACGTCAAAGGCGCAAATGGGCGCCGTGATGAAGATCGCACAGGCAAAAGCAGCCGGTCGCGCGGATGGCAAAGCCCTCAGCCAGGAAGTCCAGAAACTATTGAGCTAAACCGCATTTTTCCTCTGTAATGATCACCGCAATCATCGTCGCAGCAGGCAGCAGTCGCCGGATGGGTTTTGACAAATTATTCGCGAAACTCGCGGGTAAACCGGTCATCGCCCATTCCATCGAGGCATTTGAGAAATGCCCGCAGGTGGACGAGATCATCATCGTCGCCCGCGAGGAACGCCTCCAGGATTTCGAGAAAGTCGTGAAGGACCAGAAATTCACCAAGGTCGTCAAACTCGTCGGCGGTGGCGATGAGCGCCACTTCTCCGTCTGGAACGGATTGCAGTCCGTGAACGCCGGCACCGATTATGTGGCGATTCACGATGGCGCGCGTCCGCTGGTGACTCCCGAACTCATCCAGCAATGCCTGGAGCTGGCCGAGCGCGAGGGAGCAGTCTCCTGTTCCGCCCCGATTCCCGACACTGTGAAGCGCGCATCCACCGACCAGGTAGTCACAGAGAGCGTCGAGCGCTCCGGCCTCTGGGCGATGCAGACCCCCCAGGTCTTCAGCAGCGGTTTGATTTTGCAGGCGTACGCGGCGATCATAGCAAAGAATGAGCACGTGACCGACGAGGTTTCCGCCGTCCAGCGGCTGGGCAAAAAGATCGCCCTGTTGAAAAACGACGATTGGAACCTTAAAATCACCTTTCCCCGCGACCTGGAAATGGCCGAGCACATTCTCCAGATCCGGAATAAAAAGATAAAGACCGAAAAGAAGACGAAGAAGACGACCGGGAAGAAACCCGCAAAAACCAAAAAATGATGAATTTTAACTACCGCCTCTCCCGCCTGAAAAACGGCACCCGCATCGCAACGGCAGAAATGCCCTACATGCAGAGTGCGAGCGTGGGCATTTGGGCCGGCGTTGGCGGCCGGTACGAGTCTGGAAAGCTCAGCGGCATCTCCCATTTCATCGAGCACCTTCTTTTCAAGGGCACAAAAAAGCGCAACGCAAAAAAAATCACCGAGGCCGTCGAGGGCATCGGAGGTTATCTGAACGCCTTCACCACCGAGGACCACACCTGTTACTACGCCAAGGCTTGCGCCTCACATCTGCCCGCCTTGTGCGACGTGCTCTCCGACATGTATCTGAATTCCCAGTTCGCTCCCGCCGAGGTTGAGCGCGAGCGCGAGGTCATCCGCGAGGAGATCAGGATGTACCGCGACAATCCCGGCCAGCACGTCCAGGAATTGCTCTCGCAGACCATGTGGCCCGCGCACCCACTCGGCCGGCCGCTCACAGGCACCGTGGAGTCCATCGGCTCCTTCAAGCGCCCCGACCTCATGCGTTTCATGCACGAGAATTACAATGGCAGCACGACCATCGTCACCGTGGCAGGCAAGGTGTCGCACGATGAAGTGGTCGCGCAGCTCGATCCGTTGCTGGGAAAACTCCCCGCCGGAAAAACACCCCGCTATTCCCGCTTCCGCGTCAAAAGCGGCTCGTCCAAGGTCGCACTCTACACTCAGGACACTGAACAAACGCATCTCGCCATGGGCTTCTACGCCTTCGGCAGGAACGACGAGCGCCGCTTCGCCCTGAAGCTCCTCAGCGTGATCCTCGGTGAAAACATGAGCTCGCGGCTTTTCCAGAAGCTGCGTGAGAAATACGGCTTCTGCTACTCCGTCCAGAGCGGCATGGTCGCTCTCGCCGATGCCGGTCTCATCAACATTTCCGCCGGCCTCGACACAGGCAAACTGGAGAAAGCAATGCGCGTGATCATGGAGGAGGTCGCAAAATTTTGTGACAAACCCCCAAGCCGCGGCGAGTTGCGCAAGGCACAGGATTACACCATCGGCCAGACCCTCATGGGTCTCGAGAGCACCAGCAACCAGATGATGTGGCTCGGCGAATCCCTGCTCGGCTACGGCAAAATCCTCGATCCCGGCCAGATCCGCGACCGGATTTTTGCGGTCACGCCGGAGCAGATCCAGGCTGTAGCCCGCCATTGTCTCAACACGTCCCGTCTCGGAGTGGCGATCGTCGGCCCGAGCAAGGATGCCGAGAAAATCAAGGGCTGGCTGAATTAAATGAGGAGGACTGAAAACTTTACCCGTCTATCAAGATAGTTTGGCTTTTTCCCGAAGCCCGCTATGTTCCTGATTCCAATTTTTAAAAACCTATGAACGTCGAAGTCGAAAACCTGCCGAATTGCATCACAACCCTGCGCGTGGAAGTCCCATCGGACACAGTCACGAAAGCATGGGACCACGTCGCCCACGATTACACCCAGTACGCAAAAATCCCGGGCTATCGTCCAGGCAAGGCGCCCCGCAATATCGTCGAAAACAAATTCAAGAAGCAGATCCGCGAGGAAGTGGAGAAGAAGCTCCTCTCCGAGAGCTGCCGCGAAGCCATCGCCGATAAAAAGCTCCGCGTGCTTTCCCTCGCCGACGTGCAGGACGTGGAGATCGCCGAGGACAAAACGATGAAATTCACCGCGACGCTCGTCACAGCGCCGGAATTTGAGTTGCCGGAATACAAGGGCATCCCCGTCGAGCTTCCTTCCGCCGAGGTCACAGAGGAAGACGTCAACAAAGCCTTCGAGAATCTCCGCGAGCAATACTCCGAGTTCACCGACATCACCGATCGCGCAGTGGCCCTCGAGGATTTCGCAGTGATCGATTACACCGGCACCATCGACGGCAAGCCCGTCGAGGAAGTCGCTCCAAAAGCGAGCAAACAGCTTTCCAAAAACACCGACTTCTGGATCAAGTTGACCCCCGGCCAGTTCTTGCCCGGTTTCATTGAGAACCTCGTGGGGTTGAAACCCGGCGAATCCCGCACATTCGACCTCGACGTGCCGCAGGATTTTCCAGTCGCTGAACTGGCAGGCCAGAAAATCAGCTACGCAGTCACACTCAATCTCCTCAAGCAGCGCAACCTGCCCGAGTTGAACGACGAATTCGCCGGAAAGCTGGCCGAGGGCAAGACGCTCGCCGAGATCCGTGAACTGGTGAAGGGCGAACTGGAAAACCAGAAAAAGCACGACATCGAGCGCGACAAGAAAAACCAGGTGATCGCACACCTCCTCTCAAAGGTGGAATGCGAACTCCCCGCAAACATGGTCCGCAGCGAAACCCGCCGCATCCTCTCCGAACTCGTCCGCGAAAATCAGAGCCGTGGTTTGGCAGACAATGTGCTTAAAGAGAATGAAAAGGAACTTGTGGATACAGCAACCAAAGGAGCCCGTGAACGCCTGAGAGGCAGCTTTATACTGCTTCGCATCGCGGAACAGGAGAACATCAAGGTCAGCAAGGAAGAGTTCGAGCAGCACCTCGACCTCATGGCCACCCGTTACCAGACCACCAGGGAAAAGGTCATCAAGGAATTGTCCGACCGCGACGCGCTCGAGCAGGTCAACGAGGAAATCCTCACAGGCAAGACACTTGATTTCCTGGCTTCGAATGCTACTGTCACCGCCAAATCCTGATTACTCAAAATCAGCATCATTTATGACTAATATAATCACGAATTCCCGTCCTGAATCTGCTTACTACATCCCTACGGTGATCGAAAAAACCGGGAGGGGGGAGCAGGCTTATGACATCTATTCTCGCTTGCTGAAGGATCGCATCGTCTTCATCGGCACGGCCATCGATGACTTTGTGGCCAATGCCGTGATCGCCCAGCTCCTTTTCCTGCAGATGGAGGATGGCAAGAAAGACATCAATATCTACATCAACTCGCCTGGCGGATCGGTGACTGCCGGGCTTGCTATCTATGACACGATGCAGTTCATGACCTGCAATGTGAACACCTATTGCATTGGCATGGCGGCAAGCATGGGTGCCGTTCTGCTTTGCGCGGGAACGAAGGGCAAGCGCTATGCTCTGCCCAACTCCGACATTATGATACATCAGGTCTCAGGCGGAGCCCAAGGCACTGCCAGCGACGTCGAGCGCACCGTGGAGTTCATGTATAAGCTGAAAAAACGGCTCACCCGCATCATCGCTCACCACACAGGCAAGAGCGAGGAGCAGGTGAAGCAAGATTCTGACCGCGATTACTACATGAGCGCCACCGAGGCAATGGAGTATGGCTTGGTGGACGAAGTGGTCAAATCACGCAGGGAACTTCCCGCCGAAGTAAAACCAGAGCTTTCCGAAGGCAAATCCGAATAGTAATATAAACAAATGGCAAGAGCATCCAACCTTACGATGTGTTCGTTCTGCGGAAAAAGTCACGCGGAAGTAAGAAAACTCATCGCTGGCCCGGGTGTTTACATTTGTGACAGTTGCATCAACGTCTGCAAGGGTATCCTCGACAAGGAATTGACCGAGGACGCCCGCAGGCAATCCTCCACGCTTCGCGTCCCGAAGCCGATGGAGATCCGCCAGCAGCTTGATCAATATGTGATCGGCCAGGACCAGGCCAAGAAGACGCTCTCGGTCGCGGTGCATAATCACTACAAGCGCATCATGCAAAGCTCGCCAACGAGCGTTGCGGGCAGCACTGTCTCAGCGCTCGATTCCTATGCCGATGTCGAGATCGAGAAGAGCAACATCCTTCTCATTGGACCCACTGGCTCCGGCAAAACCCTGCTGGCGAAAACGCTGGCCCGCATCCTCGACGTTCCTTTTTGCATAGCGGATGCGACCACGCTCACTGAGGCAGGCTACGTCGGTGAGGATGTCGAAAACATCATCCTGCGCCTCCTGCAGAATGCCGACTACGACGTAAAACGCGCCGAGATCGGCATCGTTTACATCGACGAAATCGACAAGATCGGCCGCAAGACCGACAATGTCTCGATCACGCGCGATGTCAGCGGCGAAGGCGTGCAGCAGGCGCTGCTGAAAATTCTCGAGGGCAGCACTTGCAACGTCCCTCCGCAGGGCGGGCGCAAGCATCCTCATCAGGAATATATTCAGATCAATACCGACAAGATCCTGTTCATTTGCGGCGGCGCATTCGTCGGCCTCGACAAAATCGTGCAGAAACGCATGGGCAAAAAAATGCTCGGTTTCGGCGCTCCGGATCAACACAACAAAGAGGAAATGCTGGCGGAAGGCGCGATGCGCCACACCGAGCCCGAGGACCTGCTTTCATTCGGCATGATTCCGGAATTCATCGGTCGTCTCCCCGTCGTTACGGCGCTCGATAAATTGACGGAAGATGAACTCGTCCAGATACTTACAGAGACAAAGAACGCGATGGTCAAGCAATACACCAAGTTGCTCGCCATGGAGGGCGTGAACCTCACTATCACCCGCGACGCCCTGCGCTCCCTGGCCTCGCAGGCCGTGGACAAAGGCACCGGCGCCCGCGCTCTTCGCTCCATGCTGGAGCGCATCATGCTCGATGTCATGTATGACATCCCGAGCCGCGAAGATATTGCAGACGTCACCTTGAACCGTGCAGCCGTTGAGGGCAAAAAACCGCCCATCATCCGGAAAAAGCAGGACAAGGACGCCGCATAAGTTTACGCGGGCGTTCCCGCGTGCTATGCTCCTCCCCTGATGAAACAACGCATCCTACTCGCCGGCACCGTTCTGGGAGCGGTCTTTGTATTCCTCGGTTTGCTGCACGCATTCAGCGCCATCGCTCTCGAGCCCGACGAGGATTCCGCCTACGCAAACATCCAGATATTCACCCGCGCCCTGCAACTGATCCGTCAGGATTACGTGGATGGTAAAAAGGTGAGCTATCACGACCTCACCTACAGCGCCATGCGCGGCATGCTTTCCAGCCTCGACCCGCACAGCCAGTTCATGGAAGCAGATGATTTCAAGAGCATGCAGGACGACACGAACAGCGAGTTCGACGGCCTCGGCATGAACGTCACCGTGAAGGATGGCGTCATTACCGTCGTCTCGCCCATGGAGGATACCCCGGCTTTCAAAGCGGGTCTTATGCCCGGCGACCAGATCCTGAAAATCGACGGAAGCTCCACCGAGAAGATGGAGTTGTCCGATGCCATCCATCTCCTCCACGGTGAGCCAGGCCAGAAAATCACGCTCACCATCTATCGCCCCAGCACCAAGGAGTTGAAGGATTACCCTATCGAGCGCGCGCTCATCAAGGTGGACAGCATCAAGGACGCAAAACTGCTCGACCCCGCGCTCACCGGCGAGTTCAAGATCGGCTACGCGCGCATCACGCAATTCAACAAGCCAACCGCTGAGGATCTCGCCAAGAAACTGGACGAGCTCGAAGGGAAGGGGATGCAGGCGCTCGTGCTCGACTTGCGATACAATCCCGGCGGCCTGCTGAATAGCGCCGTGGATGTCGCGGGTCTGTTCCTGCCGCCGCGCACCGTGGTCGTTTCCACCGAGGGACGTGCCGCTTCGCAAAAACATTCCTACGCCACCGATGAAAAGACAAAGCAGCGCAAATATCCCGTCGCGATCCTGATCAATGGCAGCAGCGCCAGCGGCGCGGAGATCGTGGCCGGGGCTTTGAAGGATTTGAACCGCGCGATCCTGGTCGGCGAGACCACATTTGGCAAAGGCTCCGTGCAGAGCGTCATTCAAATGCCCGATGGCTCCGCACTCCGCCTCACCACCGCGAAATATTACACGCCGAGCAAGCAGGTGATCCACGAGCATGGCGTCTCGCCAAATATCCGCGCCACGTTCACGGCGGATCAGGACCGCCAGCTTCTACTCCAGCGCAGGGAGGATTCGTCGGGTGAAGCCGAAAAAAATGTGAACCCCAATTTCCGTGACACGCAGCTTGAGCGTGCCGCTGATGCCCTCAAGGGCGTGATGATCTACGCCGATAAAAGTTCACCCAAGGCCGAAAAGGAAGCGACGCCGAATTGACCACGACGGATTCCAGCCTGGACGGGCTGCCGCTCGTCATGGCCATCGAAACTTCATGTGATGAAACGGCAGTCGCCATCGTCGCGGGTGCGTACCGGTTGATCGCCAGTGAGGTTGCATCCCAGATTTCCCTGCACCAGCCTTTCGGTGGAGTGGTGCCGGAAGTCGCCTCGCGCAGCCATCTTACGCAACTGAAACCATTGATAGGCCGCGCGCTCGATTCCGCCGGCATTCCCATCGAAAGGATCGATATGTTCGCCGCCACATCGGGCCCGGGTCTCGCGACCTCTCTCATGCTCGGCACCGCCGTGGCAAAAGGCCTCTCCGTCGGCCTGCGCAAGCCCTACCTCGCCGTGAACCACCTCGAGGGGCATCTCCTCTCGCCGTTTTTCGGCGCCGGGAATGATGTGGAGCCCTGCATCGCCCTGGTCGTCAGCGGTGGCCACACGCTTCTCGTGAAACTCGACGAGGTCGGGAAATATGAAGTGCTCGGCCGCACCCGCGATGACGCCGCTGGCGAGGCTTTCGACAAAGTCGGAAAGCTCCTCCAGCTTCCATATCCCGCCGGCCCGCATATTGACCGCCTCGCCGTGGGCGGTGATCGCAAGCGCTACGATTTTCCACGCAGTATGTTGCACTCGGGCGATTTCAATTTCAGTTTCAGCGGCTTGAAGACCTCCGTCCGCTACATGCTTCCCAAGCTCGAGGGCGCGAGCATCCACGACATTTGCGCCTCGTTTCAGGAAGCCATCGTGGACGTCCTCGTCCTTAAGACTATCGCTGCGGCACAGGCCGAAAATAGGCGTGTGATCGCGATCAGCGGCGGCGTAAGTTGCAACTCGCGCCTGCGCGAGCGCTTCCAGCAGGCTTGCGATGAAACCGGAATCCGCCTCCTGCTCGCAGCCCCCGCGCTTTGCACTGATAACGCCGCAATGATCGCCGCAGTAGCCGCGCAAAAATTCACCCGTGGCGAATCCTCCTCATTGGCTACCGACATCGACCCGAATCTCAAGCTGGTCTGATGCGTCCTAGTATTCGCGTGCCAGCAGATGGTCCGCCAGCGCCTTGAGCATCGCCCCTTTTTCTCCAAATGGCTTTATGGATGCGAGCGCCTCATGCGTCAGCCGGTGTGCCTCCTTGCGGGATTTTTCCAATCCGAAGACAGCCGGGTAGGTCGCCTTCTGCGCAGCGACATCCTTGCCCGCGCTTTTCCCGAGTTTCTCGGAGGTCTGCGTGACATCGAGGATGTCGTCGATCACCTGGAAGGCGAGACCGAGCGATTGCCCGAAGAAAGTGAGGTCATCCAGCTTCTTCTTGCTGGCGTTTGCGCTCATCGCTCCGAGCCGGATCGCCGCTGTCAATAGCGCGGCGGTTTTGGCGCGATGGATGAATTTTAAATTGTCGCCGTTGATCTTTTTTCCTTCGCCTTCAAGGTCGGCCACCTGGCCACCGATCAGCCACTTGCTCCCTGATGCGCCCGCCAGTTCCTTGATCAGCGCTGGCATTTTGTATTGCGGCGTCTCTTTGGATTTCGCGAGAATTTCGAAAGCAATAGTCAGCAGCGCATCGCCAGCCAGCACCGCCACGCCTTCGCCAAATACCTTGTGGCTCGTCGGTTGTCCCCGGCGGAAATCATCATCGTCCATGCACGGCAGATCATCATGGATTAATGAGTAGGTATGGATGCACTCCACCGCACAGGCGGCCGCCAACGCGTTCTCCACCTTGCCACCACAAGCTTCCGCTGCGGCCAGGCACAGGATCGGCCGCAGACGTTTTCCCCCCACGAAAATACTGTATCGCATCGCCTTGTGGATGGTCGCCGGCTTCTCGTTTGCCTTTGGTAAATAACTGCCCAGAGCCTTGTCGATTAGTTTTTGCCGGGTGGTCAGGTATTTCGGGAGGGTGCTCATCTCATCCGCACTGTGAAAAATTCCGGTGCAGTTGGCAATTGAGAAAAACGAAAAACAATATCCCTTCCGGTTGGGCAGGCCTCCCGTTTACGATGAAAAACCGCCCGTTTCGCCGGAGATTACACCGGATGAAATTCAGACAGGGTCTCGCAGAGGGCGTTGATTTGCCCTCGCAAATCCTCAAAAATATCTTCGACCCCGGTCCAATCTCCGCTGCGCCCTTTGAGTTCCAGTTGCATGGCCGAGTCGTAAGGGCCTTCCTGGATGAAGTTGCTCACAGAGCCTTTCAAGGTATGCGCGGAGGCCGTCAGGGCTTTTGCATCACGCCGGGTGATGGCGTCCTGGATGTCGGCCATCCATTTCGGCGCATGCTCCACAAAAACACCCGCGATGCTTTTCAGCAGGTCCTCGCCATCCTTGAAATTTTCCATCAGCGCGGCCTTGTCGATTTTGCCGGTCGTCCTGGGCTTCTGCTCTTCGATTTCCGGAAACGCGATTGGCCGGGTTTCGTTGGGAGCCTTGACAAGGTTGAGCCGCATCGTCATGTGCAGAAGATCACGGGCATTCACGGGCTTTGAAATATAGTCGTCCATCCCGGCGGAAATGCAGCGTTCCCGGTCGCCCTTCATCGCATGGGCCGTCATCGCGACGATCGGTGTGCGGGCTTCGTCCTTGTTTTGAAGCCCCCGGATTTTCGCCGTCGCTTCAAAGCCATCCATCTCCGGCATCTGGATATCCATCAGCACAAGGTCGAAGCGTTCCTTTTCCCATTGGGAAACCGCTTCTTGTCCGTTCGACGCGATTACCACGGAATGCCCCAACCCCTCCAGCAGTCCCACGGCGACTGCCTGGTTTACCAGGTTGTCCTCAGCCAGCAAAATCCGCAACATGCGGTCGGTATTCCCCACGATCGGAATGGCTTTTTTGGGAAAGGTCTTCGCGGTCAGCGCACTCATCGCGCTCACGATGGAATCCATGAGCGTGGAAGGGGCCACGGGCTTGATCAGGTACGCGACACCCATTTTGCGGCAGCGTTCCACATCCCTGCTGAGGTGCGCCGAGGAAAGCATGGTGACGGTCGTGCCTCCAAGCGCGGCATCTTCCTTGATGCGCGATGCCAGCGTGAACCCATCCATCCCCGGCATGTCGCTATCCACCAGCACCACGGAAAATGGTTCGCCTTCCTCCCTCGCTTGTTCGAGCACCTTGAGCGCAGTCGGACCATCGTTCACGATGGTGGCTTTCATGCGCCAGCTCGTCAGCATTTCTCCGAGGATGAAACGGTTGGTCGCGTTGTCATCCACCACTAGCACCGAGCGCCCCGCGATATCGACCGTGGCGGGAATGAAACGGCTCGGCACCGGTTCCTTTGCAAGCGCCAGTTTCACCGTGAAATGAAATGTGCTTCCGCTCCCCGGCGCGCTTTCCACCCAGATTTTTCCACCCATCATTGTCACAAATTCCTTGCAGATCGTCAGCCCCAGCCCCGTCCCGCCAAAGCGCCGCGTCGTGGAGGAGTCCGCCTGCGTGAATGCATCAAAGATGATCTTCTGCTTGTCCACCGGGATGCCGATGCCGGAATCCTTTACCGAAAAATGCAGCGTGGCGCTCTCTTCGGTCTGCGATTCAACTGCGACACGCGTGAAGATATCACCCTTTTCCGTGAACTTGATCGCGTTCCCGACCAGGTTCAGGATGATCTGGTTGAGGCGCGTGGAATCGCCCGTAAAACCATCATGCACATCCGAGGGGATATGGCATGCCAGCTCGAGATTTTTCAGGTGTGCCCGGGAGGACATGATCGTCATCGCTGTCTCGAGCGTGTCGCGCAGGCTGAAGGGGTGGGTATCGAGCTCCAGCTTTCCAGCCTCGATCTTGGAGACATCCAGGATCTCGTCGATAATCTCAAGCAGGGCATTGGCCGATACCTTGATCAACCCGATGTGATGCTGCTGCTGGTCTGTCAGCGAAGTGCGCGCGACGAGATCGACCATGCCCAGGATGCCGTTCATCGGCGTGCGGATTTCATGGCTCATGTTGGCGAGGAATTCGCTCTTGGAGCGGCTCGCCGTCTCCGCGGCCTTCCTTGCGAGTTCCGCCTCGGCCTCGGCCTTTTTGCGTTCCGTGATGTCGATGATCAGCACAAAGGCGCCGATCACGCCGAGATTGCTGTCGAGGTGGGGGATATACGTCACCTGGGCAAACCGCCCCATCTTCAGCTCTGTCAATTCCCGTTCAAACGTGACGCGTTTCCCGCTCAGGCACTTCTCGATATGTTCCTTGATGAGCTTGTAGTCATCGATGCCCATGAACTCCTCCATCGACATGCCGTAGAGCTGTTTCGGGCTGAGCCCATGCCACGCCTCGTAAGTGCGGTTGTTGAAACGATAGCGCTGGTCTGTATCTACATACCCGATCAGCGCGGGCATGTTGTCTGCGATCGTATGCAGCCATTCCTCGCTCTTTCTTAGGGCGAGTTCGCTTGTCTGGCGTGCCGAATTTTCCACCACGAGTTGCAGGAAGGTCAGCCCGAGCAGCAGGAAACCCAGGGCGCTCCCGATGACGGCGATCATTTTAGTCAGCTCCGTAGCCTTCTTCGCATCGTCCTCCCGCTGGATCAGCAGGATGCCTTCGTGGAGATCCATTTCCCCCCGCGCCTTGCGGATCTGGTCCATCAGCGCCTTTGCTCTCATCACTTGCGCCCGGTCTTCAGCCGAGCCGATCTGTAACTTGGTGCCCAGCTTGAGTTGCTCCTCGATCTGCGCGATTCGGAGATCGATCAGAGCCGCGAGTGAATTCAGGCTGTTTATTTGGATGTCATTATCTTTCAGCAGAACTCGGAGGTCCTCGATGGACTTGGCCACATTCTTGCGCCCCGTCCGGTATAGCGCCAGGTAGGAATCCTCCCCCGTCATCGCATACCCGCGCTGTCCGCTTCCGGTATCGTTCAGGCTCGCCAGCAGTTCATACAATACCTTCTGCACCTCGTGCGTATGCGACACCCAGCGTTGGGTTTCCGCCAGTTTGTCGATCTGGCGGAAGGAAAAATACCCTGCCGAAATCAACAGCACAAAGGAGAGCGCAAAGCCGAGGATGGCCCGCATCCTGAAGCTGCCGATTTTTTTCGGTGAAATCATTGTTTCACTCTCATTGGTAGCAGGTTGCAAGCCGCCCGATAAGGGAATTTTAGCCACATAGTTAATACGAACGGTTACGCCCCTTGGACTATGGCTTCTTGTTCACGGTCTCTGTGTCTGAACACAAGCTCCCGGCAGTTCCCGCTTCTTCCACATCACATAAATCACCGGATAAATCAGCAACTCCAAAATCGCCGAGGTGACAATCCCGCCGACCATCGGCGTCGCGATCCGCTTCATCACATCCGCTCCGGCCTGCGTGGCCGGCGACCACAGGATCGGCAGCAGCCCGAATAAAATCGCGCACACCGTCATGATCTTCGGCCGGATGCGCTCCACCGCCCCCTCCTTCACCGCGGCGTAAAGATCATCCATCGTATTCATCCTCCCCGCCGCGCGGAATTTCTCCCACGCATGGTCGAGATAAAGCAGCATCACCACCCCCGTCTCCGCATCCAACCCCGCGAGGGCGATGAGCCCGACCCACACCGCCACGCTCATATTGTAACCTAGCAGGTAAAGCAGCCAGAACGCCCCCACCAGCGAGAACGGCACCGCCAGCAGCACGATGAACGTCTTCACCACCGACCGCGTATTCAGGTAGAGCAGCATGAAGATGATCAGCAGCGTCAGCGGGATCACCACCTTCAAGCGCCGCTCCGCCTCCTGGAGATATTGAAACTGCCCTGCCCATTGCATCGAATACCCGGGCGGGAATTGCACCCGCTCGCGAATCCTCTCCGATGCCTTCCGCACATAGCCGTCGATATCGGTCGTGGTCAGATCCACAAACACAAACCCGACGAGCTGCCCGTTCTCGTTGCGGATGCTCGGTGGCCCCGTCCGGTAACGAATATCCGCCAGCATCCCGATCGGCACCTGCGCCCCCGTCGGCGTGGGAACCAGCACGCGCTTGAGTGCATCGATGTCCTGCCGGAAATCACGCGCGTACCGCGCATTCACCGGGTAGCGCTCACGCCCTTCCACCGTGGTGGTGATCGTCTTGCCGCCGATCGCCGTTTCCACTACATCGTTCACATCCCCCACGTTCAGCC
>JBAVPB010000230.1:0-16366 GCA_049692655.1 Chthoniobacteraceae bacterium | reverse complement strand
TGATGCGGCATTGGACCGCGTAGCCGTTGCGGGGAATGGCATCCTGTGACGGGAGGCTGAGTTCCGGGCCGTGGAGTGCCGCGCCATTTGCGATCAGGATCTGGGAACGCACGATATCGATGCCGGTGATGACTTCCGTGACCGTGTGCTCGACCTGGATACGCGGGTTCATCTCGATGAAGAACCACTCGTTGGTATCCATATCGAGGAGGAACTCGATGGTGCCGGCGTTGTTGTAGCCGATCTCCTTTGAGAGGCGCACGGAGGCGTCGCAGAGTTCCTTGAGTACCACGGGGTCGAGATCGACCGAAGGAGCGATTTCGATCACCTTCTGGTGGCGGCGTTGCACCGAGCAATCGCGCTCGTGGAGATGCAGCACACTGCCATGGTTATCGCCGAGAATCTGCACCTCGATGTGCTTTGCGCGGCGGATGAATTTTTCCAGGAAGACGGCCGGATTGCCAAAAGCGTGACCGGCTTCGTCCTGCGCTTCGTCGAGGAGATTGGCGAGGTCGGCTGCTTTTTCCACCACGCGCATGCCCCGGCCGCCGCCGCCGAATGCCGCCTTGATGATGAGAGGGAAGCCGATTTCGCCGGCGATCTTCAGCGCCTTGGAGCGGTCCGTGACGGGATCCTCCGTGCCGGGCAGGGTGGGGACTTTTACTTTTTGCGCCAGTGCGCGGGCGGTGACCTTGTCGCCCATCATCTCCAGCAACTGCGAGCGGGGGCCGATGAAAGTGATGCCAGCCTCCTCGCAGGCAGCGGCGAATTTTGCATTCTCGGAGAGGAATCCGTAGCCGGGATGGATCATGTCCACGCCTTTTTCCTTCGCCAGCGCCACGATGCCCTGGATATCGAGGTAGGCGCCCACGGGGCCTTTGCCCACGCCGACGAGATACGATTCATCGGCCTTGAAGCGGTGGATGGAAAGGCGATCCTCCTGCGCGTAGATGGCCACGGTGCGTAGGCCAAGCTCATTTGCAGCGCGCAGGATGCGGATGGCGATCTCACTGCGGTTTGCAACCAGCAACTTTTTTCCGGTGACGTTGAGGGAGGTTGGGGAGGCGTTTTTTGAAAGGGATTTGCGTGGGGCGCGAGGAGTCATACAGGCGGCTTTATAAAGTCTGGCTCCTGCGATGGCAAAGAATGTTTTTGAATGAGTGGATGAAAATCTGTGGTATGAAAGCCGCCCGATGATTTTTCGCACCCTCTTTTTCTCCACATTGTTTGCCACCTTGCAACTTTGCGCCGGTGAGGCGCCCCATATCCGGCTCGAGCCTTATCTTTCGGGGCTGGAGCAGCCGGTGGCGCTTGCGGACGACGGCTCGGGGCGCATCTTTGTCGTTGAGCAGAAGGGATTGATCCGGATGGTGGAAAACGGCCAGGTGCTGACATCCCCTTATCTCGATCTCACCAACCGTGTGCAATCCGGCGGCGAGTGCGGGTTGCTCTGCGTGGTGTTTCACCCGCAATTCGCGAAGAACGGGCGCCTCTTTGTAAACTACACATCCACGGTCAACGGGCATTTGCAGACATTCATCTCCGAGTTTAAAACGGAGCCTCATTCCGGCGTGGTGAGTGCTGAAACGGAGCGGGTGATCATGACCGTGGACAAGCCGTATGCTAATCACAACGCAGGGCAGATCGCATTCGGACCGGACGGGATGCTCTACATCGGCACCGGGGATGGTGGGAGCGGGGGAGACCCGCACCAAAACGGGCAGAACCTTGGCGCGATCCTTGGGAAAATCCTGCGCATCGATGTGGACCACAAGCAGCCGTACGCGGTGCCGGCCGACAATCCTTTTCTCAACAAACCCGGCGCGCTGCCGGAAATCTGGGCTTACGGCATACGGAATCCGTGGCGTTTTTCATTTGATCGCGAGACGCACCAGCTCTATTGCGGCGACGTGGGGCAGGACAAATGGGAGGAGGTTGATATCCTCGAAAAAGGGAAAAATTATGGCTGGAGCGCGCGCGAGGGTTTTCATGATTTCCGGCCCGAACGGGCGAACGGGCCGGTGACCGATCCGATCAAGGACTACCCGCATGGTGATGGGAACAATTGCATCATCGGCGGCTATGTCTATCGCGGGAAAACGTTCCCTGCGCTCCAAGGTATCTATTTTTACGGGGACTATGGAAGCGGCCGCATCTGGGGGCTGAAATGGGACGGCCATGCGCTGACGCTGGACGCGGAACTGCTGCACCCGCACATGAACATCAGTTCATTTGGCGAGGACAGCCAGGGCAACCTGTATGTGATGGATTACGGTGGCGGGAAGATCTACCTGCTTGGGCAGTGAAGAGCCGAAGGGCTATTTATAAACGGGCAGGAATTTCTTCTCGGCCTCGAAAAGCTCCAGCGTCATCTTCTTGATTTCCGCAGGGGTGCAGACCGCCGCGCTGAGGGGATCGAGCATGAGGGCGTGGATCGCCGCTTCCTTGCTGAGCTCGATGGCCGCTGTGGCCCCGAGTTCGAAGAAACGCATGTTCGAATCGCAGAGCGCCGCCATTTGTGAAGGGAGCTTGCCGTAGCGGGTGGGGTTGATGCCGTTGCGGTCCACCATGCAGGCGACTTCCACGCAGCCATCGTCCGGCAGATTGGTGATGAGGCGCCCACCGCCATCGACGGAATTGCTCACATTGCCATGGATGCGGAAAGGGGAATCCTTTTCGCGCGCCTCGATGATCCAGCTCGCATATTCCCAACTGCGTTCCCAGGAAATCGGTTTTTTGCCGCTGATCATTTCCATGCGCTCCGTATCCGCATTTTTGCGCCAGGTCGGCCAGTTATCCGCATAAAAGCGGGAACCTCCCTCGTAGCCGGTGCGGCAGTATTTATCCATGGCAGCCTTGCGGGTGCGGTAATAGGGGAGGTACTCGGAGAGGTGTCCGCTGGATTCCGTAATGAAAGCGCCGAAGTGGAGCATCATGTCCTTGCGGACGATATCCGGTGAATCGCCCTCATCGAGCGGCTTGCCCGCGATGTCCGCTTTCGCTTTTTTAAACAACAAGGGGTAGAGATCCCGGCCTTCGTGCTCCAGTTTCGTGAACCATGCGAGGTGGTTGATGCCTGCGCATTCCCAGTTCATTTCCTTGTAGGGAACGCCGGCGCGCTTCGCCAGCAGGTGACTTGTTCCCTGCACGGAATGGCAGAGGCCGACTACCTGCATGGAACTGGTGCGCGCGGCTGCCAGGCACATCATGTTCATCGGGTTGGTGTAATTGAGCACGATAGCATCCGGGCAGAGGCGCTCGGCATCCTTCAACGCCCCGATCCAGACGGGGATGGTGCGAAGGGATTTGAAAAGGCCGCCTGGCCCGATGGTGTCGCCGATGCACTGGTCGATGCCATATTTCAGCGGGATGTCGTTATCGAACCGGACGCAATCCGTGCCGCTGACCTCGATGCAGTTCACGATATAGGTGCTGCCAGAGAGGACTTTTGTGCGGTCCCTGGAGGAGATAACCTTCCACTTCGAAGCGCGGAGTTTCTTGAGGAGTTTTTCGATGAGCAGATGCATCGTCCGCAGACGGGTGCCGTCGATATCCACCAGGGCGATGGTGCCGCCGAGATTTCCCGGAATGCGGACAACATCATTAATAAGCCGAGGTGTGAAGCCGCTGCCGGCGCCGAGCATGGTGATCTTGATGGGGCGGAGGAAATTGCCAGGAAGACCAATTTGCTGCGCGGACTGGGTGTGCTCGGAGTGACCTTTGGAGGATGTGGTTTTTGCCATGATAAGTAGTGGGTAAGTGCGATGGATGCTAAAGAACCGCCCTGCTTCCACCAGAAAATAATTGTGATGGTAAGGTGCTTTTTTGTGATATAGGCTCCTTTTCGAATGAAGGACGAATACAGCGCCATCCTGTCGGTGCCTTATGCGAAAATGCATGAATCAATAAACAGCCCGAGATACCAGTGGGATTGTCAGGGGCGTGGGAGGGAGCCTTTTGTGATTTTCCAACATACGCTGGAAGGAACCGGATGTTTTTCGATCAATGGCAGGACGCACGAAGTCCCGGCGGGGAGCGCTTTTATTTCCCTCGTGCCCGAACAGGCACGGTATTTTTATCCCCCGGATGGACGCAAGCCCTGGGTGTTCTGCTGGTTTAATTTTTACGGAGCACTGGGGGTGGAATTGTGGCGCAGAATGCGCGAACAGTTCGGGCCTGTGATCCACATTCCGCCAGACGCAGCGGTGATTGCCCAGCTTACCAGACTGGCGAGGAAGATCGGGGAGCGTAAATTCACAGACCGCTATGAAGCGAGCGCGGAGGCTTATGCGTTTTACATGAATTACTGGCGTGAGGCGTCCCGGCCGCTGCGGGCACACAGCGATCCCGTAGCGGAGGCTGTGCAGACCTGCCGGAACCACTTCAGGGACCTGATCTCGGTGAAGGAACTGGCGGCGCAGAGCAAGCTGAGCCGCGAGCATTTCTCGCGCATTTTCAAGGAGAGAGAGGGGGTTTCGCCCGCGGCATACCTGAGAAAACAGCGGCTGGAGGCCGCGGCTGAGATGCTGCCGCTTTCGCGAATTCCGTTGAAAGAAGTCGCGCTCCGCACGGGGTTTTATTCCGCACGGCATTTGATGAAGGCGTTTGCCAGGGCTTATGGAAAAACGCCCCAGCAATACCGGCGCGAGGCGATTGCGTCATCGAAAAAGCGATGAGGCTTTCCTGCGGGACGGGCTCTGCTACCATGCGCGGCTTGCAATGAAGAAAGTCTTTTTCTCGCTCCCCCTGCGCGCGCTGTTAATCGCGCTGGCGACGTTGATCTGCTACCTGCCGGCATTCCGGGCGGGGATGATCTGGGATGACGTGGAACTCACCGACAATCCGCACATGCACGAGCCGGACGGGCTGAAGAACATATGGTCCGGCAATGATACGCCGGATTATTTCCCGATGACATCGACGAGCTTTTGGGTGGAGGAGCGGTTGTGGGGCGGGCATGCGGCGGGATATCATGCGGTGAATATCCTGCTCCATGCGGGCAGTGCAATCATGCTTTGGTTGATCCTGCTGCGGCTGGGAGTGCCAGGGGCTTTTTTTGCCGGGCTGATTTTTGCGGTGCATCCGGTGTGCGTGGCGTCCGTGGCGTGGATCGCGGAACGCAAAAATACGCTGTCGTTGTTTTTCTGTTTTGCGTCATTGCTCGGCTGGGTGCTGCATGGGGAGGGGAGGAAAAAGAACAGTGCGTTGCTGCTCGTCTCCCTTGCGGCATTTCTCCTCGCGCTGCTGAGCAAGACTTCGGTGGTGGCGCTGCCGGTCGTATTTGTAATGCTGGCCTGGTGGAAAAATGGAAAGGTCACGCGTTATGATCTGCTGCGTGCTGCGCCGTTTTTCGCGGCGTCGATGGGGCTGGGGTTGGTGACGATCATGTTCCAGCATGGCGGATTGGGTGGGGGGCCGCAGGAGCCGCTGGCGTTGAGAATTGCGAGGATCGGATGGGTGACGGGATTCTATGCG
Organism: Chthoniobacteraceae bacterium; assembly: GCA_049692655.1. Classification (GTDB taxonomy): domain Bacteria; phylum Verrucomicrobiota; class Verrucomicrobiia; order Chthoniobacterales; family Chthoniobacteraceae; genus DASZPK01. The sequence continues at coordinate 10,891 of JBAVPB010000230.1, read as the reverse complement.
GGGAAAGTATTCTGGCCATTCCGTCTGTGCCTCGTTTATCCGATCTGGAATCTCGATCCCGCCTCGCCTCTGGCGTGGATGCCGGTGCTGCTGCTTGTGGTGTTTTTTGCAGCACTCTGGTTGTTGCATCGGGCGTGGGCGCGGCATGTTTTCATGGGAGCGGGATACTTTGTTGTGATGCTGGCGCCGGTGAGCGGGATTATCTGGATGAATTTTCTCAAGCAATCGTGGGTGGCGGACTGGTGGCAATATCCGGCGATGCCCGGGTTGATCGCGCTCTTTGCGGCCGGGTGCGCGTATCTTTTCAATACCTGCGGGCGCGTTGTGCTTTTCCCATGCGCGGCTGTCATTGCGGGCCTGGGAATGTTGACATGGCAGGAAGCGGAAACCTACCAGACGCTGGAGATCAGTTGCCGGCATACGCTGGCCCTGAATCCGCGCGCGTGGGGGATTCGTAATAATCTTGCGCGCGAGCTGGTTGCCAGCGGACGTGTGGAGGAAGCGCTGGTTGTATTTCGCGAAGGGTTGCGAGTCGATCCTCATGACGTGATGACGCTGGACAATCTTGCCAGGACGCTCCTGAGCGCGGGCCGCTGGGCCGAGGCGTTCTCCTATTGCCGCGAAATCGTAGAGTTAAATCCGGACTATGCAGCCGGGCATGTAAGTCTGGCGGTGGCGATGGCGGGTCTGAAGCATTTCGACGATGCGAGCGGGGAGTTTTACAAGGCGGTCAATCTGCGGCCGGATAAAATCGACTACCGGCTGAAGCTGGTCCGGTCACTGGCATTGGCGGGGCGACTCGACGCAGCGGCAGGCGAGGCGCAAAGCACGCTGAAGGCCATGCAACTCACCGGGCAGCACGCAGGCACGGAGGAACTTGCCGCGATGATGAGCGGCATTGAAGCGGCGCGCAAAAAACGGGAATCGACACCACCGGCTGCCGCGCCCTGAAATTTGCAATCTGCTTGAATTTGCTACGCCTCGCGCGCGGCGATCTCAAGGTAAGGTTGCAGGCTTTTCACCAGTTCACTGAAGCCGTTGAAATCGACCTGCTGCTGTCCGTCGCTGAGAGCCTCTGCGGGATTCGGGTGGACTTCGATCAATAGACCATCGGCGCCCACCGCCACAGCCCCGCGGCAGAGGACCTGCACGAGATCGGCGCGTCCACAGCCCTGGCTGGGATCGACGATCACCGGAAGATGCGATTCTTTTTTCGCAATCGCGACGGCTGAGAGATCGAGCGTGTTGCGGGTGTAGGTCTCGAAGGTGCGAATGCCGCGCTCACAGAGCAGGACGTTCGGATTGCCGTGGGAGAGGATATACTCGGCGGCCAGCAGCCACTCCTCCACGCGCTCACTGAGGCCACGCTTCAGGAGGATAGGTTTGCCCGTTTTTGCACATTCGATCAGGAGGCGGAAATTCTGCGTGTTCCGCGCGCCGATTTGCAGGATGTCGGCTGCAGCGGCGACGTGCTCGACGTCGAACTCGCTCAACACCTCGGTAATGATTTTCAACCCGGTCTCTTTTTTGGCGAGTTGCAACAGACGCAAACCTTCCTTGCCGAGTCCTTGGAATTCATACGGCGAGGTGCGCGGCTTGTATGCGCCACCGCGCAGGATGGTGGCACCCGCGGCTTTCACAGCGCGGGCCGTGGTAAGGAGCTGCTCCTCGGATTCCACCGAGCACGGGCCGGCCATCATTGCAAATGAACCGCCGCCGATCTTGATGCCATCGACATCAATGACCGTGGGCTTCGTGCGCGACTCATGACTCACGAGCTTGTAACGCTTTTGCACAGGCATCACCTGCTCGATCTGGGGGAACCCGGCTGTGAGCGAAATGAGGGTGTGGTGTGTGCGCTCATCGCCGATGGCGGCGATGATCGTCTGGTTCGTGCCGAAAATGGGGCGCGGGTCGTAGCCGAGCTTCTCCACCTCCTTGATTACGGCATCAATTTGGTCGCGGGGTGTATTGGGTTTTATGACAATGATCATTTGACGGGAAAAAGTTGGGAGTTGAGAGTTACTGCAATGGGGCGTTTAATGCAAGTTGACCGAATTCATTTTTTTAAAATAGAAATTTCTACCATCCATGGCTGATTTTACCGCTGGAGCAATCCACGCACTACCCACGCGTCCCCGTTCATCGACCGGAAATCCTGAAATTGACGAACGCATCAAGCAACTCATCGAATCCTGGGACGCTGGAAAATCGAGCGATCTCATCCAGGAAATGGTCATCACCGCCCTCAAGATGGGGCACGACGATCTCAGCGTGGCCGACCTGAAGCTTTTCAGCCGGTCGTTGAAGGAGCTGCGCTATGCCGCCCGCATGTTTGCTCCCTACGCACAGCAAAAGAAAGTGGTGGTATTCGGTTCGGCACGCATCCAGCCGAATGAACCTTCCTATATTGCCGCGGAGAATTTCGCGCGTAAAATGCAGCAGCACGGTTACATGTCGATCACCGGCGGAGGCGATGGCATCATGGGTGCGGCGCAGCGCGGGGCAGGGCGGGAGCATAGTTTTGGCTTGAACATCCGGCTGCCCTTCGAGCAGAGGGCAAATGAAACGATCGATGGCGATCCCAAGCTGATCAACTTCAACTATTTCTTCACACGCAAGCTGAATTTTCTGAAAGAGACGCACGCGGTGGCGGTTTTCCCCGGCGGGTTCGGCACGCTGGATGAAGGATTCGAAGTCCTTACCCTCATGCAGACGGGGAAAGCCCGCATTCTCCCGTATGTCATGGTGGATCAACCCGGCGGAGGCTACTGGGAGACGTGGCGCAGTTTTCTTACGGATTGCCTGCTCAAGCAGGGACTGATTTCCAAGGATGATTTCCATCTCTTTAAAATCACGCAGGATGTCGATTCTGCGATCGCAGAGATTTTGAAATTCTACAAAAACTACCACTCCTACCGGTGGGTCGGTGGTCGCATGGTCATTCGTTTGCAGCAGAAAAAACTTACCGAGGCCGCAATCGTGCATTTGAACGAAACATTCGGCGACATCCTGCAAAGCGGCAGCATCGTGCAGACAGTCGCACTTCCCGAGGAGCAGAATGAGCCCGACCTGCTGGCGCTGCCGCGCATTGTCTTCACCCCGCATCGCACGAATTTCGGGCGTCTGCGCCTGTTGATCGATGCGGTGAACGACGCTGACGTCGTCGCGTGAGGAGCGGTTACTTCCGGTTTGCCACGACGTAATCGTGGATGCTGTTGACATTCACTAGCGCGCTTTTCGCGATGTCAGAGCTGGGGATCGTCACGCCGAATTGTTTTTCGAGAGACACCACGAGTTCCAGCGCGTCTATGGAATCCAAGCCAAGGCCCTCGGGTCCGAAAAGAGGCGTCTCGTCGCCGATCTCTTCCTTCGGAATTTTGAGCATTAATTTTTCAACCATCATTGCCTTGATGGCGTCTTTTAAATCTTCAGTGGGCATGGCGCAGAGGTTATTGTTTTGAAAAGCCCCCGAGTTCAAGCATTATTTGGGATATTGAAAATAAACAAACAACGCATCGACACATTGCTCGCCGCCCGTGGGTTCTTTGAAACGCGCGAAAAAGCGCGACGTGCCGTGATGGCGGGCGAGGTGAGGGTGGGGGATGCCATGGTGGACAAACCTGGCACGCGCGTAGCGGAGGATGCGGAGATCACGGTAAAAACGGCCAGCCGCTATGTCGGGCGGGGCGGCTTGAAACTTGAGGCGGCACTCAGGCACTTCGCCGTGGATCCCACGGGCATGACCTGCCTGGACATCGGCGCATCCACGGGCGGCTTCACCGATTGCCTGTTGCAGCATGGAGCGGCAAAGGTCCACGCGATCGACGTCGGCCACAGCCAGCTCGACTGGAAAATCCGCAGCGATCCCCGTGTCGCCGTGCAGGAAAAAGTGAATGCCCGCTACGTCACCCGCGCTGAAATTCCGGATACCATCGACCTTTGCGTGATCGATGTCTCGTTCATCTCGCTGACTTTAATCTTGCCAGCGGCCTTTGAATTGCTAACTCCAGAAGGCGTGATTCTTTCTTTGATCAAGCCGCAATTCGAACTTGGCCGGGACGATGTCGGCAAAGGTGGCATCATCCGCGATCCGGCATTGCACGACCGTGCCGTTCGCAAGATCGAGGATTTTGTGAAGAACAACCTTTCGAAAAAATGGTGCGGCTTTATTGAGTCGCCGATCACTGGCATGGAAGGCAACAAGGAATTTCTCGCATGTCTTCAAAATTGATCGGAATCATCGCCCACGTCGGCAAACCGGGCGCGGCTGACCTCGTAAAGGCGCTCTGCAAGGAATTTACGAAGCATGGCGCAAAGTTTAAGCTCGAAAAAAAAACCGCTGAATTGATCGGCCGCAAAGGCGAATTTACCACCCGGCATCTCGGGGACGTGTGCGATCTTCTCGTAGTGCTCGGCGGTGATGGGAGCATCCTGCAGGTGCTTCTTGACCTGCGTGAAAACATCAAGCCCGTCTTTGGTATTAACATCGGTTCACTGGGGTTTCTCACCTGTGTGAATTCCTCCGCATATTTGAAGGCTGTGAAGTCGATCCTTGCAGGCGATTACGTATTAAGCAACCGCACCTTGCTGGAGGTGGAAATCGAGCGGAATGGCAAATACATCAAACATCACACCGGCTTGAATGATGTGGTGATAAGCAGGGGTGAGCATTCACGGTTGATCAAGCTTGTTACGCGCATCGATGATTCTGTGCTCACGGAATACAATGCCGATGGCCTCATCGTGGCGACACCCACCGGTTCCACGGCGTATTCACTTTCCGCCGGCGGCCCGATCCTGATGCCCGATTCCGGCGTGTTTGTGGTTACGCCCATCTGTCCGCACGTTCTTACAAACCGCACGGTGATTGTGAGCGATAGTTCTGTGATCGAGGTCAGTCCCTGCCCGGAACAGGACGCCGTGTTTCTTGCGGTCGATGGCCAGCATCCCATAGCAATTAAATCCGGTGACATTATTCGTATCCGAAAATCCGGCCACCATCTGCCACTGGCGATGCTGCGGGAGATGTCATTTTCCGAGGTGCTCCGTCAAAAATTGAAATGGAGCGGCTCCGCTCTTCCGTAAAATATCCTATGATTAAAATAGCAATGATCGGCGCGGGAAGCGTCGTATTTTCCAAAAATCTCACGGGCGACATTCTTTCCTTTCCTGAGTTTAAAAATGCGACGATGACCTATATGGATGTCGATGCGGACCGGCTCGAGGTGGGCGGAAATCTCTGCGGTAAAGTTGCAAAGGCGCTCGGGGCCAGTCCAAAAATCGAGACAACGCTCGACCGCCGTGAAGCCTTGCGGGGAGCTGATTTCGTCATCAACATGGTCCAGATCGGCGGGTTTGACAGCACGCTCGTGGATTTTGAAATTCCCCGCAAATATGGGCTGAACTTCACCATCGCGGATACCACCGGCCCCGGCGGTCTTTTCCGCGCATTGCGCACTTTTCCCATGCTCAGCGGCTTGTGTGGCGACATGATGGAGCTATGTCCCCGCGCCACGTTGCTGAATTACAGCAACCCCATGTCGATGAACATGCAGACCATCAACAGGACCAGCAACATCCGTGGCGTTGGCCTCTGCCACAGTGTGCAGGGAACCTTGGATCAGTTGATGCGTTACATTGGGGAGGACCCTTCAAAAGTCGCATTCCTATGTGCCGGCATCAATCACATGGCGTTCTATCTCAAGCTGGAAAAAGACGGGGTGGATCTTTACCCGCGTCTCTTCGAAGCAATGAATCTGCCGGCGATTTACGATACCAACCGCGTCCGCTTTGAGTTAATGCGCCGCCTGGGCTATTTCGTGACGGAAAGTTCCGAGCATAATGCCGAATACTCTTCTTACTTCATCCCGCGCGGCAAGCAGATGATCAAGGCATTCGATGTGCCACTTGATGAATACCTCTACCGTTGCGACGGCATCGTGGACGAATTCGAGCGGATGAAAATCTTCGGCCGCAACGAGGAGCCCATCGAGGTGCATCGCAGTCACGAATATGGCAGCACTATCATTCACAGCATGGTCACTGGCAAATCCAGCGTGGTGTACGGCAACATGGTAAATAACGGGGCGATTTCCAACCTTCCATCGACTGCCATTACCGAGCTTCCCACGCTCGTGGATCGCAACGGGTTGCAGTTCACTACCGTGGGCGAGCTTCCACCGGAACTCGTGGGCTACATGCAGCCCCATATCACCCAGCACGAACTGTTCATCCGTGCTGCCATGGAAGGTCGCCGCGATCACGTTTACCAGGCGGCCATGTACGATCCGCTTACCGCAGCCACACTTTCCCTGGATAAGATCGTAGAGATGTGTGACGAACTGATCGCCGCCCATGGCGACCTGCTTCCTCCGCTGGATGCAAAAAAGACGCGGGTGCCCGCCAGCGGCAAACAATTCGGGACCGTCGATCCGAAGGATTTCCGGCGCAGTTGGGATGATACACGTGCCCTGCAGGCCAGGGATTATGTGATGAATTGGCACGTCCTCGGCGTATTCCCAAGTCCGAAGGCAGGCGCAGTATCGCTCGATCAGCAAACGCCATTTGAAGATGATTTTCTTAAGCGTGGGGATGGTGCTGTGGATTTGAAGGCCGCCTGGCAGGAAGGAGAAAAGACGTTGCAGTGGATTCCGGCCGCCGGTGATAAAAAAGGATTCGTATCCCTTGATCGCTATCTCGGCAAGATCGAGTGGGCGGTCGGCTATGCTTACGCTGAAATCGACTCCATTCACCCACGCGACGCAGTCTTTACTTTCGGCAGTGACGATGGCGTCCGCATCTGGTTAAACGGCAGGCAAATCTATTCCAATGAGATCGCACGCGCCTATAAACCCGGCTCCGATTCGGTTGCCGTACATCTGAATTCGGGGGCCAACAGGATTCTCTTTAAAATAGATAATTATCAGAACGGTTGGGGTTTTGGCCTGGAAATTCCCAAGGCTAACTTCTAGCTGCAAGCTATCCGAAAAAGAGGACGTCGTGGCGCCAGATTACGCCTTCGCTCCATTAGATAGCCGTCGGTTTCTTTACGCTACTTCAAAGTAGTGATTTTCGTTACGCCATAAGACTGCCCCGAGGGAAAGGTTCATGCTCGTTGATTGCTTCATAGTTGGGTTCAATAAGCTCAATAATTATACCAATAACCATATGGAAAGTCACAATCTTATGACAGTTAAACCTAACCCAAACTCTCACGGTTTCACTCTTGTGGAAATCATGATCGTTGTGGCAATCATTGCCTTGCTCGCTTCGATTGCAGTGCCAAATTTCCTGAGAGCACGCAAGCGTTCCCAGGCAACGCGCATCCTGGAGGATTTGCGTTTGCTTGATAGTTCGATGGATCAATACGCTATCGAGACGAATAAAATGACAGGTTCACATCCCGGCCTCGGAGATTTGAAGAACTATTTAAAGACCGGCACGCAACTCTACAATACCGGAAACGATATTTTTGGTAATTCTTACGGGCCGTTTACTATCGACTCGATTCCAAAGGTGCCCACCAGCGCCTTTAATGCCCTCTCCGATGTGGCGGACGGCTCTTTCTGGTCTCCTTATCGCTAATGGTGATCCGGCGGTTTCTGCAAGCACTGCACCGAAGCTGCCCCGCGTTGCCGGTTGGACTTATGAGTTGAACTTTTTCATCTTGTAACGAAGAATGACCATTGTGAAATGGCTCAATTCGCTCTTTAGAAAAATCCCGCAACGAACCCGGACTTTAATTTTTACATGTTTATTTGGCCTGGTGGCAAGTTTTGGAGCCGTGGCATTCCAGCTTGCGATCAGTTGGATTTATAATATCGGTTTCATACGTGCGAGCGTCGGGCCGCATTTTATCTGGATCAGCCTCGCGTTCATTTCGAGTGCCTCCCTCATATCAGGCTGGCTGCTGACTTGTTTTTGTCCTGAGGCAGCGGGAAGCGGTATCCCACAGTTGAAACTTGCCTTTTGGAAGGAGTTTGGGCACACGCCAAAGCGCATTGCTTGCGTGAAATTTGTAGCCGGTGCCTTAAGTATCGGCGGCGGAATGAGCCTTGGACGGGAAGGTCCCAGTGTGCAGATCGGAGGCAATCTGGCCTCGACTTTGGCTGGCTTTCTCGGCGTTTCCAAGCAAAACAAACGGACGGCGGCCGCAGCGGGTGCAGCCGCAGGGCTGGCCGCGGCGTTTAATGCGCCATTGGCAGGGGTTGCTTTTGTGCTGGAGGAGATTCTTGAGGATCTCAACAGCCGTTTGCTGGGACCGGTCCTGCTGGCGGCGGTGATCGGGGCGTTTGTAGTGCATGCTTGTATTGGTGCCCAACCGGCATTTGCTGTACCTAAGATTGGTGAGCCCACATGGCGTGCCTATTTGCTGATTCCTATCACTGCGGCATTGGCAGCTTTGCTGGGGGTTCTGTTTCAACGCTGGACGTTGAAGCTCCGTGTTGCATCCAAAAATTTTCACGTCATCCCGCGCGTTTTTCACCAGTTTTTTGGCGCTCTTCTTTCGTGGGTCATTGGCATTCTGGTGTTTTATGGAACGGGAAAACTGGGGGTATTCAGCCTGGGGTACGATGATTTGTCGCAGGCGCTTGACAGCAATCTGGCATGGAAGATTGCCGGTGTTCTTTGCGTGGCAAAACTGGCTTCGACAATTTTATGCTATGGCACAGGCGGTTGCGGCGGTATTTTTTCGCCTAATCTGTTTTTCGGTGGTATGTGCGGCGCAGTGGTTGCGGGCCTGGGTTCGCATTTTCTGGCTTTGACTGACTCCGGCAAGATGCTGCTGGTGGTCGGTGGTATGAGTGCGTGCCTGGGTGCTGTGGTGATGGCGCCCGTGACGGCTATCCTGATTATTTTTGAGATGACCCACCAGTTCGCCCTCATACCGGGTTTGATGCTTGCAGGGCTGGTCAGCCAGATCGTTGCCCGTTCGATGAACCACGCAAATTTCTACGAGGAAATTTTGATCCAGGACGGACACCAGATGGAGCATATCATTCCTCCGCGCGATCTGAAATCGTGGCAAAACCTGCCGGTTTCCGCCATAGCGAACTTCAATCCCGTGGTAGTGGAGGACCTCGGAGAAAATGCTCTCGCTGAATTGCTCAAACGCGCTCCTTACCGCTATTTCCCGTTTGTTGAAAATGGGAAATTAAAAGGACTGCTTGCCCGTTCGGAAATCGAGGCGGCGTCAGGTCAGCGGCGTCCGGTGTGTCTGCTTCCTTTTACGGCCACCTCACCCAGTAAAACCATCAGGGAATCCCAGGATGCCCTCGTCGAATCTGTCACGGGAGTGTTGGTTGTCACGGACAATTTGGACGGAAGGCTTCTCGCCATTCTCACGCTACACGATCTTTTGCGGACTCAAATGGCTATGAGCGACAGGGAAGGGTGATTTTATTGGGGAAAACACGTCTTCTTGGAATATTCCGTATTTAAACGCCCGGCACTATATTTGCTGTTCTCATTAACAAATATGGACGTCCTTTTTTCCGTTTGTTATTAGAGTTTATGTCTGAGCAACAAACTGAAGGCTCGGTTATTGCGGATTTTTTCAAAAAGCAGTCTCGAAAGGCAATTCTTTTGGAAGCTGCGGTGATCGTGCTGATCATCGGCTATATTGATTATATCACCGGGTACGAGGTCAGTATTTTCGTGTTTTACGGGGCGCCTATTTTGCTGGCGGTCTGGTATGGGGACAAGCAATGCGGCATTTTGATAGCGCTGATGAGCGGGATTGTATGGTGGTGGGCGGACATGAAGGCCGGGCATCCTTATCTGACAGATTGGATACAGGGCTGGGACACGATGGTTTCGTTTTGTTTTTTCCTGTTCATCGTGGTCGGGGTGTCCGCTTTGAAGTCGCAATATCAATTGATGGAGCATTCCGCCCGGTTGGAGCGCGAGATTATCCGGATCAGCGAACGTGAGCAGCAGCGCATCGGCCAGGATCTGCACGATGGATTGTGCCAGTATCTGGCGGCGATCAGTTGTGCGGCCAGTTCGCTGAGGAACGATCTGCAAAAACATTCCGCCGTGGAGACCGAGGCAGCTGCGGAGATTGCCGAATTACTCAAGCAGGGCGTGACCCAGACAAGAAACTTGTCCCGGGGGCTGTTTCCGGTGCAGACGGATGAGGCCGGGCTTGAATCAGCCCTCGATGAGCTCGCGACAAGCATGAGGCGCCTTTTGAATATCGAATGCGTGTTTGAACCCATGAAGCATGTGCCCATTTATGACAATGAAGCGGCCACGCATCTTTACCGGATCACGCAGGAGGCGTTGAATAATGCGACGCGCCACGGGGAGGCGACGAAAGTAAGGATAGCGATTACGGAGGAAAGAGGGATTGTCACACTCTCTGTAGGTGATAATGGAAAAGGAATACCGGTGAGTAACGGCAAACGGGATGGCATGGGGTTGAAGATCATGGATTACCGGGCACGGCTGATAGGTGGGGATTTGAAAGTGGAAAACCAGGCGGGAGGGGGGGCGGTGGTGACGTGCAGGTTCAGCCAGAAAATAAATAAAGCATTAAAAGAGAAAACAACAGAGAACGAAAAGAAGGCATGAAAACAAAAGTCGTGATAGTAGAAGACCACCCGTTATTCCGGGAGAGGCTGGCATTGTTGATCAACAAGGAGCCGGACATGGAGGTATGCGGGGAGGCGGACAACATCCGGCAGGCGATGGAAGTGATCCAGGCTACGAAACCGGATGCAGCGGTGCTGGACATCACGCTGAAAGGAAGCAGCGGCTTGGAATTGCTCAAGGACTTGAAGGCGCAATCGATCGAGCTGCCGGTGCTGGTGTTGTCGATGCACGATGAATCGTTGTATGCGGAGCGGGCGATCCGTGCCGGGGCGAAAGGATATATCACGAAGGA
>JBAVPB010000229.1:0-3967 GCA_049692655.1 Chthoniobacteraceae bacterium | reverse complement strand
CATTTGGACCGATGACGGTGCGAAGCTCGCCCTCGTCCATGTAGAAGTTGAGATTATTGATCGCCTTGAAGCCGTCGAACTCCTTGTTCACGCCTTCTGCCGCGAGGATGAAAGGGGTACGTGTCATAATTTAACAGACGGCACGGTTGAAGATACAGATTTGGCCGGGGCGACGAGATCCGGCGTGGCATGCGATGGCGGCTCGGGAGTTGTCTTTTTCGCTTTCAAAAAATCCCGTGCCTGAGCAAAGAGGCCGACGATGCCCTTGGGCATGAAGAGCACGACAAAGATGAAAAGAAAGCCAAGGATGATGAGCCAGAGATCGGGGTATGCGCGGGTGGCCCAGCTTCGCAGGGCATTCACAAAGATGGCACCAATAACGGGGCCGACCAGCGTGCCACGGCCACCGACGGCGACCCAGACGACCGCCTCGATCGACTTGGCGGGAGTCATTTCACTGGGATTGATGATGCCTACCTGCGGGACGTAGAGCATTCCCGCCAGCGAGGCAATGAGAGCGCTATAGACAAAGATGAAGAGCTTGAAAGCGGCCGTGGAATAACCGGAGAAGAGGATACGGTTTTCACTGTCGCGGATCGCCCGCTGCACCTTGCCATATTTCGTGGTAGTGATCCATTTCGTCAGAAGATAGACCGCGAGTAACGCAATGGCAGAGCAGATATAAAGACCGCGCTGGGTGGAGGCGATGCGGATATCGTAGCCAAGGATGAATTTGTAATCGGTAAAGCCGTTGTTGCCTCCCATGAGGAGGTCGTTCTGGTAGAAGAGAAGCATGCCGGCATAGGTGAGAGCCTGGGTGAGGATCGAAAAATAAACGCCTTTGATGCGGGAGCGAAATGCGAGATAACCGAATACCAGCGCGAGCAGTCCAGGCAGCAAAAACGCCATCATCAAGGCAAAAGGGAAACTGGAAAACGGTTTCCAGAAATCCGGCAGATTATGCCAGCCAAGGAAAACCAGGAAGTCGGGGATCGGTTTCTGATAGGTGCCGAGGGTGCCGATCATGCGCATGAGGTACATGCCGATCATGTAACCGCCGAGAGAGAAAAAAACGCATTGCCCGAGGCTGAGCAACCCGGTGTAGCCCCAAAGGATATCCACGCTGATGGCCAGCATGGCATAGCAAAGGTATTTGCCATAGAGGTTGATGGTAAAATCGCTGACGTAAAAAGCGCTGTCCTGCGGAGCAAACGCATTCAGGCATGGCAATACGACAACCGCGATGACCGCTGCGGCCACCACTCCCCAAAATTCGAATCCGATTCGTGAACGTCCCATAGTAATCAGCCCTCCAAACTGCGGCTGCGGGTGGGGAAAAGACCGCCCGGTTTCCACTGGAGGAATAAAATGATCGCGATCAAGGCTGTGATCTTTCCGATGACCGGCGAGCCGAACACCTGCTGCAACACCTGGTCGGCGGTACCGATGCCCAGCGAGGCATAAATGGTGCCCACGATGCTGCCGACCCCGCCGACAACGACTGTCATGAAAGAATCGACGATCCATGTCTGGCCCATGCCGGGGCCGACATTCGTGATCTGCGAGAGAAATGCGCCAGCCAGTCCGGCAAGGCCCGAACCAAACGCGAAGGTGAGCATATTAACCCGCTGCGTCGGCACGCCCATGCAGGCAGCCATGTCGCGGTTCTGCATGACGGCGCGGATGAGCAGGCCGAGCGGTGTTTTTGTGAGGAGCACCCATGTGCCTATCACGATCAATATGGCAAAGCCGATGACGAAGATGCGGTTGTAGCCGAAGGCAATATCAAACATAGTGAAGTTGCCACTGAGCCATGCGGGCGATTTGATCTGCACATTATTCGCGCCGAAGACGAGCCGGAAGCATTGCTGCATGCACAACGAAACCCCCCATGTGGCGAGTAATGACTCCAGCGGCCGGCGATAGAGAAACTGGATGACAGCGCGCTCCAGCAAAAGACCGGCCAGAGCGGACATGATGAAACTCAAGGGAATCACCACGAGGAAATAGCATTCAAACAACCTGCTTCCCTCCACGGCGTGAAGGCCGGGAAGGGAAAGCCCGAACCCGAGATGACTGGCGCCGATCGTGATGGGGAGCGTCACATGAAAGGCAAAGCCATCCATGAAAAGATTCTGGACCACGTAGCTCGTGTAACCGCCGATGGCGATCATCTCGCCATGGGCCATATTGATGATTCCCATGAGGCCAAATGTGATCGCCAGGCCGAGTGCTACCACGAGCAGGATGGAACCCAGGCTCAAACCACGAAAAATGGTCCCGAAGAAATTAATGATGCTGAGATAGCCATGGATGGATTTAATCGCGGCCTGCGCAGCTTTGATCACCTGCGGCTTCGCGTCGGGATCATCGACAACGGATTGCAGATCATCAAGGCTGCCGATGGAACTCAGGCTGGCGAGTTCATTTGCCGCCTTGATCTGCACATCGGGGGCAGTGTCATCATTAAGGCGAAGCGTGGCGATCGAGACATGAATGGCTTTTTTGATCCTGCCATTTTTTTCCTTTTCCAAGATGCCCTGCAAAATCGGAATCATTTCGACTTTTTGTGATTTGCCGGATTTGACGACAGCCTCGAGACGGACATCCTTGTCGGTATCGGAAAGCGCCAGCATATCGAGCGCAGCCTGCACGGAGCTCATGGCGCCCATCTCGGTGTCCAAGGAAGTCAAATCCTTGGGAAAAAAGACAAGCGCGGCGCCCTTGTCATCCGTCACCGGCTTGCCCGTGTCGATACGGATCGCCTGGGCCCTTCCCGCAGTGTTCTCCTTCGTTGCCAGAATGACGGGAACCTTCGTGCCATCGCCCGGCGATTTATAAATATAGATCTCCGAACTAGTCCATGAGTGGAGCGCATCGCGGACCACCTGCAAGGGTGTATTCGCGAGTTCGTCGAGCGCTTTTTGCTGTTCGTCGCCGGAGGCAAGGATGGCCTGGACCAGTTTCGTACGGGCGGCGGATTCATCGGCGGATCCCGCAGCTGCACCTGCTGCCACGACCTGTAGCAAAGCAATGAGAAAAAATGAGAGTATCGGAAGCTTTAACATCGGCTCGTAAGAATACGGGCATGCACGCCCGGCTCCTGTTGGTTTCGGAATTTTAAAGAATAAAATTTCTGCAAACACGCGGATGGCGGCGCAGCAGGCCCGCCATCCGCGTTTTGAATGTTAACAGATTATTTTTTCTTCGCGGCAAGCGCCTTGTCGAGCGCGTCCAACTGCCACGGCTCACCCTTCACATCAGGGAATGTCTTGATGATCTTGAACTGGCCGTCGGCCTGCGTGAGGCCGATATACACGTTCTTGGTGGTGTGGTGATTTTTCTGCATGGTGGTTTTGCCACCAGGGCCATCGAAGCTGATTTCGCCGGACTCAAGCACTGTGCGCACTTTGTCCACATCGAAAGTGCCGGCCTTTTCGACCGCAGCTTTCCAAAGGTAAACGCCGTTGTAGGAAAGCACCATCGGGCTGTCCACCACGCGGTTTTCCTTTTTTACGCCGTCGTAGCTCTGCGAGGCGAGCCAGGTATTCCAGTTTGTAAGGAACTTTTTGTTCCCATCCGTGTCGATGGACATGAAGTAGGTCCAGCAGCCCAATTCTCCCACGAGATCCTTGGCTGAGAGACTGCGGAACTCATCTTCCGCCAGGCTGAAAGAAACGACCGGGCAACTGGAGGGCGTGAGGCCCGCCGCGACGATTTCCTTGAAGAAAGCGACGTTGGAGTCACCGTTGATAGTGTTGATCACACAGGCATCGCCGCTGGCTGCGAACTGTTTGATTTCAGACACGATCTGCTGGTAGTCCGCCCAACTGAAAGGCGTGTATTTGCCGGCGCTGATGACTTTGCCTGACTCGTCTTTTTTCAGGCCGCCCCCGATGTTCTTTACAGGAATACCGTGCAATTGCAGGTATTTGAAAAGAATGAGGTTGGTGGTCTGCGGATAGAC
>JBAVPB010000228.1:0-2879 GCA_049692655.1 Chthoniobacteraceae bacterium | reverse complement strand
CAACTAAACGGATTTTGAATTCGCTTCCCCCCTCGTTGCACGATGGTTCCAGCCGCGCAGGACAAGGCGGGAATTTGGATGATGATTACCGGGTTCAATCTGGTCGTCCCCCGCATGCATCTGCACCAGGACGGTCTTGCGGACCTTGCTGGAGCGATTCGGCATCGAGCCATGGAGCGTGCAATAATGGAAGAACACGACATCTCCCGGCTCCGCCTCGAGGATGGTGGCTTTTTCCAGCGGATATTGATCCAGAAAATCGGAAGCCTGCTGTCCGGAGGTCCCGCCTATGCGCCCGAGCTTGTGTGACCCCGGATAAACCCGCAGACACCCCATTTCATCAGTAGCCTCGGAGACATGGATGATCCCCGCCATCATGGTATCCTTTTCGCTCGGGAAATAAGTCCAGTCCTGGTGCATTGGGAATGGCGCCCCCTTTTCAGAAGGTTTCTGAAACAGTTTGCTATGATGAAGGATCACGTCGGGCCCTATGATCGCCGATACTGCATCCAGAAACTTTTCCTGAAGAAAAGCATGGTGCCATCGCTCGGAAAATATCTGCACATTATGTGTATGCACGATTTCGGTGTTTTCCGATTTTAGTTTTTCCATTTGCGCCCCTTCCCACCGGACACGGACAGTCTCCCCACTGGCATCCAGTTGCTCCACGATCCGGTCGAAGTCCCCTTCGAGCCCGCGAATTTCATCCGGCGAATAAACGCCTTTTGCAACATAATAGCCGTTTTCCTGGTAAAATGCATGGATGGGATTTGTCATGCTGTAAATGATGCCAGCCACCATCCTGAAAATCCAGCCAGCCTACTGGTAGGAAAAATGTGCTCGCTGGTAGAAATTCCCGGATTTCCATTTCCTCAGCGCCCCGAACCCTGCCGGAATAATGTGGGACTCATGCCGCAAACACGGCGAAATTGTTTATTGAAATATTGCTGGTCGGGGATGCCGCACTCCCAGGCGACTGCCTTTACGGGCAACTCCGTTGAAAGCAGGAGATTACGCGCCATTTCCATGCGGCGAGAGAGGAGGTACCGCTGCAGTGTCATGCCGAAATGCCGCCGGAACTGCTCCGCAAGATAATCCTGGCTGAATCCGGCTGCACGGGCCAACTCCGCCACTGTAAGCTGTTCCCGGAAACGCTGCTCGATGTTTTTTTGCAATTTCTCCATAGCTATCCCGATCCTGCCCTGAGCCGGGAGTTTCTTTTCCCGGGCGAAGACCGCAAGCCACAAAAGCAACGCGGAGAATGCCGCGGATGCCGCAGCGGCAAACAAACTTGAAGAACGGCGGTTCATGCCCGCTTTTCGCTGGAGATGAACGATTTGCTCCAGGCGTTCGGAAACATAAGCAGCCGCCGCGCCCGTGTGCAGATGCAGGGGAAACGAGGATTTTCCGACGCCCTCAAGCTGGTCAAAATGCACACACCAATGAAAACCTTCGCAGGAAAGATCATATTGCGACACAACGTTTGGCGGGGTAATGGTGACATCACCAGGCTTGATCTTGAATCTGCGGGCGCCGATCAACAACGAGCCCGAATAATCATGCTGGTGAATGGCTATGGTCGGATGCTTATAGATGTAACTGCGAAATGACGGCCGCATTGGAAACCGTCCGGATGAATGGATTTCCAATTTGCCGGCAGGATCGAGGCTGATGGCTTTGTCCCCTATCAATCGTGGCGTTGCAGCGGTGCGGATGCCGGCTTTCATGGTATAACCCTCAAACTCTTCTCACTCCACTTTAGCCTGAGCCTGTTGAAATTGCGCACGCCAGTATTCCAGCCTTTCCTTGACGCGCTTCTCGTGGCCGAGTTCCGTCGGCTCGTAGTAACGGCGGCCTTCGGGCAGGTAAGCTTGCGGAACGTAGCCACCCTCGTAATCGTGGCTGTATTTGTAGCCCTCGTGACCGAGTTTTTTCGCGCTTTTGTAATGGGTGTCGCGCAAGTGTTTCGGCACGGCAAGCGTAACACCCTGTTTTACCTCGGTCATGGCCTTGCCGATTGCCATGGTGGCGCTGTTGCTTTTCGGTGCGGTGGCGATGTAGATCGCGGCGTGCGCCAGCGGTAACTGCGCTTCCGGCATGCCGACAAATTCCACGGCCTGCTGCGCGGCAACCGCGAGGACCAGCGCCTGGGGGTCTGCCATTCCAACATCCTCGCTCGCACAAATGACGATGCGCCGCGCTATGAAGCGGATGTCCTCGCCTGCATACAGCATTTTTGCCAGCCAGTAGATCGCGGCATCCGGATCGCTGCCGCGCATCGACTTGATGAAAGCACTGATCGTGTCGTAATGCTGGTCTCCATCGCCATCGTACACGACCGCTTTCCGCTGGATGCTTTCCTCGGCCACCCCCAGATCAAACTGCACCACCCCTTTTTTGTCGGGCTGGGTCGTGAGCACGCCTATTTCCAGGGCATTCAGGGCCTTGCGGGCATCGCCATCGCTTGTCACGGCAAGGTGCTTGAGCGCATCGGCGGAAATGTTCACCTTGTGCCTGCCAAGACCGTTCTCCGTGTCGGCCAGGGCGCGTTTCATGAGGGCTGAGAGCTGGTCCGGCGCCAGTGGCTCGAGTTGGAATACCTGCGAACGCGAGACAAGCGGGCTGTTGATATAAAAAAACGGATTGTGCGTCGTCGCGCCGATCAACCGCACCACGCCGCTCTCGACATCGGGCAACAACACATCCTGCTGGGCCTTGTTGAAGCGGTGAATCTCATCAATGAACAGAATCGTTTTTGCCCCGCTGGTCTGGAGGCGGTTTGCCGCCGTGGCGATCACGCGCCGCATGTCGGCGACGCTCGATTCCACGCCGCTCAGCCGCTCAAATTTCGACGCGGTAGCATTGGCAATGATCTGCGC
>JBAVPB010000227.1:0-50088 GCA_049692655.1 Chthoniobacteraceae bacterium | reverse complement strand
GGGTTGCCTTTTCCATACGGCAACTGCCGCCGGTAGGTGCCGAGATCGCTCACAGGCAGGCTCAATCCTTCGTCGGTTTTTGCAAGTGCGCCATCCTGTTCATCCCAGTGGATCACATGAAAAGGCTGCTCACGTGCCGTATCTTCGACAGCGCTCCAGCTAGTGCCCGCAAAGGAATTTGTATCGGTCACTCCTGGCGGGAAAAAAACGACCACGCCGCCGCCTTCGACGAAGGTCTGTAATTGCGCCGCCACCTTGCCTGTTGGCAATGGGCTCTGCCACACGACTGCAGCATATTTCTGCCAGTCTGTGCCTTCACCACTGCCGGTGATGATATCGCAACCCTGTTTCGACGGGGCCATTGCAAAGCGAAGGAAGAAGCGGCTTTTTTCATCGGACGCCACCAGCGCGGTATGCACCGGAAGTTTCGGCCCGTAAACAAAGTAGGCGGTGTTGTCCCGCGCATTGGCATCAGCCGGCAATTCGACTTTGCCCCAGCCACTGTCGCGGGATGGATCGAGCGGAAACGCGTGGTGAATCCGCATGCTCTGTCCCTGCATGTCGAGATCGAGATGCGACCGTGTATCATCGAGTGTCATTGCGAGAGGCAGTGTCACCGGGGCCGGGTCGGCGCGCTCCAGGTCGAGCGTCAGGTCGAGTTGGCGATGCCCATCGTGCTCGCGATTTGCCATGTCGATGATCCTCGCGGAAATGTTTGGCGCGGGCGGTTGTGTCAGCGTCAGCAATCTCACGCGCACTGTCTGGTGCATGGCGCTCAACCGGGCGGTGACCGCTGCCCACCGGCCGCTGTCCGGCTGCCAGTTCGTGCGTTGCAAATCGGAAGCAATCCAGATTTCCGTAAGCCCGCTCTGGTTGTGCGTCAGCCATTCCGCAGCTGCATCGAGCATCGCGGGCAGGTCAGCTGCGGTATCCGTGGCATGGGTCATCTCCAGACCGGATAGCGTCTCAAAATCCGGCTTCCCGATTTCCTGGGGCTTGCGGAGGACATTTTCCATCAGCATAAAGCGCGAGCTTTCCGCGAATGGTGCTGCCGCATTCGCGATGGCACGCAACGTCTGTTCGCGGCGGGTGATGGAGTTTGTAGCATCGTGCGTTTCCATACTCGCCGACCGGTCGAGCAGGACGAGGATTACGTCCGGTGAAGGCGACAGCGCCCAGCCGAGCCAGCCCCCGGCCAGCGGCCTCGCTATTGCGATGATGAGCGCCAGCAATGCCAGCACACGGCACGCGAGCAGCAGGAACTGGCGCAACTTCGCATAGCGCGTCGAGGCACGGTTCGCGGAAAAAAGAAAACTCATCGCTGCCCATCGCTGCGTGCGGAAGCGCATCCGGTTCAGCAGGTGGATGAGCACCGGCAGCAACGCCAGCGGCAAACCCCAGAGGATGAACGGTTGCAGAAATGTCATACAGTAAGATGCGTGCGCGGAAAATCAGGTGCCTTCGGTTTTATTTTCCAGTCCCTGCCGGCTGGGGTGCGGGAGCATTCAGCATCGCCTGATGGGCGTGCTCGACCGTTTCATCGAACTCCGCCCGATCCTCCGGTGTCCAGATGGTCCAGCCCCACCTCCAGTTCGCAAGCAGCGGCGCGGGCGCATTTGCGGCGACAGCAGCCCGGTAAGCCCAAATATAGAGCGGCAGGTGCATGCCGAGCGCCGAGCGTTTATTCAACGTGTCTCTCAGCTTGTCCCGTAACGCGGACGCCGCAGCGAGCAAGGGGTTGTCACTATTACCCGAGGCGTCCCCAACTTTGGCCCGGCTGCTGTAATCCATGGCTTCAAACCCCGGAAGCGGCTTCCTCCCACCCTCGACCATGCCGGTTTGCTGGTCGATGAAAACTCCCTGTAATTTCGTGCCAAAACTATGGTTGCGCCCGATGCGGAAAACATACCGCGCCGGTCCCGCGACGGCGAATTGCTTGTAAACACCGCCCCAGAAATCATAGGCACGCGCCCGGGCCAGCGGATCCGCTTTTTGCACGTCATCCCGATTTTCAGACCACGGCAGCAATTGCACATCGTAATCGCGGAATTTGTTTCCGCGTCCGGTTTGCGCATCATCGTTGCGGAAATACAAGCTCACGCAATGCGTGCCCGCTGGAACTTTGACATCGAGCCAGATGTCCGGTCCTTCCCACGAATACGGGTAGTCGTGGGTATCGTAACTCCCGTCGTTGATTTCCGCCTCGCTGCGATGGCCCAGCGTCGGGCTGTAAAGAACATGCCGGTCTTCGGTAACAGAATGCCCTACGTGCATCGACGGCCCTTTGTTATTCACCGTGTGAGGTCCCAGCCCGATCTTCACTTCGTAACCCGTCTGGCTCGCGTAAACCTGGCCCGGCGAGGTGTCCGGGGCTTCCGCCAGTCCGAATAGAATTGCATAGGAAGTGCCGTAACGTCCTGCCCAATCGCCTTCGGTGCGCCAATCGTCACCCATAAAAACACCTTCGCCTGGCGCGAGCACTTTCTGGTAAACATCCAGCCGTTTCGTGAGCGCAGCGAGCGAGGCTGCGTCCGGCGCTTTCGCGGGCGCTGGCAACGCCGCAGCGGATTTAGGCGCCTCGCTTCCAGGCTCCAGTGCGGCGGAATTATCCAGCGTCTTTAATCCGCCGTTTTCCTTGTCGTAAATCGCAATCAACGGCGGTGCTTTTGGCCGGATGCAGAGCGCGCGCACGAGAAGCGCGTCTCCCACGTTCGCGCGCACGAGCGGTTTGCCATTGATATCCCGCACCTCCACCCCTTTCTGCCGGTAGCCGATCCACGTCTTTTTGCTTTCTTCATCCTGCTGCGCGCATGTGACCCAATCTTCCCTGAGAAGCTCCTGCGCCGGATCATCCGTGGCTTCCACCACGGTCGGCCCTTGATAAAGGCCGCCCACATTCGCCTGCCAGTCCGCCCCCCGTGCAAAAGTCCATTTTTCCCCGCCATCGCTGGTCTCGCATTCACCGAGTTGCGTCCACACATCCACCACCTCCACTTTTGCGTGATACATTCCCGCCGGCAGATTGTAACTCGTGATGCCACTCACCAGGTTCGTGCTGAATCCCGTCCCGCCGCTCGCATTGGGCATTTGCAATGGAGCCGCAGCCACACGCCATTTTTTGTAATTATCCGCCGCATCCGCCATGGCCACCCCGTCGCATTGCGTCCCCGCAAAAATATTCCCGCTGGAATCAAACCCGATGCACTGGAACTGGTTTGAGGGCAGCCCCGACGCGCGCGTGAAATAATCCCATTCATCCTTCGCGAGCGAATACCGCGCCAGCCCGCAATCCGTGGCGATCCACACATCCCCATCCTTCGGGCAGGTTGCGATTGCATAAACGCGGTCGCCCAGCGGCCCGTCGAGGATGCCGTAGTTCTTCCACTTCTCGCCATTCCACACGCTCACGCCATGGTTGAGATGGCCCACCCACACGCGATCAAGTTTGTCCACAGCCACCGCGTAGATGCTGTCATCCCCCAAGCCGTCCTTGGTCGTGAATTGCGTCCACGCTTTCGTGCGCGCATCGTACCGCCACACGCCCTTGTCCTCCGTCCCCACCCATACCGAGTTTTGCGCATCCATGGCAATGGAGGTTGGGAAGCCGCTTTGTTGCGACGTTGACCATTCGAGCGCGGGAACCAGCCCCGGCATTTCCTGTGCGGGAAGCATGCACGGCAGGAATGCCAGCGCCATCCCACAGATCCAGAGTTTTGTTTTCATTTTTTTCGGGCCCTTTCAAAAAGAAAATTGGAAATGGCTTTTTCGTAATTTTCGTCAGACGCCACCATCCGGTAGTCCGCCTGGAACTCCCGGCATCCCGATTTCAACTCCTTCAAAAACCGGTTCAACTCGGTGAAATACCGGTCGCGGATTGTCTCCGGTTCCGTGAGTAATGCCGATGCCGTCTCCATATCTACAAAGCGCGTCGGGTGCGAAAAATCGAAATCCAGTTCCGCCCGGTCGAGCAGATGGAACACCGCCAGGTCATGTTTGCGGAAGCGCAAATGCTGCAGGCACGGCATCAACTCCTCCAGCGGCGTGAAGCAATCCGAAAAAATCAGCACGAGCGAACGCTGCGGGATCCGCTCCGCAAGCTGGTGCAGCGCAGCCGGCAGTCCCGTCTCCCCCTGCGGCGTGAGCGTATCCAGCCCGTCGAAAATATTCCGCAGGTGCGCCGGATTGCGCCGAGCCGGGATGTCGATCATCGCCTTGTCCGCAAAGCACGAGAGTCCCACCGCATCCCCCTGTTGCACGAGCAGCCACGCCAGCGCCGCGATCATCCGCCGCGCCCGCGCAAATTTCGATTCCCCTGCGCCTGCGAAGTTCATGGAGGCACTCGCATCCAGCAAGAAATAGGCGCGCAGGTTCGTGTCCGCTTCAAACTCCTTCAGGTAAAACCGGTCCGTCCGTGCATACACATGCCAGTCGAGCATCCGTATGTCGTCACCCGGCACGTATTTGCGATACTCGGCAAACTCCACGCTGGAGCCCTTGTGCGGGCTCCGGTGCTGGCCCGACATGCTCCCGGCCATCGGGATGCGCGCCTGCACATGGATGCGCGCCAGCCGCGCCAGCGCCTTCGGATCGAGGAACTCGTGCTGGCTCCGCTTCACATTTTGGCGTCGGTGCGGGTTTCCTCGATGAGACGTTTGATGATTTCCCGGCTGTCTATCCCCTCGGACTGCGCATGAAAACTGGTCAGGATGCGATGCACCAGCACCGGCTCCGCGAGCGCCTCCACATCCTCGATCCGCGCAAGGTAGCTCCCCTGCAACGCCGCGCGCGCCTTCGCCCCGAGGATCAGGTATTGCACCGCGCGGGGACCCGCGCCCCACGTCACGAGATCCTTGATCCAGTCCGCCCCCTCCGCATCCGGGCGCGAACGCCGCACCAGCTTCACCACGAAATCATACACATGATCCGGCACCGGTACGCGCCGCACCAGATCCTGAAACGCGATCAATTGCTCCGCCGTGATCGTCTTTGCGATCTGTGCGAGCCCTCCGCCGGTCGTCTCCCGGGCGATGCGCCCTTCCTCTTCGAGCGAAGGATAGCCCACATGGATCAGGAACATGAAACGGTCGAGCTGCGCCTCCGGCAGCGGATACGTTCCCTCCTGCTCCACAGGATTCTGCGTCGCGAGCACGAAAAACGGCGCGGGTAGCTGATAGACATGGCCGGCCGCTGTCACGCGATGCTCCTGCATCGCCTCGAGCAGCGCCGACTGCGTTTTGGGCGGGGCCCGGTTGATTTCATCCGCGAGCACGATGTTCGCAAAAATGGGGCCCTTCACGTATTCAAATTTCCGTTTGCCCGGCTGCTCGCTGTCCTGCAGGATTTCCGTGCCGGTGATGTCCGAGGGCATCAGGTCTGGCGTGAATTGCACGCGGCTGAAATCCAGCGACATCGCCTCGGCGAGCGAGCGCACCAGCAAAGTCTTCGCGAGCCCCGGCACGCCGACCAGCAGCCCGTGCCCGCGCGCAAAGATCGTGATCAGCAGGCGGTCGATCACCTCCTCCTGGCCGATGATTACGCGGGCAAGCTCGCCTCGCATTTTCTGGGTGAATTCGCCGAGCTGGTTGATCGCGGCGACGTCGTTATCGGAGATCACACGGACATCAGAGGAGAGGGAGGGTTCCACCATAAATCTTGGCCGGAGATTATCGCATCACCGTTTATAGACAAGAACCTTCGCATCAATTCCGCTTATGGCCCCTTTGCCGTGGAAGAAATCGGATTTTGATTTATTCGCGCCCGGAAAATGGCATCATGGCCCGCCTTTTCATTTTCAAAGACCCCACATTTCACAGCTTATGATGCACGACTGGTTTGTTGACGCAAAGTTCGGTATTTTTCTCCACTGGGGCATTTATTCCGCGGGGGACACGAGCGAATCCTGGGCGTTTTTCAATGGTGAAATCAGCCACGAGGATTACATGGCGCAAGCCTCCACCTTCACAGCATCCCAATATGATCCACAGGCATGGGCCGCCCTTTTCGAGGAAGCTGGCGCGAAATACGCCGTGCTCACCACGAAGCATCACGATGGCTTTGCCCTCTGGCCGACAAAATTCAACAAACTGAACTCCGTCGAAGGCGCACCCGCGGGCCGTGACCTCGTCGGCCCTTATTGCGAGGCATTGCGCGCCCACGGCCTCAAGGTCGGCCTCTATTTTTCCCACCTCGACTGGTCGCATCCCGATTACGCCAGCATCATGCCCAGGCGCCCGCGCGCCCCGCATCACGCTGCCAGGCATAGCAACCCTTTCGGCTACCCGCAGGGCGCGGAAAACCCGGAGGCATGGGAGCGTTTCCTCGCATTTCATCGCGGGCAGTTGAAGGAGCTTTGCACGGAGTATGCGCCGGATCTGCTCTGGTTCGATGGTGATTGGGAGCGGGATGCCGACCAATGGCGCTTCGAGGAACTGCGCCGTCAACTCCACACGTGGGCTCCGGGAGTGATCCTGAACAGTCGCATGGGTGGCCACGGCGATTACGGCACGCCGGAACAAGCCATCCCCATCGCGCGCCCGGAGGGAGCATGGGAATTTTGCGTCACGCTGAACGACTCATGGGGCTACGTGAAGAAGGATCGCAATTTCAAAACCGTCCGCCAGTGCGTCCGCCTACTTGCAGAATGCGTTGGCATGGGCGGTAACCTCCTGCTCGACATCGGCCCAAAGAGCGACGGCACCTTGCAGCCCGGGCAGGTCGATGTCCTCAAAGGCCTCGGCCGCTGGATGAAAAAGCACGGGGAGGGGATCTACGGTTCCGTCGCCGGTCTTCCCGCAGGGCATTTCTATGGCGCATCCACGTTGAACAAGGCGCGCGACACACTCTATCTCTTCTGCTTCGACCGCCCATATGACTCCATCGCAATCAAGGGCATCCGCAATAACATCCTGCGCACCTCCATCGTCGGAGGCTCTGATGTAAAACATCGCAAAGCCGGCGGCGCGCCATGGGCCGGGTTGCCCGGCGTGCTATGGATCGACGTCCCTGAAGACCAGCTCGATCCCGACGCGACCGTGATCAAAGTGGAACTCGAAGGACCGCTGGATTTATATACAGGAGCCGGGGACGCGGTGACTTTCAACCATTAGGCATCCCTCGACTAAGGCACATACACGAAATAAATAACCGCGCAGATCACGATGCAAAGCCCCAGGGCGGTGAGCCCCAGCGGACGCCACTTCGGAACGAGCAGCCAGAGGATCAGCCCCGTGAGTGAGGTAATGGTGAGCAATATGGCCGTGATATCGATCACGTAACTCCACACCGGCCCCGCATCGGTTCCCCGGTGCAACTCTGCGATCCGTCCGGCGAGACCATGTGTCTCATAAGTCATTTCGATATGTCCTCCGGGACGATCGATCACCGCCTCGGCACGGCGAGCAGGGGATTTGAAGACGACATCGAGTTGGTCGCTCTGCACATCGAAGGAATTCAGCGCCCCCGTGGCTCCGAAATCTTTTCTCAGCTTCTCCACGATTACGAGTTTGTCCGGTTCCTTGCCCTTGAGCATTTCAGGTGGAAATGCCCCTTCCGTCTTGTGCGTTTGGAGTTCCGAGAAGCCGAACCAGTCCTCGTGGTTCAGCATGATTCCCGTGACCGAAAAAAAGAGAATGCCGAGTAACCCGAACATCGAAATGTAAATGTGCAGGTTCCTCGTCCATACCCGCACCACGAGTCTTAAATGATGTTTGGTTTCAGCTTTCATTGTTGGTTATTGTCCCGGCGCGCCAGGCCCGTAGGCGAGGTCGGTGGCATCCGCTTCCGTGGACGCCGGGATCGTGCCTTGTGAGGCGGTCGTCCCGCAGACGATCTTGCCGCTCTGCGTCTTGTGGTCGCCGAACTCGCGGTTCACTTCGAGGTAAATCGTGTAAGTGCCGGTTGGTAGTGGATTGCCTTTGTCATCCGTGCCATCCCACTCCAGCTTGTAGTGGCCCGGCTGGCGCGTCGCCCGTGTCACCGTGGCGGCCCATGCCGCATCGAGCTTGGATACTTTCCACCACTCGGAAAGGTCGGGCACAAATCGCTTGTTGTTGCCCCATACGGCGATGGTGCGGCCCCGTTTTCCATCGGCATTCTCCACCCACGCCGCGACATAGGGATTTCGGTCCTTATTCCGGACTCTGGAGACATCGATGCTGTAATGGGTCGGCGGCTTCAGGGTTATCCCGAGCGTCACCATGTAACCGCCCGGCCACATGCCGGGCGCGGAAGGCGCGGCGGCTTGCGCGGGCGCAGGCGGAGGAGTGGCTGCGGCCTGCTGCGGAACTTCAAACGATGTGAAATGCGCGCTGCGGAGTTGCCTTCCATCTGCGGTCACGAGCAGGCATTCCGCGCCCGCGATCTGTTTTACCAGCGCGAGGCCCTCTTCCGGTCTGAGCACGCAGAGCATGGTGGCGAGCGCATTGGAGTTGGCGCTGTTGCCCGCGATCACAGTCGCGCTGGCGATTCCTTCCGCAGGCATGCCTGTTCTCGGGTCAAAAATATGCGAGTAGCGTTTTCCGGCAATGGTGTAACCCCGTTCATACGCCGCGCTTGTCGAGACTGCGTGGTCGCTCAGCCGCACTTGCGTGAGGGAAGGCGCATTGTCCGCGCTGTGCATCGGATCAGTCACGCTGATCAACCACGGCGTCCCCGCCGCCGGACCTCCGGAGGCATAGATGTCTCCGCCGATATTCAGCAGGATGCCTCGAGCCGTCGGTGCCTTTGTACGGGCTGCGACGATCGCCTTGCTGATGATATAGCCCTTGCCGAGCGAGTTCACGTTCAGCGGCTGCAGGGTCAATCGCGTGACAGTCTTGGTCTTCGGGTCTATCGCCCATCCCGGCTTCGCAAGCGTCGCGACGATCTGTTTCAGTGCCGCGGCATCGGGCGGCGTCCCCGCCTTTTCAGCAGCCTTCCACACTTGGATTAATTCGCCCAGATGCCCGTTATAGGCGCCGCCCGATTTTGCAGTCCACCAGTCGTAAAAAGTCAGTACATCGACCAAATCCTGCGAGCAGACCATCGGCGCGTTGGTCGTGTTCAGTTTACTGATCTCGCTCGTCGCATCGTAAGTGCTCAGGATTTTTCTCAATCGCTCGATTTCATCCAGGATCGCGGTCTCCACGGCCCCGGCCTGCTGCGCATCATCGCACGCCACTTGCAGGTCGAGCGACGTGCCGAGGATATTGTCATGGTGAAAACGAAACATCCCCGGCTCGTCCGCATGGCATCGCAACATGAATAGGGCGATTAGTGCGGCCACAATGCCTGCCGCCATGAGTTTACGCAGGCAGGTGATCAGTAAGGGACTTGGGGGAAGCCGGAACACGTGCCGCAGTAGTAAGAGGGGGCGTGAGGTGTGTCAATGCAGCGTTTCCGGCTACCGGGGAGTTCCTTGCAAAAAGCACTTCTCCATAGTAACGTCCGCTCATGAACTACGAACACCTCATCACGGTGGAACCCGGCAAGCGCAGCGGCAAGCCGTGTATTCGTGGGATGCGGATTACCGTTTACGACGTGTTGGAGTATCTCGCTTCCGGTATGACGGAGGAAGAGATTCTCGCTGATTTCTCCGAACTGACTCATGAAGACATCAAGGCGTGTCTGTCGTTTGCCGCTGGCGCGTGAAACTTCTCCTCGATCAGAACCTGTCAGACCGGTTCGTTCCGTGGATTCTCGACCTAATGGATACCAATGAAATTAACGCTGTGATTGAGAGTGACCGTCCCTGTTTGCGAGAGCCCATCCCCGAGATTTTGGACGCTGCACGTTATCTCGATGCCGCAGTATCAGCCCATCTCGCTGGACGATCCGATCTGGCCGGGGCGCTCATTTGTCTCGCCGATATGCCTGCAATTCGGGAATGGACGGAATCTCTTTGGGGAACAGGCAGCCCTTATGTGTAATATCGGGTTGTAGCTGACGCGCCCCTAAGCCTGCCGCGGGAGCATCGTGTCAAGATACGGATGCCGACAACTTCCGAAAAGCGCCTCTTGCATCAGCGCGACGGCTATCATTGCAGGTTTTGCGGCATCCCCGTCATCCGCGCCGAAATTCGTCAAGCCATCAGCAAGGCTTATCCGGATGCGTTGCCGTGGGGAACAAAGAACCCGGAGCAGCATTCTGCCTTCCAGGCCATGTGGCTGCAATACGATCACCTGTTGCCTCACGCGAGGGGCGGTAACAACGATTTGGAGAACATACTCATTACATGCGCACCCTGTAACTTCGGACGCATGAACCGCACGTTGACGGAGGTTGGACTCTGCGATCCGAGTACACGCGAACCCTTTCGCTCTGCTTGGGACGGTTTGGAACGATTTTATTGAGGAGAATTCCAAATGCAGGGGATCCTCGCACGTCTCCCGGTGCGCAGTGCGTTCGCTTCTCGCAAAATGGACTATTGCCCATGTGTTATTTTCGCGCATAATTCGGTCATGAGCATTCAGGAGCTGGAAGCGGCCGTGACCCAACTTTCGAAAGAGGAGCTTGCTCAATTTGCACAGTGGTTCGAGGAGTATGCCGCAGACAAATGGGATCACGAGATCGAGGCGGATATTCTTTCCGGGCGCTTCGATGCCGCCGGCAAGCGGGCGAAAGCCGACTACGAGGCCGGGCGCTGCACACCGCTTTGAAACACTTAGCATCGCCAGAGTTCTAGTTCCACCACGGGCAGTTGCAAAAGGTTGTTAGTGAACTCGGGCCCTTCCGGCAAAAGACACTACAGGAACCCCTACAGCGTCCGCTTAAACAACATAGTAGCCGCAGTCATCATGATCAGCGTAAAAATTCCAAGAAATGCCAGGTCAAAGCTGATCGCCCACAGCCCCGTATTCTTGAGGATCAATTCCTTGAAACCATGCACCGCGTAGGTAAAGGGATCGACCATCGCGATCGCCTTCATCCACCCGGGAAATGAGTTGGCGGGATATACCGCGCCGCTGGGGAAATAGAGCACCGTGTTCAACACCCCGAATATCGCGCGCGGCACCAGTGGATCGCTCACGCGCACCATGAGCAGGAACATCATGCTGATCAACGCCAGCGAAGTCATCACCACCAGCAGCATCAGCTTCGCCAATCGCAACACATTGAGCGGATCGGGGATCCCCGCGATGAGCGAGCCGACGGTGATCAATACAAACCCCGCCAGGATCGCCTTGATCGCTCCCGCGAGGTTGAAACCCAGGATCAGGTCGAGCTTGCTGATTGGCGTGACGAGATACCCCTCGTGCAACCCGCGAGCCTTGTCATCGATGAATATGATGCCGCCGCCGATCATCGCCGAGACAAAGATGGAGAGCACGATCGTGCCCGGCAGCAGATACTGGATGTACGGCACGTAGGGATAGACTTCCACGATCGAGAGCGTGGCCCCCGCCGTGGTGTGGGGCAGGGGAGGCCTCTCGTTGTAAGGAATAAGCATGTTGCCAAAGGTTCCTTCGAGCGTCGCCGAGACAAACTGGTCGGTATTGTCCTCGATCAGCGCGACGTTGGGATCGAAACCCGCGAGCACTTTCCGGGAGAACAGCGGTGGGATATTCAACACGGCATTGATCTTGCCGTCGCGGAGATCCTTGATGGCTGCGCCGAGGTCGGTATAAGGCGTGGTGTCAAAAGTGCGCGCATTGGCATGCACCGCCTCGAACATTTCCTTCAACTTCACGGCCTGCATTCCATGGTCCTGGTCCACCACGCCGACATGCAGGTCCTTGATGATTCCCCCGAAGGCGTAACCGAGCACAATGAGTTGCACCAGCGGCATGATCATGGCCACGAGGATCAGCGTCGGACTCCGCTTGAAGCGGCGAAGATCACGTTCGATGATTGCGAGGATGCGATGCATGGTAGTGGTTTATCCTCTTGCTAATACAAATGGACTGTCCGCAGCGCCCGGCGCTTGCAGCGTGTCACGGAGTTGATGTCCGGTGTAATGTACAAATACATCGTCCAGCGTCGTGCTCTGCACGGAAAGCGATGTCACATGGATATCTGCGGCACGCGCGGCATCCAGCACGGCCACGGTGGTGGCAGGCCCGTTGTGGGAGGAAATACGGAAAATATTGTCGTCGGCTTTTACGTCCGCCACGTCGGGCAATGCCCTCAATGTCTGCTCCCAACCTTGCGGAATATTGGAGAAGCTGACCTCAAGCACGTTCTTCCCGGGGATCGACGCCTTCAACTTCAGCGGCGAATCCAGCGCCACCAGTTTTCCATGGTCCACGATTGCAATGCGGTCGCACAGTTTGTCGGCCTCGTCCATGTAATGAGTGGTCACGAGGATCGTGAGGTCGTGCTCTTTTTTCAATCGTGTGAGCATTTCCCATACGGAGACGCGCGACACGGGGTCGAGCCCGGTCGTGGGCTCATCGAGAAAGAAAATCTTCGGCTCATGCACGAGTCCGCGCGCGATCTCAAGCCGGCGCCGCATGCCGCCCGAGAACATCTTCACCGGCTTGTCGCGCCATTGGATGAGATCGACCGATTCCAGCAATTCCGTGATGGTGCGCTTCCTCTTTTCCTTGGGGATGCCGTAGAGCTTGGCAAAGATGCTCATGTTCTCCTCCGCGCTCAGGTCGAGGTCGGAGGTCATCGCCTGCGGGATCACGCCGATTACCTTGCGCACGTCATTGGCGGAGCGGGCCACGTCGAATCCCCCCACGCGCGCCACGCCGGAAGTCGGTGGCACCAGCGTGGTGAGCATGCGGATCAATGTCGATTTCCCCGCGCCATTCGGCCCGAGCAGGCCGAACACTTCGCCATGGTCCACGGTAAAGCTCAACCCGCCCACGGCGACAAAGTCCCCGAAGCTCTTGGTGATGTTTTCTACTTCGACGTCAAACATGGCCTAAAAAAGTAATGTGGCACTGAAGAGGTGCATCCCTCTCCACAACGTAAGCGCAAGATGGAGGGACACGCTCTGTCGTGTCCCAGTCCCAACAAATTATGTTTTGGATCATTGCTCATAACGGCAGCAAAACATAAGCAGTCATCCCCACAGCGAGCGCCCGGTCCTTGTTGTCGCACCTTAAGCGCACTTCAAAGGTCTTGATGTCGCGCTTGGTGCGGCTCACGTCCCGCTGCGTGGCATAGTCGGCGTCAATCCCGCGGAAAAACACGGTTCCCTCCAGCTCCGCGCCGGAGGGGAGGCGCACTTTCATTTTCTGTCCATTGCGGATGCGGTCGATATAAGTCTCCTCCACGTCGGCCCGCACCCAAAGATCGTCTTCATTGATGAGTGTGACGATGCCCTGCCCGGGATTCACCACTTCGCCGATGAGCGCCGCCCGCACGTCCACGACGCCGTCGATCGGCGCGCGGATTTCCGTGTAATCAAGCTGCACCTGCGCCTTGTCTTTTTGCGCCCCTGCGGCCGCAAGTTGGTGGGAACTAGCCTCGAGCGCGGCGTGGCGCATGGCGATCTGTTCCTCGGTCGATTTTGCGAGCGCCAGTGCAGCCTGTGCCGCCAGCATTTGTTTGTTCAGCGATTCCAGGTGCGCTTTTGCGCCATCGTTCGCCGTGCGGGCCTGGTCGTATGCCTGCTTGGAATCCGCCCCCTTGTTATACAAAGCCTCCTCACGCTCATAGTTCAACTGGGCGTTTTCCCCGTCCGCCTGCGCCTGTTTCACCTGCGACTCCGTGGAGGCGAGGTTTTCATTCGCCTGCTCGATCTGGTTCAGGGTCTGCTTCTCCTGGAATTTCAGGTCCGCTTCCGCCTGGCCGACCTGCGAGGCGTATTGCTGCTCGCTGTTCGCGTAAAACGACACATCAGCCTTCCATTCCTCGGGCTTGATCAATGCGAGCAAGTCGCCGCGTTTGACCTTGTCCCCCTGATCGACGCGCATCTCCTGCAACCGCCCCTGGATCTGCGAGCTCACGATCACGCTGTCCGTGGTGACGATCCCGGTGAGCACGATATCATGCGACTGGTTTTGCAATGCGTAATAAACCCCCGCACCCACGGCGAGGAGGATTACGATGATGATGATCTTCTTTTTCATATGCTAAAGAGGTGCCTCCGGCTTGAGAAACAGTCCGTGGCGGATGAAGTCGAGCACTTCCTGTTTGCGACGTTTCAAGACCTTTTTGTCGTAGATATCCGGGCAGCCGAGGTGCCTCACCACGGGTTCTACGGTAAAATAAAAAGCGGTCAACGCACCGATGGAAATCAGCGTCTGCACCGTATCGACCTGCCGGAATTCCCCGTCGCGCATCCCGCGCTCCAGGAGTTTTTTCAGGGCCTGCGAGCGCGGCACGATGTATTTGGTCACGAGGGTGTTCAGCATCTTCCCATCGGACGACATCATCTGGTGGTACAGCGGGGCAAAACGCAGCCGCGAGCTCATGAAATCGAAATGCATGCCCACATATTTCAGCAGGATCGCACCGGCCGGCCCCTCGCTGCTGTTCAGCATCTCCAGGGCGATCTTGTTAAACGCGCTCGCATGGTCTTCCAGCACCGCCTGGTAAAGGCATTCCTTGCTTTTGAAATAGTAATAGAGCAGCGCCTTGTTCACCCCCGCCGCATCGGCAATCGCATCCGTGCGCGCCCCGGCCAGCCCCGATTCCGCAAAAATCCTCGCAGCAGCCTTCATGATCCCGGCCCGTGTTTCCACGGACCGCGACTGCGGTTGCCGCTTGGCGCTGATGCCTGTGCTTTTGGGTTTCGACTCCATAATTAACTAAATAGTTAGTTTATTCAGGTTGCGGGCATTGTCAAATATTCACGCCGCTTCTTTTGGCGGGATGCGCTTTTAGAGGATGTGCCAAAAATCCTGCGGACAGACTCGCGCGGAGACGCGGAGAGGCAGAGAATACGGTGCAGACCTATCTGTGCTTGACCGCTTTGAAGCCCGGATACCTCCTGAACTTTGGGGAAGCCGTCCTCAAAAGAGGAATCACCCGCTGCGTGAATGAACCGGAAGAAGAGAACCTCACGCCGAGACGCAGGGAATCGGAGGAATTCTGAATGGAAATTAAAAAAACTCTGCGCCTCTGCGGGATGAACATCCCCTGAATACAGTGAAAACCAAGTCAGGGGAGCGCCTAATTTCGGTACACCCTCTTATTCCCTGGTAAGAAAAGGGCGCAACGCGAGCACGAACGGCACGACTGCGATCGCAGTCAAAGCGGACGCCAGGATGCCCGTGTTCCGGCTGGAATGATCGGCAATGACACCATAAACGATCGGAGCCAGACCTCCCGAGACAATGACTCCGGTATAGAACAATGCAAACGCGTGGCCGGTATCTCCTTTCGGCGCCAGCTCAGGCACGGTGCCGTACAAGACCGACGAAGTGCCGTTAAGGACAACACCGAGCACGAAGAGGACAGGCAGAGTCATTCCAAGGGGCAGCACAAGAGTCACCCCGATGAGAAGTGCCGTCGCGATCTCAGTCGCGATCACGCTGCGGACGATACCGAGGTGTTCGCCAAGCCAGCCACACGCGGCTTTGCCAAATACTCCGCCCATGAACAGGAGCGCCAGCCCAAACCCGACCGTCACGGTGCTACCTCCCTTGGCCTGTAGGATGAAGGGCAGAAAAAGTAAATACCCCATGCGGGGCGCGGTATCGAGCACTCCCATGGCCATCAGCAGGCGAAAACCGGCACCCTGTTTTGTGCGGGTGGCATGTTCTTCTCTCAAGGGAGCGCCGGGAGTCATCTTCGGAACAATCCACAGCAGGCTGATGGCAACGGCCGCTCCGACGCCGGACATGACGCCCACCACCGAACGCCATGCCAGGACCGGCAGCAGGAGCGCGACAACGGCCGGGAAAATGGATTTTCCAAGGTCGCCCGAAAAATTGTAAATTCCCAACGGCCCCCGCGCCGCCGCGCCGTAGGTATTCGTCACGAGGATCGATGCGCGGGGATGTTGCACGCTTGATCCGATCCCGGCGACGACAAGGCCGGCGCACAATCCCGCGAAACCGAAGGGCAACGCGACCACCATGTAACCGGCGGCGGCAATGAGAGTAGCCAGCACCAGCGACTTGCGGGGATCGAACCGGGCGATCAAGTGGTTGCCCGGAATCTGCAGCCCGCCCATGGTCCCGAAATACAGGGCCCGGATGATCCCCAATCCAGCGTAGGACAAGCCGAATTCCGCTCTCCACAGCGGGAGAAGCATATAGAGCAGGTCGGTGTAGCCATCATGCAACGCATGGGCAAGACAGGCGCCGATGAGATTGCGCCGTTTCAACGAAGATGGGGAAGATTCGACAGGTGACGATCGGGGAATTGTATTTTCATCGGTCATTGGATGGCAGCGGAGCCAGAATACAACCGCCATGTTTTCCTCGCAAGAAAGTAACGGGACGCGTCCCCTGAAAGATTGACAGGATTTTTCCGCAGGATAGACTAAACAAGGTCAAAAGGAACAATTCATATGAAAAAACTGTTGATTCTCTCCTCCCTCGTCCTTGGCATTCTCTTCATGGCTGGCTGCGTGGATAATCCGCCGCCACCAGCGTCCACCTACGTCGCTCCTGCATATTACGGCGGCGGCCCCGGCCCCTACGCGTATCCATACGGCGATCCTTACTACGTTTACGGCGGCGTCAATTATTACTACCGTGGCGGAAGATATTTCTACTATCGTAACAATCACGCGATCTTTGTCGGTGGCCTGCCCGGTGGCGGCGTTTACTGGCACAGGGGGCATGGTCGTTACTACCGCGGCGGACACTACCGTCATTATTAATAGGAACGGGGTAATCCCTGTTCAACGCGGAATTAAGGGTGGTTTCGGAAATGGCAACCAAAGCTCAATTTCCTGACGAGCAATCCGCCGAAGGCGAATTCACGCGCCAGGAGGATGCCTTCCGCCAATGGATTGCGGCGGAGGGTTCCACCCCGTTTCCGCCCGTTCCGGATCGCTATCACCTCTACGTCTCCCTCGCGTGCCCGTGGGCCTGCAGGGCGCTGATCACCCTCAGGCTGAAAGGCCTTGACCGCATCATAGGCGTCACCGTCGTCGATCCCGTCCGCGACAGCCGCGGCTGGGCCTTCACAAGTTCCCCCGGCTGCGGCCCCGACCCCGTCAACCATTTCAAGTTCCTCGCGGAAGCCTATCTCGCCAGCGACCCCGGCTACCAGGGCCGCGTCACCGTGCCCGTGCTGTGGGATAAGGAGACTCATACCATCGTCAACAACTCCGAGGACGACATCTGCCGCATGTTTAACGACGCCTTCCCGGACCATGGCGACAAAACCATCGATCTTTTCCCCGCCACCATCAGTGCGGAGCAGGAAAAACTCTCCGCATTCATCTACGACAACATCAACAACGGCGTTTACAAAGCAGGCTTCGCCACTTCCCAGGCCGTCTATGAAAAAGCCTGCCGCGCCCTCTTCGCCGCCCTGGACGAAATGGAAGCCCGCCTCGCAAAAAGCCGCTACCTTTTCGGAAACCACATCGTCGAGACCGACTGGCGGCTCTTCTGCACGCTCATCCGCTTCGACGCCGTCTATTACGGCCACTTCAAGTGCAACCTTCGCAGGATTCTCGACTACCCGAATCTGCAAGGCTACCTCCTCGACCTCTACCAGCAGCCCCGCATCGCCGCCACCGTCGATTTCGACCACATCAAGCGCCACTACTACATCACCCACTACGAGATCAACCCCACCGGCATCGTCCCCCTGGGCCCGCTCCTCGACCTCACAAAACCCCACAACCGCGAAAAATTTTCGAAGTGATTTTTCATTGGTGGGGGGAGTAAGCATCAAAGATTGGTCACGATCACCGTCACATCGTCTGGCAACGCACCCGATGGGTATCTCACCAATTCAATCAAGTGTTGCGTCGCCAAATCGGCGGGATATTTCCGGCAAATCCCGGTAATCTGGTCTGCGGATGTGTATTTCAGCAATCCGTCGGTGGCCAGAAGGAGCGAACCCTTTTGCATCGGACGGTGGAAAGGCGCCGGCCACGCACCGCCGGTTCCAATGAAAGGTTTTCGATGCTGGGAGCGGGAAAGATCCTGATGAGCCACGCCTTCGTCCGGTATGAACCAAATCCCGGAATCGCCGACGCTTGCCCCGAAAATCTCGGTTGACGTGATAACGGCAACAGCACATGTCGTTTCCCCTGCAATGGGATCTTGGGCAATCATATCATCCATTTTGCGTAATAATTCGGAGCACGTAACGGCATCATCCATCTGCGAGGAATTTTTGCGGATAAATTCCGTCGCCATCATTGCCGCTTCCATTCCACCACTCCGGCCTCCCGCTCCATCCGCGACGCAGAGTATCGCCCGTAAACCATCCTGGACGACAAGCCCCCGATCTTGATTCTCCGGGTTTCCCGCAGCAGACAAAAGAATGGGCTTCATGTGACTTTTATACACTGCCTGTCGATCTACTATGGCAGGGCACTATATAACTCTCCCCCCTTTGCGTCCTTAGCGCCCTTCGCGGTTAAAAAATCCTTCCATAGGTAACGATAGCATCGCCATTTCCAGCCGGATTGTTTTACACTCCCGCCCATGAAAACCATCCGTTGGGGAATCATCGGCTGCGGCGACGTTACCGAGATAAAAAGCGGCCCCGGCCTCCAGAAAGCCCTGCACTCCGCGCTCGTCTCCGTCATGCGCCGCAATGGCGCTCTCGCCGCCGATTACGCAAAACGCCACGGCGTCCCGAAATGGACTGACGATGCCGACAGCGTGATCAATGACCCCGAAGTCGATATCGTTTATATCGCCACGCCTCCCTCCAGCCATCTCGAATACACCCTGCGCGTCGCAGCCGCAAAAAAGCCCGTCTATGTCGAGAAACCCATGGCGCGCAACCACGAGGAATGCCGCCGCATGGTCGAAGCCTGCCGCACCGCAGGCGTCCCTCTTTTCGTCGCATTCTACCGGCGCGGATTACCCCGCTTCCTGAAAGTGAAGGAACTCATCGACTCCGGCGCCATCGGCACTGTGCGGTTCGTCACCGTCACCCAATTCCAGCGGCCATTCGCAAGCCTCGCCAGCGGCACAGCATTGCCATGGCGTCTCCAGCCCGAAATCTCCGGTGGCGGCCTCTTCATCGACCTCGCCTCCCACACATTGGACATCCTCGATTTCCTCCTCGGCCCCATCGCATCCGCCATCGGCCACGCATCGAACCAGGCGGGCCTCTACGCCGCCGAGGACATCGTTAGCGGCTCATGGCAATTCGCCTCCGGCGCGCAAGGCACCGGCACCTGGTGCTTCACAGCCCACGCAGGTTGCGACCAGAACCGCATTGTGGGCGACCGCGGCGAAATCGCCTTCTCCACATTCGGCGGCGACCCGATCACACTCACCACCTCCACCGGCAGCGAAAGCTTCCCCGGCGAAAATCCCCTCCACATCCAGCAACCCCTCATCCAGACCATCGTAAACGAGCTCAACGGCGCCGGCAAATGCCCCAGCACCGGCGAAACCGCCGCCCGCACAAACTGGGTCATGGACCAGCTCCTGCAGGATTACCGCGCGGTCCTTCCACAGTGAATTTTGCCAGGGATAATCAACCCTTGCCAACCCTCACCAACCATCAGCTCCCGCAGATCCCTGCCAGTTACTCCACCGCAGCCAGCCACTCCTGCGCCATCAGGTAATGCCCCGCCGCGCTCGGATGCACGCCGTCACCCGCCCAGTATTCCGGCGCGGCCTGCGTCACCGCTTTGTCAAACATCGTTTGAAACGGCACAAACACCGCGCCAAACTCGTCGGCCAATTTTTTCACCACCGCCCGGCGCTGGTCCATCTCCGCCACCCAATCGGCATTCACCACGCCGCACTTCAGCACGAACGGCTCGCACAACACAAACTGGATCCCCGGCAGCGCCTCGCGCACTTCGGTCAGGAACTCCCGGTAAACCCGCTCGTATTTCGGCACAGGCACACCATTGCGACTTCCAAATTCATGCCAGGTGTCATTCACCCCGATCAGCACCGACATGATATCCGGCTTCAGGTTGATCACGTCGGATTTGATGCGCGCGTAAAGGTCCACGATCCTGTTGCCGCTGATCCCCCGGTTGTAAAACTTCAGGTTATCCGCGGGCCGCTGCGCCAGCAGTTGCGCAGGCACCATCTTCGCGTAGCCCATGCCGAGCGCCCCGAGGCTGTTCGCATTGCTGTCGTCGCGGCTGCGACCGCAATCGGTGATGGAGTCGCCTTGAAAAAGAATCGTGCTGCTGGATTTTAACATGATGGGAATTTTTTGGGTTGGGGTGTTGTGATGGGTGAGGGGAGTGGTTTACCAAGTCCCACCGCGCCTAGCCAAGCCCGAACATTCGAAACTCGACTCTTGGAGAGGCCGAGGGCGGGGGCGGCAATTCAATGTTCAACGTTGGGCGTTGGCATTTAACGCTCTAACATTTTAACTATTTAACCTCCCCCAGTTGCCCGCCATTCCCCTCATCAAGATAGCTATGCGACCCGAGTTGCGTAAACTTAAGAGTTTGCCGCCACCGGATTCCACCCCCGTTTTTCTCCGCCGTGATCGTATTTTCCGTGGTGGCCAGCTTCTCCAACGGCCTCCCTGTCATCGCCTCAAAAAGCACCCGCCCATCCATCACCTCCGCAGGTGCCACCCCCAGTATCCACAGGATCGTCGGCGCCACATCCACATTCGCCGTCGGCAATTCATCGGCCATGCCCGGCTTGAAATCCGGCCCCGCCGCCACCAGCGTGTTATGCACATCATACTTGCTCAGCGACGCATGCGTCCCTTTCCCAGCCTTGGTGCCATCCATCGTCAGACCACCAGTCACCCCATAGCTGCTTTTCGAGTCATCCCAGCGCAGCGCCACCACCACATCGGGCGACTCCGGGGTATTCAACCTCGCCTGCTCCAGCGTGAAGGTCCCCTCCATCTTCTCCCGCGTGAAAATCACCCCCGCAAAATCCGAGCCTTGCAGGAAATCCACCAACTTCTGCGTCGTCGCCGCATCGTGCCCATGCACGTAAAACAGCACGCTCCCACCCAGGCTGATCACCATGATGTCCCCCGGTTGAGGAGTCGCAGTGAATTTTCTGCCGGCGGCAAATCCCGCCGCCTTCAGCACGTTGGCCACGTCACTCGCCTTGTCCACGGTTGAGAATCCATGGTCCGACACGATGAATACATCCGTCTTGTCCCGTATCCCTTTTGCATCGAGTGCCGCCAGCACCGTGGCGAGATTGTCATCCACACTCTTTAGCGCACCCAGCGCGATTGGCGCACCCGGCGCCGTATTGTGCTGCGAGAAATCCGGGTCGCTCATCCACAGCAGCGAAAACTTCGGCACCTCATCCTTCCAGAGATATTCCGTCAGCGCCCGCGTCGTCCACGCATCCGCATCCCGGTTTGGAAATGTCACCGTCGGCGGGAATGGAATCCCCAGCGTCGCCGTGGCTTCCGCGATCGCCGACTCCGGGATCGATTTCCCCGCATAAAACACCACCGACTTTTTCGCGGCCTCTGACACGCGGTTGATCGAGCGATCCGGCAGCAGCGTCACGGTCTTCGTTCCGGCGATCACCGTCCGGTCCCCCGCGTTTTGCAAAGTCTCCTCCAGCGTCGGCACACCCAGGAGCTTTCCTTTTTCATCCTCCACGCGGATCGTCTTCTCATCCTCCATCGCCACGGGCGCCAGCGGATCGACTTCCGGCAGATACTCGCGATTCGCAAACAGATGGCTCCGGTTCGGATAAACCCCCGTCGCGATCGCCGTCCCATTCACCTCCGTGGAGGAGACATAGACCGAGTGATTATTTTTAAAAAACACGCCTCCCTGCGAGAGCTTGTAAAGCGTCGGCGTATATTCCGGCGTGATGAAATCCGGACGCATCCCATCCCACACCACCACCACGATGTGCTCCGCCTTCCCATGCGTCGCTTCATCTCCAGCCTCTGCAGTCCGGCCAACAAAAACCATCAGCAAAAAAACACCCGCAAATCGCAAGATCGCTTTCATCCCCCAATGCTGCTGCGCCCGGGTCAGTCGCGGCAAGACACAAAATGTGAAATTTTCGTTTCAAACTTAGAGCGTGTCATGCGCTTTTTGTTCCCAGCCCCAACGGGGTGTAATGTGACAGCCCGGGGTGAAGCCCCGGGAACAACGTCTCAAAAATTCCTTCAGCCCTGTAAGGGCGACACAATCCTCCCTTGAATGACAGATAAAAGTGCATGAAGCGCTTTAGCCGCAGTGGGCCATTGGCATCACTCACGCCCGCATCAAGTTCGGCCTGTGAATATCAATACCACCACCTGCGGTGATACCCGTATCCATATGGATACGGCCCCGGCCCGTAAACACCCACCACTACCGGCGGCCCATCATAGTAACCCTCGGGATGCGCCTCATCGATATCACGCGTCCCCATGACCAGGCCATTGCGGTCGATCTTGTAAACCCTCCCGTGGTAGCCGGAATAGTCAGCGAGTTTCACCGCCCAGAAGCCCTTCTCCGGCACCCACACCGCTTTATCCACGTAGCCAAAGCGATCCGGATATTCCGGGCAGGCCTGTTTCGCAATGGTGATCGCACGCGAGCGCGTGATACCGGTTTCCTTGATGTCCGCGCAACCGGCGAGGATGACGCAGCCAAGGAGCAAAAATAGTGGTAATAATTTTGTACGCATAATCGTCGTTTTTAACATCAGCGATCCTCCAAAGTTTCGGAAAACTTCATTCTCGCCGAAATTTCTTCACCCATTTTTGCTCAAAAACAACAAATCCGCAAATCGAACGACGCTTTTTTTATGCTGTTGTTTTACCCTTTGGTTTCAAATCGATCGGCGCGAGAAACTATTCATAGTCGGATGCTTTGACGAAAAGGTCGCCGCTCGTCAGATCCCAAGCCAAGAGTTCGTGTTCCAATTTGGCGAAGCCTCGCAATAGGGTGCCCAATCTGTTAATGGCGGCGGCGTCTGCCTCAATACAGAATTCAAAGAGATCCAGGTGCGGAAGAGGACGGTTATTAGAGAATCTGAAATGTAATGCACAGTGCCCAAGGTTGTCTGTGATGAATACACGGAAGCGAATGTAGTATGCCCAACGATCTTCCAGCCTCTCTGATCCAATTTCGGTTAAAAACACGTCGTTTTTATGCCGAGGAAACACCTCAAGATGATCCGCCCACGAAGTCAGCGCGTCAGGAGTTGTGTAAAACTCCAACTCGCCAGATGTGCGACCATTCGAAACGGGAATGACGACATGTAGATGATAGGGCTCCTCGTAAGGAAAGCGACGGATTCTTAAATAAGGCTTCATTCTTTGTTCAACTTTTCGTGCGCTCTCGCTGATTTGCAGGTAACTACTATTTTTCTTTATTTTGATAAGCTGCGCGCGAAATCAATAAACCCGCGCTCCACATCCGTATGGACGAGCTTCACATGCACACGATCCCCCACATCCAGTCCTTGGAACCCGCTCTGCACACGGCCTTCGATCGGCGGCTGGAAGACCCGCACCCACGTCCCTTTTGAGGATGCCCCGGTGACGAGCCCATCGAATTCCGCCCCGATCTTGCTGGAGAGAAACAACGCCGCCGCCGACTTCCGCACCTGACGCTCCACCTTGCTCGCCGCGTCTTCCTGGTCGGTGCAACGCTGCGCCAGTTCCGTGAGTTCCGGGATGCTGTAGGGCAGCGGCGCGCCTACCAGCGCCGCCTTCAGCAGCCTTTGCGTAATCAGATCGGGAAAGCGCCGGTTCGGCGCGGTGGAATGTGTGTAATCCTTCACCGCCAGCCCAAAATGCCCGGGAGGCGCGCCGCCGGGGAGATCGAGCGCATACTCACCGCGCCCGATGAGCTTGACGACCGCCAGCGAGAGGTCTGGAAATTTCTCCGGGTCAGCGGTCTTCCGCCGGCAAAGAAACGCCTCCAGCGCCACGGCATCCGGGGCATCGGGAAGTTTGTCGCCAGTCTCCGCCGCGAGCTTCACGATCCGGTCCCACCGCTCTGGCGATCGCAGCACCCGGCGTAGCGACGGAAATTTTTTCGATTCGAGAAATTCCGCGGTCACGGCATTCGCTGCAATCATGAACTCCTCGATCAATTGTGTCGCCCGGTTCTTTCCCTCCTGGTGCAGACCCGCAAGGTTATCGCCATCAAAGGCCACCGCAGGCTCGATCGTCTCGAGGCTCAGCGCCCCTTTGCGATGCCGCAGATTCACAAGCTGCTGCGCCACGCCATCCTGCAGCCGGAGATTTGCATCCAGCCCGGGAGTCGCCGGGATGCGCTGCGGCGCAGGCCCCTTCCCATCCAGCCACGCCGCCACGCTGCGATAAGCCAGCTTCGCCCGGTTGTGGACACGCGCCCGATAGACATCCGAGGAAACCAGCGAGCCCTCCGCCTCAAACACCATATCCACCACCATCGCGACCCGGTCCTGATCCTCGTTCAGCGAGGTCAGATCCGTGGAGAGCCGCTCCGGCAGCATCGGAAAAATCGCCGCCGGCGTATAAACCGAGGTCGTATTGCGCACCGCATGTCCATCGAGCGCCGATCCCTTGTGCACCACCGCATCCACATCTGCGATCGCCACGAGAATCCTCACCCGCCCGTCATCCATTGCCTCCGCCACCGTGAGCTGGTCCAGATCGCGCGAATCATCATTATCAATCGACGCCCAAAGCCGGTCCCTCAAATCCCGCACCCCATCCGGCGCATCTGCCGGCCCATGGATCGCCGCCAATTCCTGCTGCGCCGTCGGCGCAAAATCCGGCTCCAGGCCATGCGCCATCATCGCCCTGCGGGCAATCAAGGCAAGCGAGGTGCGGTCATTGGGCCGGTGATTTACAGGGGCAGGGGAGGAGTTGGCGTTTTGCATAAAGGGAGATGATCGCCAGCGTTCGCATCGTGCTTGGGGGCATTATATGGCGTTTAAGGAAGCGAATCACTTCGCGTAAAGCTTTTCAAAGCAATTTGCCGGATTAAAATGCAAACTGAGTCACCATCCCGATGGCAAAGCCATCGCAGCCACAGCAGCCGGGGGTCGAGCGAGGAACGAGCGACTACCCCCGGAAACGAAAAAAACAGAATCGATCCTACAGGGATCACAGCCAGCGCATTATCAGCATCGAACAATCTACTTCGCCGCCATCGCCAGCCTTCTCTCCAGCGCGCTCCCCTTCCGCACAAACAAAAAGAACGGATCCTGGTCCACCAAGTGCGGAGCCGGTACATAGTTTGCAAGCACCCACTTGTAAATCGGGTGCGACTTCCCCACCTCCGAATATCTCACCAGGATGAAAAGATCGGGCGGCGACTTCGCGCAATCATCCATCAGCAATTTGGTCATCTGCGCCGCCAGCGGCCCCGAGTTCATCCCATAGTCCCCGATGATGCTTGGGCAACTCCGCCCGGTGTCCAGGTAAAGCTCGGTCTCCGGCCCCAGTTGGAAAAAAGTCTCGTTGGGCAGCAGT
Source organism: Chthoniobacteraceae bacterium (assembly GCA_049692655.1). Classification (GTDB taxonomy): domain Bacteria; phylum Verrucomicrobiota; class Verrucomicrobiia; order Chthoniobacterales; family Chthoniobacteraceae; genus DASZPK01. The sequence continues at coordinate 24,696 of JBAVPB010000227.1, read as the reverse complement.
ATGGAATTGATCAAATGCGCCAGGTTTTCCGCCCTCAGAAAAACGTCGCCATGCTTTTTCCGCGACCAATCACCCGCGGATAAAGTGTAATCCGGTGCCTCGATGACAATAAGCATCACGAGTATCGCCGCAGCGGCGCCGTGGATCACTTTCCTATTGATCCGCGTAAACATCTCGAGTGCAGCCAGCCCCCACGCGGAGCCGATGAGCAAAAACGGAAACCAGAGCTGGTAATAATGCGCAAAAAACCGCCCCGGCAGCGCGACTTCGAGATGAGTGCCGATCGCCAGCCCGATCAGCAACACCCACGGGCGCGGTTTTTTTGCCACCAGCGCAAGCACGATTCCCGTGATGCCGAGTAGGATCAGAGGAATGCTGAAATAGAGCCAATTTGGCAGTAATTGCGCGAAATGCAGGGAGTGTAGAATGTTATCAACCAGCCCCGTGGAATCTGCGGCGGTCGAGGTGTAATATTTATTGAAGAGAACTAGCCCCATCAGCAAATTTTGAAAGCGGCCTGTCGCGGCGAAGTACGACACCATCGCGCCCCATACCGCAGCCCCGACTCCTCCCACGATCAACATATCGCCCAGCGCCTGCTTGCGGCTCCGCCCCTCCGGAGGCAGCACGAGGTTTATGCAGCAGAGGAAAAACGGGACGATCACCACCACATGCTTGTAAAGACTCGCCGCCGCAAAGCACGCCCCCGCCAGCAGCAATCGGCGCAGTTGCCGCCCATCCCCCCGGATTCCTGCAAACAACCCAAACCCCAATATCGTAAACGCATTGATGAACACCTCGGTATTCGGCTGGTTGCAATCCAGTTGCAGATGGCCCGACGCCACTGTCCAGAATGCCGCCGCCCACAGGCCAGTCCTGTTGCTCCCATTCGCAAGCCGGCCCGCCAGGAATACGCCGATGAGCGTCGTCGAGGCCGCCAGCACATTGAGGAAATAGGTGCTGCCCGGCCCGTAACCCGCCACCATCTGCCCAAACGCCCAGGTGCAATGCACCCCCGGTGGTTTCTGGTCCATCAAAGCCCCATCAAAGAGCCGTCCGCCGTTCAGCATCGCATGGGCCATCACCTGATAGCAGCCGATATCCCGGTCATTCGGCTCGTAATACGTGCACAGCCGCATGGCCGCGATCACCCCCACCAGGAAAAAGAGAATCAACCGCGCATATTTCCACGGAACGTCGCGCATATCAGTTTCGCGAAAGTGTGAAACCGGCTTTCCGGATTGGCGTTAGGTGCAGACAGGGGATCCAGCTCAAAGTGCCTCAAAACTAGCCTTTTCTCTGTATTTTTGACAGCACTAAAAATTATATTGCTTAGAAATAACAAAATAATAACAAAATGCTTGCATTCTTTTCGTTTTTAGCTATATTTAATGAATAAGGACATTACTGGCAAAATTTCAGCAAAGGCGGAGCAGTCCAATGGATGAAATCAATTTTGCCCAAACGAACCCGTTTAACAATTTAGCCCTTTTAACCTTTCAACCCACCTATCCGACCCAATCCGGGTGAATCCGACTAAATCCGAGTAAATAGAATTCCAGAAACCATGAACGATCCCAATTTTATACCATCTATTCAGGGACAAGGCGGGACAAGGCGCACCAGAGTAAAAACAGCAAAAAACTTCCCCTTCCTTTGCGCTCTTTGCGTCCTTGGCGGTAAATTATTTCCCCTCCGAATAGATTGGCCGCAATCCGCCCGCTGATTTATGGATGATTAACTTCAATAAATTAAATGCCTCATCCCGCAAATTCCGAAGACGCTACGCAGTGGATATTTTTCACCATTGCCGGCTGCATCATCCTGTACCAGATGGCATGCGGCTGGAAACGCGGCGTGGCAAGACAGGCCATTCATCTCCTGGCGCTCGTGCTTTCTTATATCGCGGCGTGGACTTGCGCCCCGCAGTTTGTCCCGCTCCTGCGTCCGCTGGGATATCCCAATTTCATGCTTTCAGCAATTGCAGGGGCGGGGATCGCGCTGGTGGTTTTTCTGGTCATTACCCTGATGGGCAAGGTCCTCTTCAAAAAAACGTCGCAACAGAGCGTCGCCTTCGTGCGTTTTGTTTACGGCCTTTCGGGCGCCGCTCTTGCCCTGGTTTCCGGCCTCGTTTTTGTCTGGATGGCTTTTATGTCGGTCCGGATCCTGGGCGCCGTGGCAAAGAGCGAGATCACGGCCAGCAAGGCCGCGCCGGTAAGGGATGAGGACGGGCAGGAGACAAAGCCAAGGAAGCCGGGCGCCCTTGTCGTGGGCCTGGCGGACCTGAACCACTCCCTCGAGACCGGCATTGCCGCCGATGTGGTGCGTCATGCCGATCCCATCCCGAAAAAAGTTTACGATATCGTGGATAAAATGACGCTTGTCCTCTCCAGCCAGGATTCGATGAAACGCTTCCTCGATTTTCCAGGGGCTCAGGCCCTGGTCGCAAACCCGAAGGTCACCGCCCTGAAGGACGATCCCGATATCCAGCGCGACATCAAGGCGAGGAATTACATGGCGCTATTGAAAAACGAGCGTGTAGTGGCGGCGGCGAACGATCCCGCCCTGTTTCCGCTTTTGAAAAAATTCGAATTGGAAAAAGCGCTTGATTACTCGATGAGCACCGCGCAAAAAGACACCACTCCCGCCGCCCAGTGACGGCGGCTTAATTTTACTACAACCATGGCTCAGAAATACATCACCACCATCGGGCTCGAAGTCCATGTGCAGCTCAAGACACACAGCAAAATGTTCTGCGCCTGCCCTGTGGAGTTTGCGGCTCCACCGAATTCACACACCTGCCCGGTCTGCCTCGGGATGCCGGGCTCCCTGCCGGTGATGAATGGCGAGGCTCTGAAAATGAGCGCCCTCGCGGGTCTCATGCTCGGCTGCGAGATACCAGATATCTGCAAGTTCGACCGAAAGAATTATTTCTATCCCGACATGCCGAAGGATTACCAGATCACCCAGTACGACCAGCCGATTTGCGTCGGCGGGACGGTGCCACTGCATGAGTTTGCCTATCCCAAGGATGTGCAGAAAACCATCGCCGGCCAGAGCAAATCGATCCGCCTCACGCGCATCCATCTCGAGGAGGATGTTGCGAAATCGACCCACTTCGAAACCAGCACCGGGATTGATTTCAACCGCGCCGGCACGCCGCTCATGGAGATCGTGAGCGAACCGGATATTGACACGCCCGAGGAGGCGTTTGCCTATCTCACCAGCCTGCAGCAGATCCTCATCTACGGCGGCGTGAGCGATGCCGATATGGAGAAGGGCCAGCTCCGTTGCGATTGCAACGTCTCCGTCCGTCCCGAGGGCCAGGTGGAATTTGGCACCAAGATCGAGATCAAGAACATGAACTCCATCAGCGCCGTGCGCCGCGCGCTGGCTTACGAGATCGAGCGCCAGACTGCGGCCCTCGAGAGTGGCGAGAAGCTCATCCAGTCCACGCGCCGGTGGGACGATGCCTCTGGGCAGACGTTCCAGATGCGCACGAAGGAGAGCGCGCACGACTACCGCTATTTTCCCGATCCCGATCTACTGCCGGTCGATACCCGGGCGTTTATCGAGGAGGTCCGGACGCGCCGGCCCGAGCTGCCGGGCGAGAAGCGGGAGCGCTTTGTGGCGGACTTTGGAGTTACGAGTTATGATGCCGCCGTGCTGGCCAGCAACAAGCCGCTCGCGGAATATTTCGAGACCGCGGCGAAGAATGCGCGCAAGCCGAAGAACGTGGCGAACTGGATCATCAACGACCTCCTCAGCGCGCTGGCTGCGGCGGACAAGTCGATCGCCGAGTGTCCCATCTCGGCCCATGCGCTGGATGAATTGATCAACCTCATCGACGATGGAAAGATCAGCAACACGCAGGGGAAGGAAGTCTTTGCGGAGATGTTTGCCACGGGGAAAAACGCGGCGGCGATCGTGAAGGAGAAGGGGCTGGAACAGGTCAGCGATTCGGGGACCATCGAGGCGATGTGCGACGAGGCGATCGCGGCGAATCCCAAGGCGGTAGCGGAATACAAGGCGGGGAAAGTACAGGCGGTCAATGCGATCAAGGGGCAGGTGATGAAGCTTTCCAAGGGGAAGGCGAACCCGGCCATGGTCGGCGAAATTTTGACGAAGAAACTGGCGGAGTAGTGGCAGGGATGCGGGATACCTGACGGTTGGTAAGGGTTGGCAAAGGTTGATTAGCCCTGGCAAACGACTGAGGAATCTTTTTGACATTACATAAAATGGTTATCGAGAAATGCGGAGACTTGGTTTATAGGTTATAAGAGATGACTCCCCGACTCGTATTGCCCCTGTTTTTAGCGTCCCTTGCCGTGGTTGCGGCCCATGGCGCTATTGCTTCAGATCCCACGGATGCCAGCGCGCGCAGGCCGGCGTTTTTCAGCACGGATGTGAGCGGGGGGGATTTGCAGTTCTTGAAGTCGGCGGCGGAGCAGGGGACTTTGCAGGCGACGCTCGGGGTGCTTGCTGCGGACCATGCGAGCAGCAGCGAGGTGAAGGATTTCGGCGAGGCTCTTGCCAAGCATCACACCACTCAGAACGAGCGGATCAAGCTGCTCGCGCTCAAGAAAGGCGTCACGATTACCAACGGATTGAATCTGCAGCAGAACAAGATCGCATCCAGCCTCTCGAAGCTCAACGGGTTGAAATTCGACAAGGCCTACATGGAGGAGATCATCAACGACCAGCAGACCGACATCACGATTTTTGAAGAGGGAGCATTGTCCCACGATCCCGAGATCAAGGCATTCGCCACCACGGCGCTGCCAGGGCTCAGGAAGAATCTCGACCTCGTGAAAAAAATGGCCGGCATCGCCCCCGAAGGCGGAGCCGGAGTGCATTTCAGGGTCGTTGCGCCAGCGCCCTCTTCGTCGCCGGGCAAGAGCTAGCGATTCATCATCTTCTCGTAACCGCCGGGCTGTTCCGGCGGCGTGCCGTAGCGGAATTCGCTGTGGCGGATCTGTCCACCGGCGTAGGAAATCCACATGCCCGCGCCCATGGCGGCGATAGCCACGGCGAGCGTGAGGGCGGCGAGAGGGGTGGCGCTTTTCGGGTATTTCAGGGGGACCATGAGCGCGAGGAACGAGACGCCGGTGAGCGTGTAAAAGACGATGAGCGCCTTCTCGGCGCGCTGGGCGTGGGCGTCGAGCCATGCAAGGGCCGCGTCGCTCGACTTCGCCTCGATGGTGTCGTAGGCATTTTCGCCGAGGCGCACCACGGGGTAGGCCATTGCCGCGCAGAGGCAGATGAGGACCAGCGCGGTGACCTGCGCGGCGCGGCTCTTCTGGAAGAAGGAGATGACCAGCGCCAGCATCCCGAGCGAAAGCCCCTCCACGGGGAAAACGCGGAGCAATGCGTGGAGATATTCCGGCTGCTTGAGGTGTTCCTTGACGAGGTCGTAGAAGCTGTTGTTGTCCATGGGGTAAAATGCGGCGCGGTTACTTCGCCAGGGCGATGATCTGATCGAACTCAGCCTTCGTCACCGGTTGCACGGAGAGCCGCGAGTTTTTCGCCAGCACCATTTCGGCGAGCGTCTTGTGCGCCTTGATTTCATCGAGCGTCACGGGCCGTTTCAGCGCCTTTTCCGGCACGAGATCGACGGCGACCCAGTCGCCTTCCTTCGCGGTGGGATCGGGGTAGGCTTCCTTCGCCACCTTGGCGATGCCGACCACGGCCTTGCCGATGTTGCTATGGTAGTAGAGCGCGGTGTCGCCCTTCTTCATCGCCTTGAGATTGTTCCGCGCCTGGTAATTCCGCACGCCGGTCCACGCGGTGCGCTTGTCCGCCATGAAATCGTCAAACGAGTAGGAGTCCGGTTCCTGTTTCACGAGCCAGTAGTTCATGGTAAGTGGGCTACTCCCGAAACCGCGCGGGAGCAAGCGGAAATCGTTTTATTCCTGTCATTTCCGCGCGGAGTCCCTTAAAATTCGGTGATGAGTAAATTCAAGATTATCGACCGCATATTGAACCCAGGAATCGTCGCCGTCATCCGCGCGGACTCCTCCGAGCAGCTCATGCACGTCGCCGAGGCGCTCTGTGAAGGCGGCGTCACCGGCATGGAAGTCACCATGACCACGCCGAACGCCTTGCACGTCATCAGCGAAGTGACCAAGCGGTTCGGCGACAAGATTTTGATGGGTGTAGGCAGCGTGCTCGATCCCGAAACCGCCCGCATGGCGATCCTCGCCGGCGCGGAATTCGTCGTCACCCCCGTCACCAAGCCCGACGTCATCAAGCTCTGCAACCGCTACGGCAAGCCGATCGCCAGCGGCGCCTATACGCCGACCGAAGCCCTGCTCGGCTACGAATCCGGCGCGGACTTCATCAAGATCTTCCCTGCCGACCAGCTTGGGCCGACATACATCAAGAACATCCTCGCCCCGATGCCGATGCTGCAAATCATCCCGACCGGCGGAGTCACCGTCGAGACCGCCCACAGCTTCATCCACGCCGGCTGCGTTGCATTGGCCGCAGGCTCCAGCCTCGTCAGCAAGGAAGTGATGAAACACAAGGATTGGAAAAAGCTCACCGAGACTGCGGCTGCGTTTGTGGAGGCGGTGAAGAAGGCGCGGGCGAAGTAAGAGGCGGCGTTGCGGTTCGATTTATAATAGCTTAACTATCATGGGCTTATTCGGTAAAATCTTTGGCAAAGTAGATTGCACCGAAGTGATTTTACATTCGGGAATGACTATCGCAGCAGAAACCGAACGCGTTTACCGTGCCCATCTCGGAGACAATTTACCGACCGGAGTGGGTTTACTAAAAGCTCGGTTGCTGTCTTCGACATTCGCTGCTGCTGTTTTTATTATTGGACGTTGTGGCAAAAGCGATGCAGAAAATTATTCATTTATGCAGGCATGTAGCGGTATCGCGATGAAGCCATTCAACCAGCCTGGGGGTAATCCGACTGTTTCTCGCAGCAAAGCAGAAGCTTTTGCACCAAGTTTCATGTCCAAAGCCCTTCGCCTTATTCAAGCTGAATTGTCCGAAGGCCCGAGTAACACAGACGTCAAAACAGAAGCATTTCAAAAGCTTGTTAATATGTACCACCATTGTCTTGCGGAATCGGTAGGAGAAGAACGCTACAAAACTTCGATGAAAGGCGACTTCGAAGCTTATGCAGAGACTGTTATTTGGACGCATTTTCATTTTCTTAGTGATATGCTTAAAGCTGTAAAACGGCTGTAAAACTTTATCCTTATATGACTACGGGGCCAAAAATCATGAAGGAAGCAAAAGTGCGTTTGCAGAAGACGATTATTCGTAAGCTTCGTAAGCATGGCTCTCATATGATCGATTTTGTGTGGTTAGCAATCTCACGTGATAAAAGGCTCAAAGAAGAACTTGAGAGTTATGATCTTATTTCTCCTCAACGTGTCAGTGCTTTAAACAAAGTTGCATTTCCGGAATTGAATCATTCAGATGTCGATGCTGCTTTAAATGCCGGAAATAACTTAAATGATCTTTATCAAATAGCGCTTGGCCGGGCAATTGTAGCGAAAGATAGCGCGGGAAAAAATAAGTCAAACAGGAGAGGCGGTCTTTTGGTTGTAAACCACTCAAAATGATCACTAAGTTCTCATGAGCTATCTGGATCGAATTACATTCAACCCGAACCAATGCGATGGTCGCCCATGCATCCGCGGCATGCACATTCGTGTGATGGATGTTCTCGATTTGCTCGCCTCGGGTGTTCCGGAAGATGAAATTCTCGAAGATTATCCAGATATTCAAGCCGAGGATATTCGCGCCTGCTTGCAATTTGCCTCAGCACAGGCCAACCACGCCGTTTTGCAACCTGCGTGAAGTTATTTGTCTCGAAATAAAAATCCAGAGTGGAGGCCGGTCGAACCGTTTGCGGGCTTCGGCAGCTTGTTGAATGGTATCACAAATCAGAATCATTTTCGTCCGCAGATTACGCAGATTAAGAGAAGAAGTTCCTTTGGAAAATCTGTGTAATCTGCGGATAACTTCTTATGGAGACGCTTGCTGCGATCCCTTCAGGATCGATTCGTGTTGTGAGGGTTTCCGGGGGTGTCGCTCGTTCCTCGCTGACCGCCCGGCTGCTGTGGCTGTGATGGCTTTGCCATCAAAAACACGGCCCTTTTTCCTTTAGCTTCGACTTGGATGATGAGGCGGCGAAGAGGGGGCGGGGGAAGGAGATTCTTTGCGGTGCTTTTCCGTGTGATCTCTTTCGTCCCTATGGGACTTGTCGGTTTTTTGTGGTGGAGCAGGCGATGAATCGCCTGCCTATTGTCGGGCCGTCCCTACGGGACTTTGGGAAGTCGTTTTCTTTCTCCCGTAGGGAGATCTGACAATAGCCCGCCAGTTCACTGGCGGGTATGAATCCAGAAATCCGCAAGTCCCGGAGGGACGAAAGAAGGTGTGGAATGGCGCTTTCGTTGACGCCATGTATGTCCGTCCCTTTTATTTCGACTTGGATGATTGGCTGGATAGGATGAAGGACGATGAGCGCCTCCTATATCAAGATTGTGCTGCCGATGATGTTGCTTTTGATGGCGGCGTTTATTTTGACGGTGGCTCTCAAGACATTGATCGGCAGGAAGCCGTTGTTCTTCTCGTCGCGGTGGTTGTTTGGGCTTATGTGCGTGGGCTTTTTGCCGAGCATCATGAACTCGTTTTTTTTGAGATACTTTTCGTTCATCTCCTTATTGAGTCCGCTCATGTTCGTCGTGCTGCTGGGGTATTTATGGTTTATGATGAAAGGCTATACCGCCTTTGGCGTGACGGATTCCTATTTCCGGGATGCGTTGCTAGCTTCGATGAGCAGCCTGGGCTATACTGCCGAGGAATCGTTTTCCAAATTGCGGATCAAGGAGACTGGCGAGGAATTCCATGTTTCCGTGCAGGGCTGGATGGGTTCCGCGCAATTCAAACCGGTGGGCAAATCCAACACTAAAACTACTCGTGATATCGCCGAAGGCATGAACCGCTATTTCGCCACTACCCCGGGGAAAATGAACTACATCGTCGCCTATCTGTATCTCTTCCTCGGCGTTTTTCTCATAGCGATGTGCTTCGGGCTAGCAACGCTGGGGCATACATTGAAACACTGAATTGAATTCAGTCAAAAACGACTCGCCAGTCCTGTCCAAAGCGGCTATATTTCAACCATGAGCTATCTGGATCGAATTACATTCAACCCGAAGCAGTGCGGTGGTCGTCCATGCATCCGCGGCATGCGTATCCGTGTGGTGGATGTCCTCGATTTGCTCGCATCAGGTGTACCGGAAGCTGAAATTCTCGAGGATTATCCAGACCTTCAGGCTGAAGATATCCGTGCCTGCCTGCAATTCGCATCGGCTCAGGCCAACCATGCCGTATTGCAACCTGCGTGAAGTTCATTGTTGATGCCCAGTTGCCTCCCGCTCTTGCATCCGCGTTGCGTGATGCAGGGTATGATGCGCAGTCCGTCCGGGAGCTTGGGCTTCGAGAGGCTGAAGACTCCGAAATCTGGGCCTATGCCCTGGCTAACCAGACTGTGATCGTTACCAAGGATCAGGACTTTGCAGAACGATTGATGTCGAGCAAGACAGTGCCGGTGATTGTTTGGGTGCGCATCGGCAACACATCAAACCGAGCCTTGTTTGCATCGTTGCTGCCACTTTGGTCGTTGATTATCAGCCGAATTAAAGCCGGAGACAACCTTGTTGAGGTGCGGGAAAAAAGTTAGGCCGACGGTTCAGGTTCTTCCGCTTCCTCAACGTGGTCACGCCAGAGGTACAATCAATTTGACCGGTTTGAAGAAAAGCGGCATTTTTCCAAGCATGAGCGTGCAAGAAATTATTGCCGAGCTTCCGAAGCTGAATCGCGGGGAACTCGAACAGGTGAGCTTGAAGCTGAGGGAGTTGCTTTCCACGCGTGCGATTCCCGGTGAGGCTGGACAGGGATTGAAACGGTTTGCTGGTACGGTGCGGGGGCTGCCATCTGATATGGCAAGCAATCACGACCATTACCTTCACGGGACTTTGAAGAGGGATTTTTAAAAATCATTTGTGTCCACAGATTAACACAGATTTTCACAGATTAAGAGAAGAGGAGCCTTGGGAAAATCAACATTCATCAAGTGGAACTGTCTTCCCTGTTTACTTTCGGGAGTCTTTTGGAGTATCTTTGTGGAAACGCTGGCTGCGATCCCTTCAGGATCGGTGCTGTTTTTCTTGTTTGTTTCGGGGGTGTCGCTCGTGCCTCGGTTGCCGCCCTCGCCCCTCGGCCTCTCCAAGAGTCGAGTAACCGCCCGGCTGCTGTGGCTGCGATGGCTTTGCCATCGAAAAGGGGGCAGGGAGAGCGTGCTTGAATTTGGTGCAGGGCCACGGACTTGATACGAAATGTGTGAAGTTTCCAGCGCCCCTGCCGGGGCTGGGTTCTTTTTTCTGATGAAACTGGAGGCTTGCGTTACCGGCTAAATTCCAGCATCCCTCCGGGATGCTCAATGGGAGGCAAAATCAGGGTGTATTCTCTATTGAATGCGCATGGTTTATGCATAGAATGGGACGATGCCCCGTGCCCAAGAAAATAGAGCCCTCAATGAATTCCTCGGACTGATCCTGCTCGGTCTGGGGACGCTGCTGTTTCTGGCGCTGATTTCCTACGAGCCCCGGCAGGTGCCGGCCTGGTTTCCCCTGGGCAGATATTCGGGGGGGGCGAGCTATGGCTCGACGAATTTCATCGGGCCGCTGGGGGCGATCATTGCCTGCTGCTTTTATTTCCTGATCGGGGCGGCTTCCTACCTGGCGGCGGCGACTTTGCTGGGGTACGGGGGGGCTTTGCTGCTCTCCGTGACGCAGCCGCCGACGAAGCGGCTGGTGTGGATCGGGACGTTCATTGTCACGGGGGCGTGCCTGCTGGCGTTGCAGCCGTGGTTTTTGAGGGATTGGCCGAGGTTGACGCATGCCGTGGCTATGACGGGAAACAGCTCGAGCTGGATCGGGGGCTGGGCGGGCTACCGGCTGGTCGATAAGGACCATGGGCTGCTGCGGAATACGATGGGGTTCATCGGGTCATCGATCCTGCTGGTGTGTCTCTATGTTTGCAGCCTGATCATGATGACGGGCATCCACCCGATCCTGCTGCTGCGCGAGGCGCTGGCGATGCCTGCGAAGTTTTTGGAAAAATACTATGCCTACCGTCTTGCCCGGGCCAGTGAGCGGGGGCGGCTGGATATCGAGCAGAAGCGGATGGAACGTCAGGCTCGCAAGCTGGAGAAGGAATTGACCAAGAAGGGATATCCTTCACCCAAGATTGAGACCGAGGCTGCGGAGGAGGACGAGGAGGTCATCATCCGGCCCGCGCCGAAGGTGATCGATACTTCCATCGCGACGCCGAAGAAGGTCGATCCGAAGGCGAAGAAGGAGAAGATCGTGCCGCTGGAGGTGAATTTCGACAACTACGTGCTGCCGAGCATCGAGTTGCTGGACCTGGAGGACTTGAACGGCCGCCCGGCCGCGAATCCCGAGGAGCTTTTGGAAATACAGGCCACGCTCATCGATACGCTGGCGCAATTTGGGATCAGCGTCGCGGCGGGTGACATCACCAAGGGGCCGACGATCACGCGCTACGAGGTGTATCCCGCCAAGGGTGTGCGTGTGGACAAGATCGTGAGCCTGGAGCGGGACATCGCCCGGGCCACGCGCGCGGAGCGGATCAACATCCTCGCGCCGATTCCCGGCAAGGACACGGTCGGCATCGAGATTGCGAATACTCGCAAGGTGAAGGTGACGCTGCGGGAGTTGATGGAGTCCGAGGATTTTGCGCAGAGCAAGGCGAAGATCCCGCTGGCGCTGGGCAAGGATGTTTACGGGAAAACGATCATCGGCGATCTGGCTGCGATGCCTCATTGCCTCGTGGCCGGAACGACGGGCAGCGGCAAGAGCGTGTGCATCAACTCGATCATCGCCAGCATGCTCTACAAATTCACGCCGGAGGAGATCCGGTTCATCATGATCGATCCGAAGGTGGTCGAAATGCAGGTGTACAACTCGCTGCCGCATCTCGTGATCCCGGTGGTGACCAACCCGAAGAAAGTGCTGCTGGCGCTGCGGTGGGTGATCGACGAGATGGAGAAGCGCTACAAGATTTTTGCAAAGACCGGCGTGCGCAACATCACCAGCTTCAACGGCCGCCCCAAGGCGAAGTCGCAAGCGGAACTCGATGCCGAAAAGAAGGAGAAGCTGAAGAAAGAAGCCAAGGCAGCGCCACCCGTGGAGGTGATCGATTTCAACGAACTCTCGGACGACGACCTGATGACCGACGAGCCGGAGCCGGACCTCGAGCCGATCCGCGTGCAGCGGGACGACGAGATCATTGTTCCCGACAACATGCCTTACATCGTGGTAATCGTGGATGAGCTTGCCGACCTGATGCAGACCGCCCCGGCGGATGTGGAAAGCGCGATCGCCCGCATCACGCAGATGGCGCGTGCGGCGGGCATCCACATGATTGTGGCCACGCAGACACCACGCGCCGACGTGGTGACCGGCGTGATCAAGGCCAACATCCCGACGCGCATTGCTTTCCAGGTGGCGAGCGGGCTCGATTCCCGCATCATCCTCGACGAGAAGGGGGCCGAGCGGCTCCTTGGGCAGGGCGACATGCTTTACCTGCCGCCTGGGACTTCGCGCATGACGCGCGCGCAGGGCGTGCTCGTCACGGACGAGGAGATCATCCGGCTGGTGGATTTTGTTTCCAAGCAGAGCGCACCAGTCTTCGAACCCTCCATCCACGACAAGATGCAATCGAGCGGCACGCCGCTTGATGATGTCACCGAAGAGGACGAGGAATTGGTGCAGAAGTGCCTCGAAATCATGCGCCAGGAGAAGAAAGCATCCACCTCGCTCTTCCAGCGGCGGCTTCGGCTGGGCTACACCCGGGCTGCACGGGTAGTTGACATTCTCGAACAACGTGGTTACGTCGCTCCCGGCGAAGGTGCAAAACCTCGCGAAATATTGAAGGATTTGGACACACTTCCATTTTAAGGAACATGACGATTGCCATAGTAGAATCACCAGGGAAAAGATTGCGCGACAGACGTTTGGAAAAACAGATGTCGATCGCCGATGTTGCCCGCGTGACGCACATCCGGCAGGACCGCATCCTCGACCTGGAGAAGGATGATTACTCGAATTTTCCGAGTCTCTCGTATGCGCGGGGTTTTTTGCTGATCTATGCGAGGTTGCTGGGCGTGGATGTTTCCGAGGCGGCGGTGCGGCTGGAAAACTCGAATCCGGTGGATATCGAGGAGTATGAATACTTGAGCGGCAAACCGGCGCCGCTCACCCGATCCCTCGGCGTAGGGCGCAGGGTCGCGGTGGTGCTGGGAATCATCGTTTGCATATTTTTCACGCTTTTCCTGGTGGCGAAGCATTTCATTAATTACGCAAACGCCATCAATGATTCGAGCCAGGTGCAGAAGGATACGCCGGCGCCCGTTCATGTCGTCCCACAGGCAACGCCGGTGGTGGAAGCCGCGCCGGTCCCGACTGCGACTCCGGCGCCTGTGGCGGTGCAGGCCACGCCAGTGCCGGTGGCAACTGCAGCACCCAATGGGGATTACGAGGTGGTGCTGCATCCCTTGAAAAAAGCATGGGTCAAGGTGGAGAAAGACAGCGACGGCTCAGATCCGATCTATGAAGACTGGCTCTATCCCGATGCGGACGGATTGACGCTGCACGGCAAAAAATTCTGGATTCAACTCAGTGACGGCGATGCTGTCGAAATCAAAAAAAATGGACAAGTCATTCCCTACAACAGCCCCGGCATTGTCATCCAATAGAAGGATCGTTACCGGCCCGCGGAACGTAAAAGTCGGAATCATCTCGCTCGGGTGCGCGAAGAATCTCGTGGACGCGGAGATCATGCTCGGCGGCGTATTGAAGCAGGGGATGCAGATCACTTCCGACCCGGAAGAGGCGGACGTATTGATCGTGAACACCTGCGCCTTCATCGACTCGGCGAAGGAGGAATCGATCGAGGCGATCCTCGAGGCGCATGAACAGCGCGGGCTGCGCAAGAAGGCGGGGCAGCGGCTGATCGTGAGCGGCTGCATGGCGCAACGTTTTTCCAAGGACCTCGTGAAAGAGATGCCGGAAGTGGATGCATTCATCGGCCTGGACCAGATCGCGGAAGCGGGGGAGATCATCGACCGGGTGATGGCGCAGCCGACGGAATTGACGGATGAAAAGTGGGAGCCGCTGAACCTTGTCACACGGAAGTCGGTTTACATCCCCGACTACGACACGCCGCGGTTCCGGCTCACGCCATCGCACAGCGCCTATGTGAAGATCGCGGAGGGGTGTAATCACCCGTGCAGCTTTTGTGTGATCCCGCAGATGCGCGGCCGCCATCGCTCGCGCACCATTGCATCCGTCGCGACGGAAGTGCGCAACCTCGTGGCGGAGGGAGTGAGGGAGATTAATCTCATCAGCCAGGACACGACTTATTTCGGCATGGATCTGTGGGAGGAGCGGGCCAACCCGACGCAGCCTGTCGATTCCTCACGCGGGCCAACGCTCACGAAACTGCTGCGCGAGTTGCAAAAGATCGAGGGGGATTTCTGGATACGGCTGCTGTACACGCACCCGGCGCACTGGAGTGACGAATTGATCGAGACGATCGCGGAATGCGACAAGGTCGCGCGTTACATCGACATGCCGCTCCAGCACATCCATGGCGAGATGCTCGACAAGATGCGGCGCGAGACCTCGACTGAGCACATCGAAAACCTGATCGCACGGATTCGTGCCGGCATTCCCGGAATCGCGATCCGCACCACATTCATCGTCGGATTCCCCGGCGAGACGGCGGAGCATTTTGAGACGTTGATGGGGTTCATCGAGCGGACGCGTTTTGAGCGGCTCGGCATTTTCACCTATTCGCAGGAAGAGGGGAGCCGCGCGGCGAAAATGGAAGGGCAGGTGCCGCTGAAGATCAAACAGGACCGCTATAAAAAAGCGATGAAGCTGCAGCAACGCATCGCGCGTGAAATCTCCGAGGCGCAAGTGGGCAAAAAAATCCGCGTGCTCGTGGACAAGCCGATGATCGCGCGGACCGCGGCCGATGCACCGGACGTGGATGCGCAGGTGATCCTGCAGGAGGCCGCGCAGGTGGGCGAGTTTATCGAAGTGGAAGTGACGGGGACGCAGGTTTACGATTTGATCGGGAAGCCGAGCGCCTAGTTTCTGGACGCTGCAGTTTTATTGCGCGGCGAGGGATGTGGTCAGGGCGGATTTGCCGGCGGCGAATGCTTCGCGCAGTGATTTGCACAAGGCGGCGGGATCTTCGTTGCCGGAGCCTTTTGCCAGGGCCTCGAGTTTTTTGGCGATTTGTGCGACTTGATAGAGGCCGAAGGTGGCGGCGTTGCCCTTGATGGTGTGGGTCGCGCTGGCAACGAGCGGGAGATTTTTTGAAGCGATCGCGTGCTCGATGCGTTCGATCTGCTCGGTGACATCGAGGAGGAACTGCTCAACGATGGCCTTGATGGTGGAATGCTCATCGTCGTCCTCCAATTGCATGAGGGTGTTCAGACGGGTGGGATCGAAGACCGGGATTTCCGGTGCGTCTGGGTCATTGTCGTAAGATGAAATCACGCGATGACTAGACGCACAAATTGTTCCCAGTCATGGAAAACGCCAATAATAAATAGATTTTCAGGGATAACACCTATTCGGCGGCGGCTGAAGTATCACTATAGTTGGCGCGAAAGCAAAATCGATGCTACGACTTAATTGCGGATGAAAATAAGGCTCACCCCACTATCCGGATTCCCTGCGGCTGTCTGGGCAATCTCGTGGTATGTAGTCGCAGTGATCCTGACGGCGGTTTTTTGGGGGCCGTTTTTCAGTCATGTGCAATTCCTGGCATTTTTTGCGGTGGTGGCGATCACTGCTGCGCGAAGCGGTGCGTGGTGGGGGATGGGGGCTTCCATCGGGGCGGTGCTCACGCTTTGTTGCGCAGGGGTATTTCCGGAGGACCAGATCGCGATCCGCGCGACCGCCATGCTCGCGAACAGCAGCCTGATCATCTGGCTGGGGGCGATGCTGCGCCGTGGCGCGACGGAAAACCAGACCTACCAGGAGAGCATCGGGGATGCGGTGCCGGATTTCGTGTGGGCGCATGATGCGGGGGGTGTGCCGCTTTATGTGAATGCGCGCACGCTCGAATACTTTGGCATGTCGATGGAAAAATTCCGGCGTGAAGGGTGGAGGCGCAAGGTACACCCCGAGGATATCGGGGCTTTTGAGAAAAGGTTCCCGGCGGGAAACGTGCCCGCGGCGCCGCATGAATTTGAGTGCCGCTACCGGCGGCATGACGGGGTGTATTGCTGGTTTGCCTCGCGGGCGGTGCCGTTTCTCAATGCGCGCAAGGAAATCGTGAAGTGGGTGGGGACGAGCACGAATGTGGAGATCCGCAAACGCTCGGAGTTGGAGAGGGAGCGCCTGCTCGAGAGCGAGCGCCAGGCGAGGAGCGATGCCGAGCATGCGAGCCGGATGAAGGACGAATTCCTCGCGACGGTGTCGCACGAACTTCGCACACCGTTGAACGCGATCGTGGGGTGGGTGTATCTGCTCAAGAGCGGAAAAGTCGAGCCCGATGAATTGAAGGAAGGGCTTAGCGCGATAGAACGCAACACGCGCGTGCAGGCAGAATTGATCGAGGATTTGCTGGACATGGGGAGGATTATTTCAGGCCAGATCCGGCTCAATGTGCAGACGATCGACCTTGCGCTGGTGATCGACTCGGCAATCGAATCGGTGAAGCCATCGATCGATGCGAAGCAGATCCGGTTGCACACCATTTTTGATCCGCTGGCGGGGCATCTGCGGGGCGATCCTGCGCGGCTCCAGCAGGTGATGTGGAATTTGCTGAGCAATGCCATAAAATTCACGTCGAAGGGGGGGCGTGTGGAGATCATCGTGGAGAAGCTCAATTCCCAAGTGCAGATCACGGTGAGCGATACGGGCGAGGGGATCGCGCAGGATTTCATCCCGCATTTGTTCGAGCGTTTCCGGCAGGCGGATGCCTCGACAACGCGGAGGCACGGGGGATTGGGGCTGGGACTCGCGATTGTAAAACAACTGGTGGATCTGCACGGGGGGACGATCACGGCGACGAGTGATGGGGAGGGGAAGGGGGCGAGCTTCCGCATCAGGCTGCCAGTGCCGCTTGCGAAACCGGAGGAAATCCTGGGCGCGGGCAACGGACATCGTGCGAATGCCAGGCAGGAGGTTGCGGACAAGGATCCCGAAAGACTCAAGGATGTAAAAATGTTGATCGTGGATGATGAGCCGGATTCGCGCGAGGTGGTAATGCGCATCCTGCGGGGATACGGCGCGCAGGTAACGGCTGTAAAGTCGGCAGAGCAGGCATTGGCGAAGCTCGACAGCGAACATTTTGACATCCTGATCAGCGATATAGGCATGCAGGAGATGGATGGCTATGAATTAATCCGGCGGGTGCGCGCCTCGGCGCGGCAATCCGGCAATGAAATCTCGGCTGTGGCGCTCACGGCCTATGCGAGATCCGAGGACCGGTGCCTGGCTGTGCAGGCGGGGTTTGACATGTTCATTTCGAAACCGGTCGATCCCGCGGAACTTATTGCTGTGGTTGAGCGTTGCGCGGCACGGAACAAGCCGGTAAAAGCCAGTTTATGAAAACACGGTTGTTTAACGAAACGGGAATCGAGATTTCGGAAATCGGTCTGGGTTGCTGGCAGCTTGGCGGATCGGATTGGGGAAACCTGGACGAGAAACAATGCTTTGAAATCCTGTCTGTGGCTGTCGAGGCTGGCGTGAACTTTTTTGACACAGCCGATGTGTATGGTAGTGGAAGAAGCGAGGAGATCATTGGCAAATTTTTGAAAGACCGCAGCGAACAGATCTTTGTGGCGACTAAGCTGGGACGTGCGGGTCTTTATCCGGATAAATATACTGAGCGAGGATTGAGGGAGGCTACCGAGGCTTCGCTGAAGAGGCTGGGGGTTGAGACGCTGGATCTGACGCAATTGCATTGCGTGCCGACCGACATTCTCCAGAAGGGCGAGGTTTTTGAGTGGCTGCGAAAATTGCAACAAGAGGGCAAGATCAGGCGTTACGGGGCGAGTGTGGAATCGATGGAGGAGGCGCTGATTTGCCTGGAGCAACCGGGGCTCACTTCGTTGCAGATCATTTTCAATATATTCAGGCAGAAGCCGATCTCGGAGTTGTTTCCCAAGGCGAAGGAACGGAATGTGGGGATTATAGTGCGGCTGCCACTGGCGAGTGGTGTGTTGAGTGGCAGGATGACCAAGGAAACGAAATTCCCGGAGAACGATCACCGGAATTACAACCGGGATGGCGGTCATTTCAATGTGGGGGAGACGTTTGCGGGGTTGCCGTATGAAAAAGCGGTGGAACTGGCAGATGCGCTGAAGCCGTTTGTTCCCGAGGGGATGACGCTGGCGCAAATGACCCAGCGCTGGATACTGGATCATGAAGCGGTGTCGGTGGTCATTACAGGGGCGAGCAGCGCGGGGCAGGTAAAGGCGAATGCAGGGGTGTCGGAGCTGCCGGAGCTTGATGCAAGTCTGCACAGGAAGTTGACCGATTTCTACGAGAAACAGGTAAGACAGCATATTCGTGGACCGTATTAGTTGCCGGATCTGGTTTTGCTTTGAAAACATTGTCATACGTTCAAGCGCTGAATCCGCGATTCGTTTTCCGGATCAACCACTCGACGATGCAAGTGACGCAGAGTGTCTTTTTGCGTGTGGAGGATGGGAATGGATTTACGGGATATGGAGAAGGAGCGCCCAGCAAGTTTTTTGGAGAGCATGTGGATGAAGTTCATTCGCGGCTGGTGAAGGTTGCAGAGTGGTTGAGTGGTGTGGAGGTGAGGTCTGTGGCGGATATCGAGCGGGTGTGGAGCGAGGCGTGGCCATTGCTGAAGCCGTTTCGTGCTGCCCAGGCGGCGCTGGATATTGCGTTGTGGGATTTGGTGGCGAAGCGTGAAGGGGTGAGTGTTACGGAACTAGCACTGGGTGGGAAGCCGCGGCCGGTGAAGACTTTTGTGACCATCGGGCTTTCCGATCCGGATGAATTAAAGACCAAGGTTGCGGAGTTGCACGGATTTCCATTAATCAAGGTGAAGATGGACCACGGTGTCGATCTGGCGGCTGTGCGCTTCATTCGCGAGCAAACTGGCGCTGCGCTCGCGGTGGATGCAAACCGGGCGTGGAAGGACGTCGATCTGCCGGCGTTGTCGAAACGTCTTGCGGATCTTGGCGTGATCTTTATCGAGCAGCCGTTGCCGGTGGAAGATGATGCGCGCATGGAGAAAATCCTGCCGCTGTCGCAACTGCCGGTGCTGGCGGATGAAAGTTGCGCCACGCTGGAAGACGTGGAGCGGATGCCGGGGCGGTACTCGGGGTTCAATATCAAGCTGTCGAAATGCGGCGGGTTGACTCCCGCACTCAAGATGCTCAAGCGGGGGAGGGAACTCGGGTTGCGCGTGATGGTGGGGTGCCGGCTGGAAAGCAGCTTGAGCATCGCCGCGGGAGCGGTGGTCGCGCAGGGGACGGATTATGCCGATCTCGATGGTGCTTGGCTGCTGGGGAATGATCCATTTGCCGGGTTGCCGCTTCGCAATGGAGAACTGGCTTTTTCCGGCCAGACCGGATTCGGAGTGGAGCCGCTGGAGAGGTTGTTTAAACAGTGGATGTAATTGTGACATACGGGACAATTTTGACTCGAATGAAAAGAGGTTCTGTGGGAGATTACGGCCATGAACCCTGATTCCAAAGCCTTCCTCAAGAAACTGGTGGAGACGCCAAGCCCGTCCGGTTACGAACAAGATGTCCAGAAGCTGGTGCGTGAACGCATCAAGCCGTGGTGCGACGAGGTGAAGACGGATGTGATGGGTAATGTGTTCGGCATCAGGAATGGCGGAGGGAAACCGCGGGTAATGCTGGCAGGGCATTGCGACCAGATCGGGTTCATCGTGCAGTACATTACGGACGATGGGTTTTTGTATGTGGAAGCGATCGGCGGTGTCGATCCGACGGTGGCGGTGTCGCAGCGGGTATCGATCATGGCAAAGGAAGGATTCGTGCCGGGGGTGATCGGGCGCAAGGCGATCCATTTGATGGATGAGGATGACCGGAAGCGTGTGCCGAAGATGCATGATCTTTATGTGGATATTGGCGTGAACAGCAAGAAGGCGGCACTCAAGCTGGTGTCCATCGGCGACGCTGGGGTTTTCACGCAGCCTTATACCGAGCTGGCGAATGAGTGCGCGGTTTCCATGGCTTTCGACAACAAGATGGGGACGTGGATTGTGACCGAGGTGCTGCGGTTGCTTCATGGGAAAAAGAGTGATGCGTGCGTGGTGGGGGTTTCGACGGTGCAGGAGGAGATCGGACTTCGCGGGGCTCAGACGAGCGCATTTTCGAGCGAGGCGGAGGTGGGGATCGCGCTCGATGTGGGACATGCGACGGACAGTCCTGGCATTGAAAAGAAGAAGACCGGGGAGTATCACATCGGGCAGGGGCCGATGATTTTTCGCGGGGCAAACATCAATCCCGTGGTGTTTAAACTGATGGTCGAGACGGCTGAGAAAGAACACATCCCGTATCAAGTGGGATCGGCAGCGCGTGGCACGGGGACTGATGCCAATGTGATGCAGATTTCCCGGGCGGGCATGGCGACGGGGCTGCTCTCGGTACCATTGCGTTACATGCACACGCCGAACGAGATGCTATCGCTTGCCGACCTGGAAAATACCGCGAAGCTGCTAGCCGCCTTTTGTGCGCGACTGAAAAAAGGGCAGGACTTCACGCCCTAGTCACACACCGGTTAACAGCAGCGGTTCACCCCCTTGAAACGGCGTGTCGTGATGGTCACGTAGAGCTGCTGGTGTTCCGTTGTCCCGCATTCGCAGATCTCAATTGCCTGGGTGCGGGCGCGCTCGAGGGCAGCTTCGCCGGAGAGTTCCTTTGCGAGCGCGAACATCAGGGCGAAGAGGCCGAGGACGTGGAGCGGTTTTTCGCCGGCCAGTTCGTAATCGGGCAGCCAGATGGGATCGGTTTCGCGGAGGACGGTGAGACGTTTCCGGGCAAGGAGCAGCAACCATTCACGGATGCTGAAAAGAAGGATCAAACCCACGAGCACGATGAAGGCACCGGTGACGACTGCATCCAGCAATGTGTTAAACAGCATCATCTGGTTTGCGAGCAGGGCCTTGTGGGCGACCGCATTGCCAGCAGTGGCCGCATCGCGCAGGGCCGGCAGTTTTGCCTCGATGCCCTTTGCCTGCGCGAGGAAACCGATCCGGGGATCGGGATGGAAAATCTTTTCACCGGCGGCGGTGAGCGTCACGGTTAGCAGCCATACCAGGGGCAGCAGCGTGACCAGCGCATAAACGGCGCGCGGTTTTTCACGGGCGAGCTGCATTTTCAAGATAACCGTCGTTGCCAGGCAGAGGGCAATGCCTGCGAGCATTTGATTTGCGATGCCGAAGATCGGCCAGAGCGCCTTTACCCCGCCATCGGGATCGCGCACGCCTTGGATCAGGAACCATCCCCATGCGGCGACGATAAGGACGCTTGAGAAAATGTCAGCGCCGATTTTCTTATTGTTGCCGAGCGGTTTCCATATGGCGCCGAGCGCATCCTGGAGGAGATACCGGCCGACGCGCGTTCCTGCATCGAGTGTGGTGAGAATAAAGAGCGCCTCGAACATGATCGCAAAGTGATACCAGAGATCGAGTCCGTGGCCGTTCACCGCATGGGAAAAAATATGCGCCATGCCCACGGCGAGAGTCGCCGCGCCACCGGTGCGCCCGATGAGTGTTTTTTCGCCGATCTGCGTGGCGAGATCATCCATTTGCTTGACCGTCACGGCGTAATCAGGCCCGAGTGAGTTGATCTTTGCGACCGTGTGTGCGGCCACCTCGGCGGTGGTTGCGCCCGGGGCCTTGTAATTCACACTCATGTAAACGCCAGGATCTAGCGTGCAGGCGGCGATGATCGCCATGATCGCAACGAGCGACTCGAGGCACATCGCCCCGTAGCCTATCGGGCGGGAATAAGTTTCACGCGTGATGATTTTCGGCGTGGTGCCGCTGGAGATGAGCGAGTGAAAGCCGGAGATCGCGCCGCATGCGATGGTGATGAAACAGAAAGGAAAGAGCTTGCCGGGCACCACGAGGCCGGAGCCATCGATGAACGTGGTAAGTGCAGGCATTTTCAGGGTTGGGAGGACCAGGAAACAGCCGAGCGCCAGCAGGAAAATGGTGCCGAGCTTCATGAACGTGCTCAGGTAATCGCGGGGCGCCAGAAGCAGCCAGATGGGAACCACACTGGCGGCGAAGCCGTAGCAAATCAGCGCCCAGGCGAGAGGCTCCTTGTTGAGTGTGAAAATTTTTGCCCATGCCTCGTGGCCATGGACATACTGGCCGCCCCATACTGCGAGCAACAGCAATACGACACCGATGGCCGAGGCTTCCAAGACCTTGCCCACGCGTCCAAAGCGCATGTAGCAACCCATGAACATCGCGATGGGGATGGTTGCACCGACGGTGAAGATTCCCCATGGGCTTTCGGCAAGGGCATTCACGACCACCAGAGCCAGCACTGCGAGCAGAATGATGATGATTGCGAGGACCGCCACCAGTGCGACGATTCCGGCGGGTTTGTTCAGCTCCTCCTTGATCATCTGGCCGATGGATTTTCCGTCGCGGCGGATTGAGGCGAACAGGATTACAAAATCCTGCACCGCACCGCCGAGCACGGCGCCGATGAGTATCCAGAGCGTTCCCGGCAGGTAGCCAAACTGGGCTGCAAGCACAGGGCCCACCAAAGGACCGGGGCCCGAGATGGCGGCAAAATGGTGGCCGAAGACGATCCACTTGTTCGTTTTTACGTAATCGTGACCGTCGTCGTGAGCGACAGCCGGGGTGGAGCGGCGGTCATCCAGCATGAGGACGCGGACGGCGATCCATTTTGAGTAAAAACGGTAGCCGATCGCATAGGTGCAAAGAGCGGCCATGAGGATGAAGACGGAATTCAACTGCTCGCCGCGATGGAGGGCGAGAGTCGCGTAGGCCCATACGCCCAAGAGGATGACGGCTATCCAGACAATGAGGGAAACTGCTTTTTTCATGAGGTGGTCTTTGTAGCACGCGTAATGCCGTGTGGAAGAGGATTGTTTGGGGTTTGAATTTTAGTAAGAGGGTATGGTTTCGTATATTTTGAGAGTGGGATTGAGTGGGATAATCCGGGATAAAGTGGGATGGAGCGAACTTCCAACGTTGAACTTTCAACTTTCAACATTGAATAGGGAAGATTCTGTGCAGGGTTCAGGGTTTAAAGTTTGTCTGTGATTGGTGATTTTCATGGAAATTTTTACTCGGATTTGGTCGGATTAACCCGGATTGAGTCGGATAAACGACCGAGAGGGCGGCTCGGGATCCTGAATTGCACAGGTCCGATAGGTACGGCTTTTGAGTCCTATTTGTGCAGATATTTAAATCTGGCCAAATAGATTCCTTATTTCCCATGACTCTAGTAAAAATCTCATATTATGTCAAGTGTTTTTTAGTTTTTTGATTTGTAACTGTAAGTAATATTTCGCTTATTTCGTTGCGCCTCAGGGAATTGTGAGGCGAAAAAAACATTCAACTTATCAAATATTGTGCGATCCGTACCAGGGCAAAGTTGAAGCCAAGGTGGACCGCCAGCGTGCCTAGAACTCCCGCTTTCTTGCACCACCACCCGAGAAACAGCCCAAGGGGTAAAATTTGGAGAAACTTCACCCAATCGGGAGAGAGGGAACCTGCATGGGCGAATGTCCATAGCATCGCTGTAATAATAATCGCCGCAGTGGAAGCAGTGTGAGTTCCCCCGAACCATCTGGTAAGAAGTGGCTGAATGCATCCCCTGAATAAAAATTCTTCCGAAAACGCAAAAGTCGCGCACATCAGCAGGATTGCGGCTGTTTGGCCGCCATGTGATGCACCACTGGCTTTTGCCAGAAATTTCACGGCCCATCCGGCTGAAGGATGAGTCCACAAAAACAACACTGCGGAATAAAGCACGGATACTACTATCGCGGCCAGGGAAACCTCTATCATCCGTCCCCGGTTCGTCTTCCACATTGCGATCCCCCAATAATCGGTTCCCAATTGCCGCCACAGGTAATTGCCCACGTAAACAACCATCATGAACTCGAGCGCGGTCAGGCACTCAATGGAAAAAATGAGAAATTGACTCTGGTTGATTGCGCTTTCAGGTTTGAGGGCGTTTGCGGCCACCGACAATAACAATCTCACCAAGCCTGCATTGAAGGCGATCAGCATCGCCGGGTCATTTGGTTTCCTGATTATAAAGAACATCACGATTACTGCCAGCCCGAGCGCCAATAGAAACAGGGCGTCAAACACGGCGATTACCTTCGACCCAAGATCGTGGTGGAGGAGATCCGCCAATTGTTGTTCCTGAATGGACCGCGAGACTTTCTGTTCGGGGACCGGTGTAGGAACAGGCTTGACCGGCACAGGCGTCGGTGTCGAGTAAGTGGACTGCGCAGGAAGAGGCTCCGGGGCAAGAAGAGGCCGCTGATTTTTCTGGGCGATGTCGTCCCAGACGGTTTCGGAGGAGTTGCTGCCAGTGGTGCCGGCGATGCCTGGAAG